>JBDTVQ010000031.1:0-31423 GCA_040007195.1 Acidobacteriota bacterium | reverse complement strand
CAAGCACACTCGCGAAAACCTCCCCTTCGTGATCGCCGGCAAAGGCGGCGGTTCGCTCAAAACGGGACGCTTCTTCGAGGATACAAAGGGGAATCAGGGCGATCTGCTGACCACCCTGCTCGCCTGCGCCGGCATTCCGATCGACCGCCCCGTTGGGATCGCGACGAAGCAAATCGAGGAACTCAAGGCCTAGGCGTCAACCACCGCCGCCACGGAACCTCGCGGGCAAGCAGGGGCTTGCTCAGTCTACTTGGGTCGAGATCAAAGGGGTCGCGGCCCAGCATCACGTTGGTTAGGTCGCTGATCGGCACCTGACAATTGGGAGCTGGTGTGAGCCAGGTTCTGGTGTGTTGGGGTCAGTCACTGTTCTCTAGTCGGAAGTCGGCCCTAAATGGTGTGCTGTTGAGCATCACATAACATGGAGGATCAGAAGACAAGCGAAGACTGCTTCCAACAGGCGGTGAGTAGGGGCTTGCGGCGGCGCATAGCGGAGGGAAGGGAAGTGTATGAAACGGGAAGGGGTATAGTTGGTGGACCTGAAGGGATTCGAACCCTTGACCTCTTCCATGCCATGGAAGCGCGCTCCCAACTGCGCCACAGGCCCACGAGCTACATCAACCAGTATATAACAACAGGGATGAACTCACAGCAGGCGTGGGAGATTTTGGGCGAATTCACGAAGTCGGAAAGTGATCGCAAACACGGGCACGCGGTGTCGGTTTGCATGGCCGCCTATGCGCGCAAGTATGGCGAGGAGGAGGAGAAGTGGACGGTCACCGGGCTGCTCCACGACTTCGATTGGGAGATCCATCCCACGCTTCCCGACCACCCCACCAAAGGCGAGCCAATCCTGGCCGAACGCGGCGTCAACGAAGAAGTCCGCCGGGCCATCCTCTCTCATGCCGACTTCACGGGCGTGCCGCGCGTGTCCATGCTTGAGAAAGCGCTGTTTGCCTGCGATGAGTTGGCCGGATTCCTCACCGCCGTCAGCTATGTCCGCCCAAGTCGAAGCATCCTCGACGTCGACATTGCATCGGTTAAGAAGAAGCTGAAGGATAAAGCGTTTGCCCGTGCGGTGAGCCGCGACGACATTAGACAGGGGGCCCTTGAGTTGGGGGTAGACATAGACGAGCACATCGGCTTCTGCCTTGCCGCCATGCAGGAAAAAGCGTCAGAGTTGGGCCTACCCGGATCTGCCTAGGGTGCAAGATTTACAGGGCGGCTGGGGAAGCTACGGCACGCCGCTAAAGGGTTTCCGATTTGGTCATCAGATTGCCATTGAATGACTAGCGAGGTGCTTCCCATGTTGTGGCTGGCCATGACAATCTTTCTTTTGCTGTGGTTGTTGGGGATAACCACTTCGGCCGTAGAGGGCATTGTGCTTCACATGTTGCTGGTCGCGGCACTGGGCGTGACGCTGGTTGGGATTGTGCAAGGCCGGAAAGCAATCTGAGCGAGCTTGTCAGCGCTTCTTGTCGAGTGACGGCAACGAACCAAGGAACGCAACAACCGCGCCTGCGAGCACATACAGGGTGAATTTGAACTCCTCCGCGTCACTGTAGTTGTAGGGTTCCCAAAAAAATCCGCGGACGAACAGGATCACGGCCGCCAACGTCCACAGGATGAATAGCGGTCTGAACTTCGCAAATATCGCCACCGCGACGGATCCCAGGGCGATCGCACCTAGAGCGATGGCATACATGATCTGTTCGTCGCCTTCACCGGGAAGGGCCGGCGTCGAAAAGGCAGTGTGAGAAGCCGAAAACTTTGCCACTAGTCCAATGCCCAGCAGGAACAATCCCAGTAGAGTGTGGTAACCGTAACTGAATACGCGCAGAATCAAGACGAGGAAGCGCACGGGATTGAGTCTCCTGAATTAATGAAGCCATCATTGTAGCAACATCGGAAAGGAACCTTCATTGGCAAACCGGAATCTGCGAGTGGCCCTGATTGGACAAGGATTCATGGGGCGGGCGCATTCGAATGCGTGGCGGCAGGTGGGGCATTACTTCGACGTCCCATATGCCATCGATACGGCGGTCCTGTGCGGCCGCAACGCCGATGGGCTGGCAAAAATGGCCGCCACGTGGGGCTGGCGCGAGACCTCCACCGACTGGCGCGAGGTGGTGCAGCGCGCCGACATCGACGTGGTGGATGTGGCCGTGCCCAACGTGCTGCATGCCGAAGTCGTGCTGGCTGCCGCCGAGGCGGGTAAGATCGTGCTCTGCGAAAAGCCGCTCGGCATCTCTACTGACGAGACTGCGCGCATGGCCGCTGCGGTCGCGGGCAAACCAAACATGGTGTGGTTTAACTACCGGCGCGTTCCAGCTGTGTCGTTGGCCAAGCGCATGATCGACGAAGGCAAGCTGGGCGGCGTGTTTCACTATCGGGCGCAGTATTTGCAGGAGTGGGGCAACGATCCGACGCGTCCGCCGAACTGGAAGACGTCCCGCGCTGGGGCCGGGTCGGGGGTCGTTGGCGACTTAATGACGCATTCGCTCGATCTCGCGTTGTGGCTGAACGGTCCCCTCAGCGAGGTGATGGCCATGCAGCATACCTTTGCCACGGGACGCGACATCGACGACGCGACGCTCGTATTGGCGCGATTTGCCAATGGCTCCATCGGAAGCTTTGAGGCCACGCGCTATGCAACCGGATGCCGCAACCGGAACGCTTTCGAAATCCATGGTGAACGCGGCGCCCTTGGCTTCGATCTTGAGGATCTGACACGGCTCACCTGGTTCGATGCCACCGAACCGCGCGACATGCAGGCGGCGAAGAAGATACTGGTCGGTGCGGCAGGCCATCCATATGCCGGAAACTTCTGGAAGCTGGGCCACGTCTCCGGATACGAGCACACGTTCATTGCGGCTCTGGGAGACTTTCTGGGCGCACTGTCGCGCGGCGAAAAATTTGAACCTGGCTTCACGGAAGGACACCGCGTGCAACTAGCCGTTCGGGCTATTGAGGAGTCCGCGGCACGACGTGGCTGGGTGACGGTGAGCCAGGACGAGTAGAATCAATTACGCCCATGTTTAGTGTCGAATGCGAAAAATGTAAGAACGCCATCCCGCTCGGGATGATGGAATGCCCTATATGTTCGGCCAAGGAAGCCGCGGGCGATACGCAAACAGGCATGGCTCCGCCCGTGCCAGCCGCGGTGCCGCATCCCGCTGGCCCGATGCCTGTTCCCGTGGCGAGCGCGCCTATTGCGAGCGCGCCCACCGCCCCACCAGCACCACGCCAACAGACCTACACGGTTCCGCAGCAGCAAGCGGCATTGCCGCCTTGGTTGGTAGCGGTTGGTGTCGCCGTGGCTTTGGGTTTGATCCTGGCCGTCGGCTATCTCGTGCTCCTTCCGAAGCTACGCAACGGCGGCAGAACGGCCGCGGCTGCATCCTCGCCCACCGCCACGCTGGAGACGCCCGCCCCGAAGACCGCTGCGGTTGCACCCGCAGTTACGGGTTCGAGGTTCGGCAAGTACATCGAGATCGTGGGCATTCGCGTGATTGAAGAGAACAAGAAAGCCACCGTGAAGTTTCTGGTCATCAACCACGCCGCTGCTGAGCTGTCCGATATCAACGGGACCGTGGAGATCCACCCGACAAACGCGCAGACGATGGTCGGCCGCGTGGACGTCAAGATTCTTTCCCTGGCACCTTACGAATCGCGTGAATTCAGCGCTTCGCTCAATACGACTTTGCGGGCCTACGAGATTCCCGACTGGCAGTTTCTCCGCGGCCAATTCGTGGAATAGATCCGCTGAAGTCCGTGCTGGACGCAGTTTCAATGACCGGATCGGGCGCTCCGACAATCCGGCCGAGCAGGGGCGCCAGCGCCTGTTGCCGGAATCGGAAAATCCCTCTCAACTGCCTGCCAACGGCACTGGCGTGGGCCATCCGCCCGAACGGTCCCATTGGCAGGATGTAGCGAACTTCGTCAGCCACGCGAGTCCCATCTGGTGTTTCCTCAAACGTGTGCAAGTGCCGCCACATCGTGTACGGTCCTCTAATCTGCTCGTCGATGAAATAGCGTGGGGCTTCATAGGCGGCGATGAGGGTCCGCCATCGCATCGGGAAAGCCAACCAGCGAATCGTGTAGTCGATCAAAGCCCCTTCGCGCATCTCCAGATTCGGAGTCACGATTCGAAAATTGAGCCACGACGGTGTGATCTTGGCTAAATTGTTCGGATCCTCGAAGACGCGGAAAGTGTCGGCGAGAGATGACTCAACGGTCATTTCGCTACGCAGAACGTAGCAGGCTCGGTCGGGCATGGGACTCCTCTATCGTTTGCAAGGAGCGTCCACGCGGATGTTGAGCCGGGCCAGGTTTTCGCGTGCCTGCTGGAGACACGGATTCAATTCCAGAGCATGGCGGAAGTCGCTTTCGGCATGCTCGCGGATACCCAGGGCTAGAAGCGCGACGCCGCGATTGTTGAAGGCCATCGGATCGCGAGGGGCCGCTGCCAGTGCCATTCCGAACTCCTTCAACGCCTCACCCGGCTGTTGCAGTTGCATGTACACTCTCCCTAATTCGGATGCCACGGCCGGATCGTTGGGAGCAATGTTTTTTGCTTCGAGCAAAATGTCGAGTGCCTCCTTCGGTGGGCGGAGGCGCGAGAGTTGAACGCGTGGGCGGACGGCGTCCGGGGCGGTGCGCATCGCGTCCTCCCAAAGTCCTTCAGGTGATCGCCAAACATCGACGCGCACGTAGCTGAACATGCCGAGCACGACGGCGCCAGCCCACAGCAAGCGCGGATAGTCGGTGCGGCGCAGGAGCAAGCCAGCCGCCGAGGAGAGCGCGACCATCGGCAGGTACAGCCGCCGGTCTGCCGCGAGGTCCATCGCCGGAAAGACGCTCGACGTGGGTGCGATCAAGACCAGCGCACTCAACAACCAAAAACCGGCGCCCGCTCGAGTGAAATAGCGGGTGGCGACGAAGGCAAGTCCAGCAATCCCCAACCACGCGGCGATGGCAAGCCAGCCCGTGTCGATCGTGAGCCCTGGTTCGAAGCTGAAGCCCGTTGGGATGACGATCAGCCGCAAGTAGCGCCAGAGCGCGACGCCTTGCGTCAGGAAATAGGCCTTGGGCGAAATGCCGCTTTGTGCGCCCGCACCGGAGCCGGGAATGGTGGCAGCCATCCACGCCACGCGGCCGACCGCCGCCAGCGACAGCGCGAGCATCGCAGCGATAGGCCCACGCTCCTTCGTGTCACGGCCCGTTGAGTAGTGGAGCAACAGCAGAAATACCGGAAACGCAGCGCACTCCTCCTTGGAGAGCAACGCCAGTGCGAATGCAGCCACCGCATGCCAACGCCGCCCCGCAATCCACAGGCGCAGCGCAATCAAGCAAAACAGGGTTGCAAGCAGAATGCCGCGCGCATAGACGTAGGCGACCGATTCCACCTGAATCGGATGAAGCGCGAAGAAAAACGCGGCAAACCAGGACGCGCGCCCGGGTAGTAGGGCTTGAAAGCTCGTCCACAGTAACAGCGCATTGATCAGGTGAAGCGCCAGATTGAAGGCGTGCCAGGGCGCCGGGTTCGCGCCTGAGAGTTGGAAGTTCAGCCAGAAGCTAAACCACGTGAGAGGCCGCGTTTGTTCCAAACGGAAGCACTGCCACCAGCCCGACGACGACGTGATGACGGGGTCGAGCAGCAGGGCGAAATCGTCGTAATGGAAAGGTGCCGCCAACACGCCCCAAAAGACCGCCAGGACGGAGGCAGCCAATAGAATCCAGGGCCGCAATGCTACGATGATAACTTTCATGCGGCCCACGCGTCCCAAGACCGCAGCTGAGCGCAAAGCGCGTGTGACGCGAATCCTGCAGATTCTCGACGCACACTACGGTAACGTCACGTGCGAGTTGGATCACGAAAACGCCTGGCAGCTGCTTGTAGCGACGATCCTTTCGGCGCAATGCACCGACAAACGAGTGAACATCGTGACGCCCGGTTTATTTAGGCGCTACCCCACCATCACCGATCTGGCGCACGCACATCCGGCGGAGGTGACCGAACTGATCCGCACTACGGGTTTTTTCAACAACAAGACAAAAAGCATTATCGGCGCGGCGAAGAAGCTTCTCTTCGATCATGGTGGCGAAGTTCCGCGCACGATGGAGGACTTGTTGAAGGTGCCGGGCGCGGCCCGCAAAACCGCCAACGTCGTGTTGGGAACGGCGTACGGCATCGCCAATGGCGTCGTGGTCGACACGCACGTGCAGCGGATTTCGCGCCGGCTCGATCTCACCCGCGAATCGACACCCGAAAAGATCGAGCGCGATCTCATGAAGATCTTGCCACGCGAAAAATGGATCTTGTTTTCGCATCAAATCATCCACCACGGCCGGAAGATTTGCATTGCGAGGAAACCGAAGTGCGGCGAATGCCCGTTGAACGAGCTGTGCTACGCGAAAGACAAGGTGGACTCATGAGGTGGCTGGTGTTTGCGGCGTTGATGGCGCTTACGGGTTGCGTCAATATACCGGACACCTACGCGCCGCCTGTGCAAAGACATCCCGTGTCAGGTCCCGACACTTCGCGTTTGAAGCACTTCATCGCCATGAACGACCCCGCGGCCGAGGATCATTTCCTGAACGATATCGGTCCACTGGAGGCCGGTGCGTGGCGTTGGACGCGCCAGAATCCCACGCTGCGCTTCGTTCTTCCAACGACGAAGGGATTGAAATTCGTCGCCGACTTCTCGATCTCTTCCGACACAATGAAGGAAACGGGACCACTCACCATCGCCTATTTCGTGAACGGCCACGCGTTGGACACGGTGAAGTACGAAAAACCCGGCGAACAACATTTCGAAAAGGCGGTCGCCGCCGAATGGCTCAACGAAGGGCAGGACATCGTGGTGAAACTCGCGCTCGACAAAGTGTACGTAGCCCCGGCCGATGGAGTGAAGCTGGGCGTGACCCTGGTGCGCGCCGGCTTCGCCGAATAAAGTCCGGATGCCTTTTGCGGTCTACATCCTTTTCGGCGCGGCGCTGACAGTACTTGGGTGCTGGTCGATCGGCTCGCTGCTGCTGCACAAGTTAGGCATTGTGCTCTACCGCCAAGAACGTCAATGGGTCGCGTTCCTGTGCGGCGCACCGGTGCTGTCGACGCTCATCTTCGTACTCACCGCGAGCCAGGCACTCTACAAAGGCACCGTCCTGGCTGTCGTGGCGATTGCGGTCGTTGCCTGTTGGCGAACGGATGCCTGGCGAGGGCGTGGTGAATCCTTCGCGCCGTTGGATCGCAAGCTCAGGTTCGGAGTCTGGTTCCTTGCGGCGCCGTTCTTGGTGATCACATTTTTTCATGCGATGGCGCCCGAAATGAGCCCCGACGGCTCTGCCTATCACTTGGGCCTTGTTGCGCGCTATTACCGTGAGCACGGCTTCCACCGCTATACGCTCAGCATGTACGGCTTCCTCTCGCAAGGTCTTGAAATGTTATTCCTGTCAGCCTATGCGTTTGGACGCCATTCCGCCGCGGCGCTTGTCCATTGGTGTTTTCTCATCACGCTTCCCATGCTGATGCTCGCGCACGGCCGCCGCTTTGGCTATCCGCATGCGGGGCTCGCGGGAGCGCTCTTCTGCTTTTTCTCGCCGGTAGTGGGCATCGATGGAGCAAGTGCCTATAACGACGTGGCTGTCGCCTGCGTGTTGTTTGGAGTGTTTCACCTCATTGAGATATGGGTCGCTACGCGCCAGCGAGGCGTTCTCGTCTTGATCGGGCTGCTCGCCGGATTTGCTTTCGCAATCAAGTACACCGCCTTTTTGGCCCTGCCTTATGCGCTTGCGCGAATCGTGTGGGCGTTGCGCAAAGACCACCGGCCCTGGCTCAAAACAGCGTCCGTAGTTTGCGCGCTCGCTCTCATCATCGCTGCTCCCTGGCCCATCAAAAATGCGCTCTGGACAGCCAATCCCGTTGCGCCCTTCTTCAATCAGTGGTTCCCGAATCCGTACGTGACGGTCGCCTTTGAACGCGAATACGGCCAACACATGCGCAATTACGACGGACTCAAGAGCCATTGGGACATCCCACTCGAAATCACCGCACGCGGGCACGTTTTGTGCGGCCTCTTCGGGCCGCTATTCTTGCTGTCGCCGCTGGCTTTGCTGGCTCTGCGCAGCCCCATCGGACGCCGCCTGCTGCTGGCCTTCGCGCTATTCGCCAGCGTGTATGCAGCAAACATCGGCACGCGATTTCTCATCCCCGCGCTGCCGTTTCTCGCCCTCGCGCTGGCTCTGGCCTTCGCCCGCGTACGTTGGTTGCTGGCGCTACTCGTGCTTGCGCACGCCATCAGTTCCTGGCCTGACGTGATCAAAGAATACTCGGCGACATACGCCTGGCGCCTTGACCGAATTTGGTGGAAACCGGCGCTGCGCATCGAAACGGAAGAGGGATTCCTCGCGCGCCTATGGCCCACTTACACGGTGTCGCGACTGATCGACGCCTGGGTGCCCGCGGGCGAGCGCGTTTTCACATTCAATCAAGTGGCTGAAGCGTACACCTCGCGCGACGTCATGGTGGTCTATCAATCGGCCGAAGGCGCGCGCCTGGGCACCATCTTGTGGACGCCGCTCATCCCCGAATACAAGCCCACGCGCGTGCTGGATTTTCAATTTCCCCCGCGCGAGTTGCAGGCCGTGCGGCTCGTGCAGACAGCCGCCCATGACCTCGACCAGTGGCATCTCTCCGAAATTCGCCTCTACTCAGGCAAGCGTGAGCTCACGCGCGACGCGAAATGGCGGTTGCGCGCGCACCCCTTTCCGTGGACCGTCCAGTTGGCCTTCGACAACTCGGAACTCACGAAATGGCAGAGTAATCAATCGCTGTTCCCGGGCATGTATGTCGAGGTGCGTTTCGGCGCACGACAAATGGTTGATCGTGTTTGGGCGCAGTCTCCGCCGGTCGAACAAAACAGCCGCGTACGCCTGGAAGGTCTCGATAGCTCGGGGGCGTGGTCCGTGCTTGCCGAGGCACCCGTGATCCGCGAAACTCCACCGCCCCTCGGTCTGCGCCGCGCAGCCACCGGCGAGCTTAAGCGCAACGGCATCCGCTGGTTCCTTACGGCCGACGGTGACTTCGCTACCGCCGATTTCGCCGCGCGCAGGCAAGAGTGGGGCGCAACCCTGGTGAGCCAAGCCAACGGTGTGTATCTCTACCGGTTCGAATGACGGCGATTCGCTACCATAGACGTTTGAGCCGCATTTACCTCGGGGTCGATGGCGGCCAGTCCGGTACCACCGCGTTGATTGGAGATCAAAACGGGCGTGTGCTTGGAATGGGCCGCAGCGGTCCCTGCAATCATGTCAAGGGTCCCGGTGGGCGCGAGAAATTCGTCAACGCCATCGGCGGAAGCGTGCGCGCGGCCCTTCGCGCGGCGGACCTCGATGACCATCGCCATGACTTCGACGCCGCCTGCATGGGCTTCAGCGGCGGCCCGGCCGATAAGCGGACGCTGATCGAGGAGATGTTCGCCATCGCCGCGCTGGAGGTCACCACCGACATGCCCATCGCCCTGAGTGGCGCATCCGCCGGACAGCCGGGCATCATCACGAATGCCGGCACGGGTTCCTTTGCGTTCGGCCGCAATGCATCGGGCCAGACAGCGCGCGCAGGTGGCTGGGGTTACATCTTCGGCGACGAAGGCGGAGGCTTCGACACCACACGCCAAGCCCTCCGCGCCATATTGCGGAACGAAGAAGGCTGGGGTCCGGCCACAACGTTGCGTGAGCGTCTGCTATCGGCCTCTGGCGCATCGGACGCGAACGACCTTCTGCATCGTTTCTACACGACGGACTATTCGCGACCGGTGATTGCCAGTTATTCCAAGCTCGTCGACGAAGCGGCGCGCGAAGGCGACCACATCGCCCGTGACATCCTGCACGCCGAGGCGCAGCAATTGGCGACAGCCACCGCCGCCGTTCGCCGCCAGCTTTTTGTGGACGGCAACCTGGTGCCGGTGTCCTACATCGGCGGGCTTTTCAAAAGCGATTTTGTTTTGGAACGATTCCGCACGCTGGTGGAACTGGAAGATGGCAACCGCGTGCAGCCCCCAACATACGGGCCGGCGGCGGGCGCGCTCATCGAGGCCTACCGCCTGGCAAAGCTACCAACAGAATTGACGGCAGTACCCGAAGAGAAAGGCTAAGCAATCATGTCGAAACTCAGCATTCGCGATTTGGATTTGAAGGGAAAGCGCGTGTTCATGCGCGTCGACTTTAACGTTCCGCTGGCGCCGGGCGGGCAGGAAATCACCTCTGACAAGAGAATTCGCGCCGCGATCCCAACCATTCAATATGCGCTGGAGCAGGGTTGCGGACTGGTGCTCGCCAGCCACCTCGGCCGCCCGAAGGGGAAACCGAATCCGGAAATGAGCCTCAAGCCAGTCGCCGTGAAGCTGGCGGAAATTCTTGGCATACCCGTCGCGATGGCGTCCGATTGCGTCGGTCCCGAAGTGGAGGCGATGCTGCCCAAGCCCGGCGAAGTGCTGCTGCTGGAAAACCTGCGCTACCACGCCGAAGAAGAGGCCAACGATCCCGCATTTTCGAAGAAGCTCGCCGCCCTGTGCGACATCTATGTGAACGACGCGTTCGGCACTGCACACCGGGCGCACGCTTCCACGGTGGGTATGATTCAGTTCGTGCCGAAAGCCGCGGCGGGGCTGCTGATGGAGAAGGAACTCGAATATCTGGGCATGGCGACGACCAATCCGGCGCGGCCCTGCGTGGCAATTCTCGGTGGCGCGAAGGTCTCAGACAAGATTGAAGTGATTCAGAACCTGATGAAGGTCGTCGATCAACTGCTCATCGGCGGCGCGATGGCCTACACCTTTGCTCGCGCACAAGGCCAGGGGACCGGCAAATCGCTTGTCGAAGAGGACAAGATCGAGTTGGCGAAATCGCTACTCGCCGAGGCGGGCGGCAAGATTCTCCTTCCCGTCGATCACGTCGCATCCGCCGAATTCAAAGCTGGAGCCGACTTCGAAATCGTCGAGATCGTGCCTGAAGGGAAGATGGGCCTCGACATCGGTCCTCGCACGATCGAACTCTTCAAGGGAGTTGTCTCGAAAGCGAAGACCATCATTTGGAACGGTCCAATGGGCGTGTTCGAGATGCCGCCGTTCGATAAAGGCACAGTCGAGCTTGCCAAGGCAGTGGCCGAATCGGGTGCAATCAGTGTAGTTGGTGGCGGCGACTCAGAAAAGGCCATCAAAGTCGCGGGCGTGTCGAGCAAGATCTCGCACGTGTCCACCGGAGGCGGCGCTTCGCTTGAATTCCTGGGCGGCGTCGAGTTGCCGGGCGTTGCCGCCCTCAGCGACAAATAGGGCGCTGGGCAGGGAAGCCGATATAATCGGCGCGATGATGCCGCGCCGCAAATTCCTTTCGACAACACTGGGGACTGCGGCGGGAGGCGCTTCGGCGCTTCTCGCCCAAACACCTCGCCAGCAGATCACTTCTGTTAAAGCAGCCACGCTGCAACTTCTGCCGACCTCTCGTTTCGGCAAGAGAGAATTCACGGGTGATCACGATCCCGCGCGTATGCGCTGGTTCGGTCCCTTTTCGCAGTTGACCGGGACAATCCTCGTTCAAATCCGCACGGACCAGGGCATTACGGGCTATGGCCTCGGCGGCGGAGGTGGCGCGGCCGTCTACATCATCGAGAATCATTTGAAGGACCTGCTCATCGGGGCCGATGCCCGAAATGTCCAACTGCTGTGGGATCAGATTTTCGCCTCCACATCGTTCTACGGCCGAAAGGGCGTCGCGATCCAGGCCCTCAGCGGAATTGACCTCGCGCTATGGGACGCCGCTGGAAAGGCCATGAATCAGCCCGTGTGGCGCATGTTGGGCGGCGCAACGCGTGAAAAAGCCCGCGCGTATCTCACCAGCAACAACCTGGACATGGGCATAAAGCTCGGATTCACGGCGTTCAAAATGCCCGTCGACGTCTCGCCGCACGAAGGGCCCGATGCAATGAAGAAAACCGTCGCTCGTCTCATCGAAGCCCGCAAGCTGATTGGGCCCGATGCATTGCTGATGATCGATGTCCTGTGCCGGTGGAACGTCGAATACACCATCGAGTTCGCCGAGCGCGTCGAAGAGGCGAAGCTCTTTTTCATCGAAGAGCCGCTGCTTCCCGACGACCTCACCGGCTATGAGCGCCTGTGCCGTGAAGTGAAGTCCACCAAGATCGCCAGCGGCGAACACGAATCCACGCACTACGGTTTCGACATCCTTCTGCGTCACGATGCAGCGCGAGTCTTGCAGCCCGACCTCACTTGGTCTGGTGGACTGACAACTGGTCTGCGCGTAGCCGAGATGGCTGCCGCCCGCCGCGTTCCGGTTGCCCCACATCGGGGCGGCAGCGTCTACGGAATGCAGCTGATTGCGCATCATCCGGCGTGCATACTGGCCGAAAGCTTTGGTACCGGTGAACCGGGGAATGACGTGATGGGCATGCTGACCGCGCCCTTTGATCGCGGCTTCTACTTGCCACCGCCCGGACCCGGCTGCGGAGTGAACTGGACCGGCGAGATGTTGAAAAAGTATACGCCCAGTTTGGCTTGACGCCGGCCGGTCACCGGTTGGTGTTCACCGGTCAGTGACCGGAGGAAATAGCTGGGCGAGCGTGATAGCGAGTTCGTCGATTGTCACCGGTTTGGCGAGGAACCCGTCCATTCCCGCTGCCTTGCACGCGTCCCTCGTCTCATCGGTCGTGTTGGCCGTGAGGGCAACGATGCGCGTAGTCCGCTCGGAGCGTTGCAGCGCGCGAATGCGATGCGTGGCTTCCAACCCATCCATCTTTGGCATGTGCACGTCCATCAGGATGATGTCGTAGGTGTTGGCGGTGGCTCGTTCCACTGCCTCGTACCCATTTGTGCAGGTATCTGGGGTTAAACCAAGCCGCGTGAGCATCCGCGCGGCGACCGTGCGATTGACGGCGTTGTCCTCGACCAACAGGATGCGCAGTTTGGACGGCACTGGCACCGGTGGGGACACCTGATCCGTCTCTGAAAGTTTCGGCCGCATCGGCGAACCGGAAATGGACGCACAAAGCCTTACGGCCTGCACGGCTCGGAGCCGCGGATTCAACATGAATTCCCTCCAGGTCGGCGGCTGGGAACCTGGTCAGAGTGTACTCCCAGCGCGAACAGCTAGGAGAATTCTACTGAATTGTGTAAAAATTAGTCAACATATTTTATGATAAATATGTCAAAAATAGAAACTAGATACAGTTGGGACTTGCCTGGGTTTTCCAGCCACACGACGTTTTGCTGCTCCTGGCCGGCGATGAGCAGGTCGAGATCACCGTCTCCGTCCATGTCGATCATGCGGATGTCGTAAGCGGATTGGTCCTCGTACAGGTATCGTCGCTCGAAGTGCCCCGAACCATCGTTAATGTAGAGAGCGGCGATACCGGAGTCTTTTGCGCAGGTGGCGGCGTCGATGTCGCCGTCGCCATCGATGTCGCCCAGGACGAGGGAATGTGGACCAACGATATCCGGATCGATCTCGTGCGCCGTCCAACCCGGTCCCTCATACCAGACCACGCCTTTCCCATGTCCACGCGTGGCAAAAAAGTCTGGATTTCCGTCGTTATTAAGGTCGGAAATTTGGATATTTGTGGCGCCAGGCTGCCCCGTGGCAATGTCATGCCGTGTCCAAGGCTTCGGCGGCTTTCCCTTTTCCAGCTTTGGCTGTTCCCACCACGCGAACCAGTTCCCTCCATCGGGGATCTTAGCTCCAGCTGCGATGTCGATCAGGCCATCTTTGTTCACGTCGCCGCAGCCCATGTAGTGGCTCAAACCCGGAGCGTCACCCCGCGCGAATACGTTGCGCTGCCACACGGGAGGCTTAGCCGGCGACTGGCCGCTAGCCGGAACGCCACGCGTCAGTTTGAACCATGCGATGGAATTCGGGAACGCGCCAGTGGGTTGGCCCGAGTTGGCGATGATGTCGACCGTTCCGTCGCGGTCCACGTCGCACGGGTAGAGGCCATGAATGCCATTCACCCCGCCATTGTTAGAGTTATCCACTTCGTGATACGGCCAGGGATCGGTGAGCGGATTCGCGGGCCGTTCGAGCCAGAACAAAACGCCCGGCGAGTATTGCGCGCCGACGTAATCGAGGTCGCCATCGCCGTCCACATCCATCGCCTCGCCGTGAATCAGGCTGATTCCCTTGTGCAAGGTGATGCGTTTCCAATCGGGTGCGACGAAGAGGTAGATCTCGCGGCCGTTGAGGTCGCCACTGATGACGTCCGGTTTGCCGTCGCCGGTGAAGTCGGCAGCATTGGCGGTGAAATTGGAGAAGCCAGTTGTGATGATGTGGCGCTGCCAGTTTGGCTTCGTTTCGTTCCAATAGATGCGGATGTTCGAGGTGGCACGCCCGCCGGCAATAATCTCCGGCTTTCCGTCGCCGTTGAGGTCCTCAACCGTGAGGTCCTCCACCGCCACGCCGTTGTCGACCGTCTGCTTCGTCCACTTTCCATTTGGCGCCCGCTTGTAGAGGTTGATGCCATAGTCTTTCGCCCGGCCGTTGTTGCGCCAACCGGCGGCCAACTCGTCTGAGCCGTCGCCATCGAAATCGCCCCAGCCCAGTGCGTGGGCTTGCACGAGATCGGTCTCGATGACCTCCCGTTCCCACATGCGGCCTGGTTGCGGCACGGGACGCATCAGCGTTTTCGATTGTGGATCGTACGGTACGACCGGCTCGGTGTAAACGACGATTTTGTTCCCATGCCACGGCTCGACGGTGGCCAAACGACGGATGCGGTTCACGCGCCCTAGCTTGATCTCTCCCGGCTCACCTTCGGCGAGCTGGCGCTTGGACCAGGAGCCCGTCTGATACTTCTTGAACGCGAAGACGCCTTCCTTCGCGGCTGCCCAAATCTCGCCATCCTGGATGATGAAGTTGTGCACGATATGAAGCGAGTCGTCGACAACCTCTTGCGTCCATTTGCCGGTAGCCAGATCGGTGGGCGGCGTGAGCACAAGAATGCGCGCCCCATCGCCGTCCCAATTGGGCGCCTTCGTTCCTCGGCCCTGCAACGGAACCACGACGAGCTCATTCTTGCCGTCACCGTCGATATCGCCCCAGCGCATGCGATGAAGCGTTGGCTCCTCGCCCAGCTGCGTCACCTTGCCCGTGCTCGACACCCATTGCAGCGACCCGCCGCCCGTCGTGTTCGTCGGCTGCCAGTCCGCGCCCAGCGCGAAGTCGAGCTTTCCGTCGCCATCTATGTCCTGCGGTGAAAAGCAGACATTGTCCTTCTTGGTGACGCCGTCGAGAATCACGTGTTTCGTCCACGTCGGGTTATCCCACCAGGCGAGCGTCGTGCCGTTGATGGCGACGATGTCCGGCTTGCCGTCCTTATTGACGTCTGCCGTGGTCACCGCATAGACTACGCCGAAATCGGCCTGGATCTCTTGGGGACGGAACTTGACCTCCGCGAGAATGGGCAGGCTGGCTGCAAGAAGAAGGAAGGGAACGGCTGTGCGCATCGCTCCCGAGCATATCTCAGGCGAACTTGAAAAGCTTCGCGGCGTTGACACCGCGAATCAGCGTCCGCTGGGCTTCGGTAGCGAAGGCGAAGTGATAATCGAAAGTTGCCTGCGCTTCTTTGAACTGATCCATATCGTGGCCGAGACCGCCCCAGAGGATGCGCTCAGCTCCGAACGCGTCAAACGCCCGACGGACATAGGTGGCTGCGTCGGCGTAAGGCGGCTTCTGTTTCGACGCGGAACCGACGGCGCTGAACTTGAAATAGACCTTCGGCAACTTGGCGAGCTTGAGCACCTCGTCGAACGCGGCCGGCGTGCCTTGGCCCGGGCGCCCCATGTGATCGAGGATCACCGGCATCGAGCGGAACTGAGCGGCTAGTTTGCCGATTGCGGGCGCGTGGTGCGGAAGAAAGTGCATCTGCATGGCGATGCCCAGATCCGCGCACGCCTTCCACGTGCCCTTGACGTTTGGGTCGGAGAGATCGCGGTTCTTGATCGGGCTATCGGCTTCGCAGGCGCACGAATACGGTTTCCCCGGCTCGCTCATCTCATGCATGCGCATGGCGACAATGCGTCCCGGATGGCGCTTCATCAACTCCGCGATACGTTTCCCCGTGCCCTGATCCTGCGGCTCAAACAAGCAGGTGCCCTTGAAGAACCCCTTCGGCGATTCTGCCGCGAAGCAATGCTCCAGGTATCGATGATCGTCCTGATACGGCTCGGGGTGGACAAGGATTGTGTGCGCGATACCTGCCTGTTTCGCAAATGCCAGGTACTCGCCCAGCGGCTGGGCCGTCGGTTTGTAGGGGGCGAGGGCGTGATAGGGGAAAAGGTCGGGCTCAAACAGATGGATATGTGTGTCGATCAGCGGGCCCGTTGCCGCGCGCATCGGCAGCACGGCGGCGGAGGCGGCGGCTAGAAAGTTACGGCGCAGCATGCGGACATGCTATCGCGGCAATGCCTCCAGCTTCAACAGAAATGCGAACCGGGTGGGCGCGTCCAACACCGCTTCAGGCCAAATGCCGGCGTCCAATCAAGCGAAGATTCAGGTCACCAAGCCATAAGAACAACAAGGTGTAACGTAGCTAACGGCAGCTCGGGTTTGTGCCGAAGCTTCGTCTTGCCCGCGAGGCACAACTCGATTGCATTTCCCGATGTCGTTAGCTACACTCACCACGCAAGCGATCTCCCGAAAGGACACCCATGCCGAAATATCTGATCCAGGCCGCCTACACCTCCGAAGGACTCAAGGGATTGGCCAAAGACAAGGCCTCAGGCCGCAAAGCCGCCATCCAAGCTGCCATGAAAGCCCTCAAAGGCAAAGTGGAATCCATGTACTATACTTTTGGCGCCGATGACGTAGTGCTGATCGTGGATGCGCCCGATAACGTAGCCGCCGCAGCCATCTCGCTGACGGCCGGAACAACGGGTATGGTACGCATTCGCACAACGCCGCTACTGACAATTGAGGAAGTCGATCAGGCGCTCGCGTTGCCGTCCAAATACAAAGCTCCCGGCCAGTAGAAACGAATCGTGCTAGACGGCGGTTCCGAAGATCGCACCGACTCCGGCGGTCGCCGCCATTGCAATCGCTCCCCAGAAAAAGACCCGGAAGGCGCCCACTGCAACGCCCGCGCCGCCGGCTCGCGCCGCGACACCACCCAGTAGCGCGAGGAAGGCGAGCGACGACGCCGCGACGAGCGGAAGCAACATCGCCTCAGGCGCAAGGGCCGTCACCAGCAGTGGCAGCGCGGCTCCCATAGCGAAGCTGGCAGCCGATGTAAGGGCTGCTTGGATCGGCCGCGCGCTCAACTCTTCAGTAATGCCCAATTCGTCGCGGGCATGCGCTCCCAAAGCATCGTGTGCCATCAATTGATGGGCCACCTGCTCCGCTAGGGCCGGATCCAGCCCACGCTCCACGTAAATCGCCGACAGTTCCTGGTGCTCGAACTCTTCGTCGGCCTCCAGCTCCGAGCGCTCCCGTGCGAGCTCGGCTTGCTCGGTATCGGCTTGCGAATGCACCGACACATATTCTCCCGCGGCCATCGACATGGCGCCCGCCACCAATCCGGCAACGCCCGCGACCATTACACCGCTGTGACTGGTGTGCGCCGCAGCGACGCCCAACACCAGGCTGGCGGTCGACAGGATTCCGTCGTTGGCTCCTAAAACAGCTGCCCGCAGCCATCCGATCCGGCCTGTGAGGTGGCCTTCCTTATGGCGTGCGGGCATGTGCTGTCTACGCTCCCTGGCGCTCGGCTGGCGCGAGCCGCCTCTTACGCGAGGACGGCCATTCTCTCTTTGATGCCCGGGATGAGTGCTTCCAGCACATCGTGGATGTGCGAGGCGAAGACAAACTCCATCTCCGGCCGTACCTCTTCCGGCACGTTGCGCAGGTCCTTCTCATTAGCCTTCGGAAGAACGATACGCTTGATGCCGGCTCTTCGTGCGGCCAGCACCTTTTCCTTCAAGCCGCCGATGGGCAACACCAGTCCGGCGAGTGTGATCTCACCGGTCATGGCCGTGTCCATGCGGACGGGTAGACCAGTATAAAGCGAAGCGAGTGCCGCTGCCATCGTGACGCCGGCCGAAGGTCCATCCTTAGGAATGGCGCCCGCCGGAACGTGCACGTGCACGCCGGAATCGGAGAACCGCTTCACGTCGATTCCGAAGTCCTTCGCGTGCGACCACAGATAGCTCTGCGCCGTCTTTGCGGACTCCTGCATCACTTCGCCGAGCTGGCCGGTGAGCGTCAGGCCTTTGCCGTCGGGCAGCATGGTGGCTTCGATGTAAAGGACATCGCCGCCGGTTTCGGTCCAGGCGAGGCCCGCCGCTACTCCAGGAGGCGAGTTCTTGCGCGCCTGTTCCATCGTGAACGGTTGCGGTCCGAGCAGCTCGATCAAGTCGAGTTCGTCGATTACCAGCGGCTCGGTTCTTCCTTCGGCGAACTTCAAGGCCGACTTTCGGAAGATCTTGCCGATAGCACGTTCCAGGCGCCGCAGGCCGGCTTCCCGCGTGTAGCTGCGGATTAAGCTGGTCAGCGCGTCAGCGGTGAGCGTGACCTTTCCTTCCGCCACCCCAGTCTCTTTCAACTGGCGCGGGATCAGGTAGCGCTCCGCGATCTGAACCTTCTCCTCTTCGGTGTACCCGCTCAGGCGCAGCACTTCCATACGATCGAGCAAGGCGCTCGGAATCGTATCGAGCGTGTTCGCCGTCGTCACGAACAGCACCTTCGAAAGGTCAAAGGCCAGATCGAGATAGTTGTCGCGGAACGTGTTGTTCTGCTCAGGATCGAGCACTTCGAGCAACGCGCTGGCGGGGTCGCCGCGATAGTCGCGCCCCAGCTTGTCGATCTCGTCGAGCATGATCACCGGGTTCCGTGCACCGGCACGCCGCATGGCCTGAATCAACCGGCCGGGCATCGCGCCAATGTAGGTACGCCTGTGTCCGCGCAGCTCCGCTTCGTCGTGCATGGCGCCTAAGGAGAACCGCTCAAATGAGCGACCCAGCGCGCGGGCGATCGACTTGCCAAGCGACGTCTTGCCGACTCCAGGAGGCCCGACAAGGCAGAGGATCGGAGCTTTCGCCAGCGGGTTCATGTGGAGCACACCCAGGTGTTCCAGGATGCGTTCCTTGATGTCCTTGAGATCAAAGTGGTCTTCGTCCAGGACCTTGCGGGCATTGCCGATGTCGAGGTTATCCTCGGTCGATTTATTCCACGGCAACTCGATCACGATATCGAGCCACGTGCGAATCACGTTGTACTCCGGCGACGCGGCCGGGATGCGCTCAAGCCGCTTCAATTCACGGTCGGCATCCTTGCGCACATCCGGTGGTAGATCGGCTTCGGCCAATTTCTTGCGTAATTCTTCGACCTCGGCCTTCTCCCCGTCCTGCTCGCCGAGCTCGCTTTGGATGGCGCGCATCTGCTGGCGCAGCACGTAATCGCGCTGCTCCTTGGACATTTCATCGCGGGCCTTGCTCGAAATGTTGTTACGGATTTCGAGCACCTGCAACTCGCGCGAGAGATAGTTGTGCAGCAGGCGGAACGCGTCGGCAACGCTTTGCGCCTCGAGCAGCGTCTGCTCTTTTTCGAGGTCCAGATGCAGGATCGAACTCAGCAGGTAAACCACGCGTGTCGGGTCCTTGTCCTGCACGATGAGTTGCGTAATCTCGGTTGGCAGTTGGATGTTCGACAGCTCGACCAGTTTGCCCGCAACTTCTAGCACGCTACGCTGTAGTGCTTCGATCTCAGGGCTCATCTCTTCGGCGAGCGGAACGCGCTGCACCCGCGCGCTGATGTAGGGCTCTGTAGTTTCGAGCTTCAACAGCATCACGCGTTCGAGGCCCAGCACGAGAAGTTCAATAAGATCGCCATTGTGCTGCGATTTACGGATTACCGCCCTTGTTCCGTATTGGTAGAGGTCGTTCTGGCCCGGCTCCTCGACAGCGGAGTCTTTCTGCGACAGTAGGACCACTTCCTTCGATTCGGTAGCCAATGCCGCTTCCACCGCCGCGCGCGAACGCGAGCGTCCTACCGACAGCGGCATGAGCAGATGCGGGAACAACGCCGTGTTCTTCATCGGAATCACAGGCAAGGTCAAAATGGTTGCTTGTTTGCTCATGTTTTCTCCCAGTCGTACTGTTAGATGCGCGAGGCGGGGACTTCGCTTCGTTTGGCTTCGAAGATCAGTCCGCCGCCCTTTGCGTCGGCGACGACGGTCTGGCCGTCGCGCACTTCGCCCGACAGAATCCTGCGCGCCAGCGGGGTCTCCACCTCGCGTTGAATCGCGCGCTTCAAGGGACGGGCGCCATAGCCGGGTTCATAACCGGTCTCCACCAGATGCTCTATGGCCGCATCGGTAAGTTCGAGTTGAATCTGCCGTTCCGCCAGCCGTTGGCGCAACCCGACGAGCTGAATGCCGACAATCTGCTTCAAGTGCGTCTGGTCGAGCGCATGGAACACGATCATCTCGTCCACGCGATTCAGGAACTCGGGACGGAAGTGCTTGCGCATCTCCTCAATCACCATGTCGCGCATGCGGTCGAACTCGGGCGTGTCCGTCATGCCGCGGAATTCCAGCACACGATGGCTGCCGATGTTTGAGGTCATGATGATCAGAGTGTTCTTGAAGTCCACCACGCGTCCCTGGCCATCAGTCAGGCGCCCGTCATCGAGAATTTGCAGCATGACGTTGAATACGTCGGGATGCGCTTTCTCGATCTCGTCGAAGAGAATTACCGAGAACGGCCGGCGGCGCACGGCTTCGGTCAATTGGCCCCCTTCGTCGTAGCCGACATATCCGGGAGGCGCGCCGATCAAGCGCGCCACATTGTGTTTCTCCTGGTACTCGCTCAAGTCGATGCGGATCATGGCGCGCTCATCGTCAAAGAGCGAAAGCGCAAGGGCGCGGGCCAGTTCGGTCTTGCCGACGCCCGTGGGCCCAAGGAAGATGAAGCTGCCGATGGGACGGTTGGGATCTTTCAAGCCGGCGCGTGCGCGCAACACCGCCTCGGCAACGGCCGTCACGGCCTGATCCTGGCCGACGACGCGCTGATGCAATTGATCTTCGAGGTGCAACAGTTTTTGCAGCTCGCCTTCGAGCAGTTTTGAGACTGGCACGCCGGTCCAACGGCTGACCACTTCGGCGATGTCTTCCTCGTCAACCTCTTCCTTGATCAGGCGCGGTCCGGCAGCCGATGCGGCCGTAATCTTCTCTTCAGACGCCTTCAGATCGCGTTCGAGCGCCGTCAGCGTGCCGTACTTGAGTTCAGCGGCTTTGTTCAGGTCGTAGGCGCGTTCGGCCTTTTCAATGTCGACGCGCGCCTGCTCGATCTTTTCGCGCAGAGTGCGCAGATGAGCGATCGCCTGCTTCTCGTTTTGCCACCGCGCCTGCAGTGCATGGGTGGTCTCTTTGAGTTCGGCAAGCTCGCGCTCCAGCTTGGACAGCCGCTCGCGCGATGCCTTGTCTGATTCCTTCTTCAGCGCTTCGCGCTCGATCTCCAATTGCATGGAACGGCGCATCGCCTCGTCGAGTTCGCTCGGCATCGAGTCGATCTCCGTGCGCAGGCGGGCTGCCGACTCGTCGACGAGGTCGATCGCCTTGTCCGGCAGGAAACGATCCGTGATGTAGCGGTTTGAAAGGACAGCGGCCGATACCAGCGCCGAGTCTTTAATGCGAACACCGTGGTGAATCTCGTAGCGCTCGCGCAGTCCGCGCAATATTGAAATTGTGTCTTCGACGCTTGGTTGATCGACCAGCACCGGCTGAAAGCGGCGCTCCAGCGCGGCGTCCTTTTCGATGTGCTTGCGGTATTCGTCGAGCGTAGTCGCCCCAATGCAGTGCAGTTCGCCGCGGGCGAGCATGGGTTTCAGCAGGTTGCCGGCGTCCATCGATCCTTCGGCCTTGCCCGCGCCGACCACGGTATGCAGTTCATCGATGAACAGAATGATTTCGCCGTTTGCGTCGAGAACTTCCTTCAGAACGGCCTTGAGGCGCTCTTCAAACTCGCCACGGAACTTCGCCCCGGCAATGAGTGCGCCCATGTCGAGCGAAATGATTTTGCGGTTCTTCAGGCCTTCGGGCACATCGCCGCGGACGATGCGCTGGGCAAGTCCCTCGGCGATGGCGGTTTTGCCGACGCCTGGTTCGCCGATCAGGACAGGGTTATTCTTGGTGCGGCGCGAAAGAACCTGGATGACACGGCGAATTTCTTCGTCGCGGCCAATTACGGGGTCGAGCTTGCCTTGCGCGGCGAGCGCGGTAAGGTCACGGCCATACTTCTCGAGAGATTGGTAGGTCGCCTCCGGGTTCTGCGTCGTCACACGCTGGCTGCCGCGAACCTCCTGCAGCGTCCGCATCAGGCGGTCGCGCGTGAGGCCAAAGTTCTTAAGGATTCGGCCGGTCGCGCCGGTGTCTTCGATCGCGGCGAGTAGCACGTGCTCTACCGAGATGAAGTCGTCGCGCAGCTTTTTGGCTTCGGACTCTGCGTTGGCCAGAACCTTCTGCAGCCTGCCGGTCAGGTAGATCTGGTCCGAGGGCGAGCCTGACACCGACACTTTGGGCAGTTTGTCGAGTTCTGTCGAAAGCTGTCGATGGAGGTCAGGAAGGGGGACGTTTGCTTTCAATAGGATAGCGGGCGCGAGCCCTTCGGGCTGTTCGAGGAGGGCGACCATGAGGTGTTCTACGTCGACCTGCTGATTGCTCTGGCGGACAGCGAGAGACTGAGCCGAGCAGGTGGCTTCCTGAAGTTTTTCGGTGAAGCGGTTGATGTCCATAGATAATGCTCCAATCGCAGAATATCACATTAGCGAACTGATATTCAATAATATGAGTGTGTCAATATCATATTATATTCAGTAACTGCCATCGGCTGAGTGGCTTGCAGTATTTTGGTATCGTCCATGGCAGACTGGTGACTGAATATCATGATTGTTTTCTTCACCGATCTCGACGGTACGCTCCTCGACCACGACACCTATTCCTGGGAGCCCGCCCGCCTCGCCCTGGACACGCTAAAAAGTCTGGGCCATGCAGTGGTCCTATGCACGAGCAAGGCCAAAGCCGAGGTTGCCGAGCTGCGCCAATCAATGAGCATCCGGGATCCCTATATCGTGGAGAACGGTGGGGCGGTAATTGTTCCACCCGGATATTTCGGGCAGGGTCTATCCGAACGGATCGAACTGGGCACCCCATACCTGATCCTGGTCGAGGCGCTCGGCCGGGCTGCCATCGAAAGTGGCGTGGCCGTCAGGGGCTTTGCGCAAATGACGCCCGGAGAAATCGCTCAGCGCACGGGCCTTCCCTTGGAGGTCGCGCGCCTTTCGCATCAGCGAGAATACGATGAGCCGTTCGAGGTCGAGTCGGGCGACCCTGGAAAGCTGTGCGAGGCTATTGAAGCGATGGGCTTTTCCTGGACCCGCGGCGGGCGATTCTTTCACATCGTCCGCAATTGCGATAAGGCGAAAGCTGTGGCGACGCTGGCGGGCTTGTTCCGGACCCACCGCGCTGTTACGAAGACCGTGGGCCTCGGTGACGGCCTTAACGACGTCGGATTTCTGCGCGAAGTCGATTCAGCCTGGCTCATTCCCTCGAAACAGACGGCCGAGCTCCTGGCTCTGGTGCCTGGCGCGAAGGTGGCGTCATCCCCCGGTCCTGTTGGCTGGTCTGAAGCCGTCACCGCCGAATGGGAAGAATAGCCGTTCGCCGCCCGAAGCAGCAAAGATTCAGGGCCCTTATCCGGTCGCCGTCAATTGCATGTCGCTGGTTGCCTTCAACAGGCGGGAGTAGAAATCCGGGATCGCACTGAGCACCCGGTTCCAGTTCGAGATCTGGGGCATCGACATCGGGTCGGCCGTATACTCTTGGGCGGCGTCGCGGATGCTGTGTGCAAATGCTTGTAGGGCAAGGTTTTCCTGGTGCAGGTCAAACTCCAGGCCATTGATGACGGCGTCGGCGTAAAATCGCCGCACGGTGTCCTCGGCGAAACGGGTGTAGAAAACCTCGAGGGTGCGGAAGTGGTCCGTAGTCAGTACGGTGCCTTGTTCGGCAAGGGTTCGGAAGAGGTGCTTCGCGATATCACCCGTCATCCGGCGGAGGCCTCGGGCGGAATCTTCCGCCGACAGATCCTGGTGCTTGTGCTCGTAGTTGTCGGCGATGTCGACCTGGCAGACCCGGCCCAAAGCGCAGTTGCGATAAATCTCGGAGAGCACCCCGACTTCCAGGCCCCAGTCTGAGGGAATCCGGTTCACGCGCGCCAGGTCGGCATCCATCGCGAACTCGCCTGAAAGCGCGTAGCGGAAGCTGTCGAGGAAGCGTAAATAGGGAATTTCGGGCGTCATCGCCTGGATTGCGCGCACTACGGGGGAGAAGAAAAGACGCGTCACGCGCCCGTGCATCCGGTCGGAGATGCGCGCATAGTACGCCTTGGAAAACTCATATCCGAGGTTCGGGTGCGCCACCGGATATACCAGCCGGTTCAGCATCTGGCGCGAGTAATTCAGGATGTCGCAGTCATGGAGGGCGATGACATCGACGTCGCCTGCCGCGAGAAGGTAGCCGTAAGCCAACCAGCAGGTGCGGCCCTTGCCATATTCGCCGATCCGGACACCTTCGTCTTTAAGCAGATTTAGCAATCCTTCGATGCGGGGATCTTCCATCCAGATCGCGGTGACCGGGGTGCGGAATCCTTCGAAGAAGCTACGTGCCCTGAGGTACTCGTCGTGATTACACTTACCGATGGCCACGACAATTCGGCCCAGGTAATCGACCGAGCGCAATTCGTCGCAGATGCCTTTCATTGCCGGAGTCTCGAACTCACTGTACAATGCTGGCAAAACCAATCCCACCGGACGATACGGCCGGAACGAGCGCAGATCCGATTCCAGCCTCGTGCCCCCGTCTTCTCCCAGTTTATGGAGCGTAGTGATCACGCCGGGTTGGAAGAAGTCTGACATTAATTTATCTTATTATAATGCGTATCAAATTCATAGCCATGGCTTTTCTCGCCAAGATGTTACAGGCGCAGCCACTTGCGGGAACATCGCTGCTGTCCGAGCAGGGCGACCAGGCCGCACTGATGCTGGACGGAATCCATTCATGGCTAGATCATGCGCGTGTGGAAACCGCACTGCACCGGGACGTTACCGATGTCCGTGCCAGCCGGGCCGAGCTGGAACGCATTTTGGGTGTCAGGGGAAACCGGATCCCATTTGATTTCCTGGACGCCCAGCCGGTACTTGGAGTGGTGGAGGGCATCCAGATTCTTGCCGCCCGCTGGCCGGTTCTGAAGGAAGCCCGTGCCGAGCTAACTGCCGAAGGCTTGTACCTCCGGCCTGCCGGCCAACCCAAGTGCTACGTAGTGGCCCTGCCGGACGCAGAAGAAACGCCAAACCTGGAGCACGCACTCCGGCTCGCTGCCGGTGGATGTGGCGTCATCGTCCCGGTCTTGATCGACCGCGACTCCCAATGGAGCGGCACTCCTGGGGTTAAGTCCACCAAGCAACCGCACCGCGAATTCGTTTATCGGATGGCCTATCAAATGGGCCGCCACATTATTGGCTATGAGGTGGAAAAGGTATTGGCGGCGGTCGACTGGATGTCCGCGCAAAATCCGCGGGCGCCAGTCGGAGTGATGGGCAAAAGCGAAGGCGCACTCATTGCCCTGTTGGCCGGGGCGCTTGACGAGCGCATCCAGTCGGTGGGCGTGGCCGGATTGGGCCCGCGCGACAGCGTCTCGAGCGAGCCATTGTACCGGAACGTTTTTGGACTGCTGAAACGATTCGGCGACGCGCAATTGGCCCAGTTGATCTCGCCGAGGCATTTGGTGCGGAGCGAGGATGGGTTGAGCGTATTTGCGAAATCGCTGGGGGTGCGGGTGGGCGCAACGGTGCCTGTGCCTCCACTATCGGGCGTGAGGGATCGCCAGCAGCGGCAGTTCGCGCAAATGGTCGAGTTCACACAGGCGCTGGTGCGTGCCGCCGACGGCGACCGCAAGCACTACTGGAGCGCCTACAAGCCGGCCGATCCCGCGACGCTTGAGCCCTACCGCGAGCGATTCGCCGAATGGATCGGCAAGCTTCCGGGTGAGCGCTCGCTCGCGTCCGTACGATCGCGGCAAGCCTACGACACGCCCGCGTTTCGAGGGTACGAAGTAAAGCTGCCAGTGACGGGCGAGGTGTTCGCGTACGGCGTGCTGCTTGTGCCGAAGGACCTCAAGCCCGGCGAACGGCGTCCGCTGGTGGTGGCGCAGCATGGCCTTGAAGGGCGTCCACAACTACTGGTCGACGCGGGAAGCGACGAGTACAGCCGCGATACCTACCGCGAATTTGCGGCAAGACTGGCCGAGCGCGGCTACATCGTTTACGCGCCGCAAAATCCATATATCCTGGGCGAGCGTTTCCGGCAGGCGCAGCGCAAGGCGAATCCTCTGGGACTGACGCTGTTCAGCTTCATCGTCGCGCAACACGAGCGTACGCTCGATTGGTTGAAGACGCTGCCGATGGCGGATCCGGAACGTATCGGTTTTTACGGATTGAGCTATGGCGGCTTCACGGCGATGCGCGTGCCCGCGCTGCTGAAGGACTACAAGGCGGTTGTCTGTTCGGGTAATTTCAATGAATGGACGTGGAAGACGACCAGCATCGATGCGCCGTTCAGCTACATGTTCACGCCCGAGTATGAGATTCCCGAGTTCGCCCAGGGAACGCAGTTCGGCCACTTCGAAATGGCCCAGATGATCGCGCCTCGGCCATTCATGGTGGAGCGTGGGCATCGCGACGGCGTGGGCATCGACGAGTGGGTGGCCTACGAATATGCCAAGGTCGCCCGGCATTACCGCGAACTAGGCATTCCGGAACGCACGGAACTGGAATACTTCGACGGCATTCATCGCATTAACGGCGAGGGAACCTTTCGCTTTCTTGACCGCTGGCTGAACTGGGTTCCGCGTCAGAAGGAGTAGGGCGTCTTCTTCGTCCACTCGGTGTCCGGGTAGCGCCGGTGGAGAAGTTGGAAAGCGGCTTTGGATGCGGCTGAGTTGGTGTCGTCCGTGCATCCGTAGCGCGTGGCGCGCACGGCGAGATGTAGCAACTCCGCGTTGCGCGGATCTTGCGGTGCGGCATTAGCGAGTTGTACGGCACGGCGGGCGAGCCACGTTGGTGCGGCAGGCATGGCTTCCAGAGCGGCGAGCTCCTTGGTTGCTTCGGCCTTGGCGGCCGCGGGCAGCCATGCCGGGATGGCGCGTTTTTCTTTGTCGCTCATGGCGCACCACCAGTTGGCGCGATAGTTGTCGATGCCCGTAGGCGTGGCGTCACGCGTCGTGATGCCCGGAGTGACAAAGGGCGTCATGGAGGGCGTGCGGAGAATTTTGTAAATGTCGTCGTAGGCGCCGCCGGTGAGAAGCGCGCGCCGGGTTGCGGCGGCGACCGTGAGCTCTTCGCGGAGCTCGGACGGGAGCTTGGGATCGGTTGCGGCACGTTGCATCAGGCTGAGCGGAAGACCGTGGTTGGCTTGCGCCGCACCGTCGTTGTCAAAGAGGTTGGGTGGAAGGTCGCCGGCTTCGGCATCCGATTCACCAAAAATAAACGACGCGATGGGTTGACGGGGGGCAAATGCCACCCATTCGGCGAAGTTTTGCACAAGCTGCATCCGCTGCTTCTTGAATGCGTTTACGGTGGACACGGAAAGCGACTGTTGCTTCAAGACCTCATCGAGTTCCTTCCGCGCCGCGGCGTGGTCAGGAGCTGTGAGCAAGAGGCGCACACGATGATAGCGAGCCGTGGCATAGGCGGGCGAGGATGGGGGAACTGCGCGCGCGGCCTCCATTAATTCAGAGATGGCAGCTTCACCCGGCTGCGCGTGAATGAGTGCCGCCAGTAACCACGCCGGCTTGTGCGTCTTCTTCCAGCGTTCGACCGGCTCGCCGCGGCCCGATTGCATGGCGTCGATCCATTCGGTCATCTCGTCGCCGGTGTAGGTTGCGTTCTCCCGGTCGAGCAGCCATGTGTAGTCGGTGAGCGACTGGCCGAATGAGGACTGCTGCTGGGAGTCGTTCAGGCGCTTCGCCAATTCGATTCGGTGCTCTTCCGGCCGCAGCTTCGACGCGATGAATCCGAGCAGCGCCGGTTCGCCTTGCTTTCGTAACTCTTTCTCAGCGGCCTGTAGATCCTGGCGGTTGAGCGGCCCCATGGTGCCGCGCCGGATGAGGCAGCGTGCCACGAGGTACGAATCGCCCAAGGCGCGGAACTGTTGCTCGGCGAGGTCGTACTTCATTGCGTAGAAGTGAGCAGCGGCGATCTGATACTGGCGCTCGCGAACGAACGGAGCAGGCAGTCCAGCCTCAATCGCCGGAGGAATCTTCTCGCCCGATTCGCAGTTGGAAAACACCGCGTCCTGCGCCGCCATCCACGACTTCACACCCGCATGCGACTCACCGAACTGTTTCTTCAATTCGGCCAGCTTCGCCTCAGCACGGCGGAACGCGTCTTCGCCGCAATTTACGAAACTCTGGTAGGTGCCTCCGGGCAGTTCGCGCTCGGTGCGCACTTCCTTCCAAAGCGTGCGCTGCCACTGTTGTTCCGGCGGGCGTCCGGCGAAGGCCTGTTGTTCGACGGCTGTGAGCGGCTTGCCTTCGAGATTACGCCAGGCCACAACGAGAAACTTCCGCCAAAAAGTGGGGTAAATGATGCCAAGATCGCCTTCGGCAGAGTTGCGCTCGGGGAACTTCGGATACGAGGTGTAGGTGAAAATCGCTTCGCGGAAGAACGGACCGCAGCCGAGAACGAGGAGGGCCCCAGCACAGCCGCACAGCAGGATACGTTTGATGGTCATGGCAACTCCTTCAAGGCAGACTCATAGGCTTCCTTGGTCCATGGTTTGGGGTGAAACAGGTATACGCGTCCGTGCCATCGGGGCGGGAGTTTCAGCGATTCGTCGGTGGAGAGGCCGAGGCTGGTGCGGCAGAGCGGCTCGGTGAAACCTTCGCCAGTAGCGAGCATGCGGCGGATTTGATCGGCATCGGGCCCCATCCGAAAGAGCATGGGGACGGCCTCGTCGACGGGAAGCCCCCTGATCCAGCGGTCTCCCTCGCACCAACTGGCAAGCGCGGTGATCGTGATCGGTAGCCGCCTGGGCAGCCGGTTGCGGAGCCGCGAGAGGATCATCGAGTAAAAAGCGCGATCGCTCGCGCCGGAATCGAAATCGATTTGCACGGCGACGAGGCGTGCATCGTCGAATACACGCATCAGGTGATCTGCTGTCTGATCGGCCTGATCGGACGTGCCTCGAAAACTCGTGCCCTCGATTCGGACCACGGCCATCAACGGCGTTTTAGGCGTGAGCAAGAGGTGCTGTTTGCGCCTTTCCATGCGCGGCGGGGCCTCGCCTTCGATAAAAATATGCGCGAGCAGGACGGCGATGCCCGCTTCGTCAGGTCGCAGAAAGCGCAGGTCCTCGGGACGTTCCCATGCCCATAGAAACACGTTGGGAAGCGAACTCATCACCAGGTCGCCCGGTCCGAACCAGCGCTTCGTCACGAAGTTGAGAATGTTGGGAATGGCGACAACGGCGGCGGCGACGAGTAGCCAGCGGACCCACTTCGGCCAATGGCGCATGCGCTAACCGCCGGCGTAGGGGCGCAGCGATGCGCTTTCGGTGTTGCGTTTCCAGTCTTCGAGATCGGGCCCCTTGATGCGATCGGCGCGCTGGCGCAAGGCAGCCATCGCGGTGTCGTTGAGCGGCTCGAACTCCCGTGCGATGCGAACGTCGTCTTCGAGCTGCCCGATGGTTGTGCACCCCAGAGCCGCGGTGTGAACCTTGAGGGTGAGGGCATAGCGAATGCATTCGCGCACGCTGAACGCCTGTAAAAGCTTCGCATTCGCTGTGGTCTTCATGGCCTGTACGCCGAGTTCCTGTTTGTTAGCCTCGCGCAGCGCGCCGCGTTCGAAGCTGAGGTAACCGGCGTCGGCGATGTGCAAGGGCATCAGGATGGTGTCGAAATTCTTGTACCGCTTCATCATCTCGGCATGTACAGCCGGGTCGCGGTGACCGGTGAAGCCGATGAAGCGGCAAAGCCCCTCTTTCTTTGCGGCTTCGAATGCTTCGATGGCGCCGCCGGGCGCAAAAATCTTTTCGACCTCTTCCATCTCGCCGACCGCATGAATCTGCCAAAGGTCGAGATGGTCGGTCTTCATCCGCTTGAGCGATTCTTCGAGCTGCTTGCGCGCGCCGATGCGAGTGCGGTCCAGTGCCTTAGAGGTGAGAAAGATATCTTTGCGGATGCCCTGCAGCGCCGCTCCGTAAACCTCTTCGGAACGGCCGTCCCAGTAGGCGTGGGCGTTGTCGAAGTAGTTGATGCCGAGATCAAAGGCACGGCGTGTGATGGCGACGGCCTCATCGAAGGCGCACAGCGGAAACCGCCCTCCGGCCTGCCCGATGATCGTGAGCTCGACGCCGGTTTTGCCAAACTTACGTTTGGGGATGCCACCACCCGTGGGTTTGGCTGAGGCCTTTACCGCAGGGTTCTGCGCGGCCGCAAGTGCGGTGCCGGAAAGTGCACCACCTACAAATACGCGACGCTTCATGCTGGAGTCCCCCGTTAAGCAGCCGACAACCCGCGAAGGTTCCAGCCACAAATCTTACTGGCCTCCATCTTATCGCCGTTGGGCCCGGGCCAGTGTGTTTCCAGGCTCAGCCAGCCTGTGTAGCCGTCGGCCATCAGCGCGGCGATCTGGCCTTTCCAATCGATGCTCCGCGTACCGAGCGGGCCCCAAACGGGTGTGTGGCCTTCCATGTGGCAATCCTTCGTGTGGACGTGGACGATACGGTTCTTGGGGAGAAGCCCGTAGCCATACGGAAACGGATTCTCGCCGGCGCACACGCTATTGGCCGGGTCCCACACCAGCTTCACGTTTTCGTTGGGGATCGCACTCAGTGCGGCGGCGGCTTCGGTGGCCGTAGCGACGTTGCAGGCGTGTTCATTCTCAAGCCCGATGATCAGGCCGTTCGACTTCACCTGGTCGGCCATGCCGCTGACGGCCTTCACTACGGCATCGAAGCACTTGGGCGGATCGATGGTGCGCCAGTAGGAGAATACGCGAATGATCTTCGCGCCCGTCTTTTCGCAGATGTGGACGGCATGATCGAGCAGGCGTTGTTGATCGTCGAAGGTGTGCTTGGCGTTGAAGGTGTCCTGCTGGAAACGTGGGTCGATATCGGGGCCACCCGGGAGGACGCACTTGAGAATCGGCGAGGCGATGGAAATGATTTCCATGCCGTGGGCTCGACACAATTCGACAGCCTTGTCGAGTTCCTCATCGGTGAGGTCCATGATGTTCTTGCCCCACACGACGCGAAGTTCAGCGCCGGTCATGCCGATTGCCTGCATGGCGTCGAGAGCGGGTTCCAGTTGGGGAGAAA
>JBDTVQ010000030.1:0-31624 GCA_040007195.1 Acidobacteriota bacterium | reverse complement strand
CCCACGCCGTGGCCACGCTCCTCGCCAATCCACCCCGCCGCGAAGTCCTCGCCCGAGCCGCCTCCGTTATTGCCCATCGCGACTTCGGTTGGGGACCCCTCGGAGCCAAACAGCGAGATCTGTGGCGCCGCATTGCTCCGAGCCCCCTCCACATCCGCACCCTCGTCACGGCAGACCACGCCGAGGTGGACGCCATCCAGCAGGTCTCACCCGAATCCGCCGCATGGGATCTCGCCAGTTATCCGCCTGCCACTACCTGGGTCGCCGCCGTCGACGGAACTATCGCCGGATTCCTCGCCGCTCGCAGCCTTACGGCAGGCGAGTTTGAAATTCTCAATCTGGCCGTCGCACCCACTTGGCGCCGGCAGGGAATCGCGGCCCGCCTCCTCGAACACATAGCGCGCGCCAGTCCAGGCCAGTGGTTCCTCGAAGTCCGTGAATCGAACACGCCTGCCCGGCTTCTCTATGCGAAATTAGGCTTTCATCCTGTCGGGCGCCGCCCCCGGTACTACAAGGATCCAATCGAGGACGCTCTGATTCTAAAAAGATGCTAATATTTGTGACCACCGGGTGAGATTTCAAGAGATTGGGACATGGACACCTTCGACGGGGAGGGTCGCGCTGGCGGCCGCCGCGTTATGCCTGCTCGCCTACTTTCCCTTCTTCTGGGTCCCCCTCATCAGCGACGACTATCTGCAAATCGGCCTCGCCCGCATGTATGGCTCCTGGCCCGGTCAACAGGCCCTATTCGCCGACCCGCTTTACCGCTGCCGCGCTACATCGCTGTGGCTCACCTGGGTGGCTGACCGCCTTTTTGGCGCCCAAGCCGTTCCTCTCGCGTCACTTTGCCTGGCGCTTCACTGGATTAATTGCCTGCTCGTCTTTTCCCTCGGCAGCTGGAAACGCATTGGTTGGCCCATTTCCGCCGCCGCCGCGTTCTTCTTCGCGGTCTATGAGGGACACCAGGAGGCGGTCATTTGGATCGCCGCCATGCCCGAATTGCTCGTTTTCACCTTCGGCCTCGCCTGCATCCTGGGCTGGATGCGATGGCTCCAGGGCGGGGGACGCCGCTGGCTTGCCCTCACAGGCGTGGCCTACCCGTTGGCGCTCATTTCCAAGGAATCCGCCGTCATCGTTCCCGCGCTGCTGGTTCTTTATGCCTTTGTGGAAGACATTCCCTGGCGGCGGTGGATCATTCCTATTGCGATCTTCGGGGTGCTCACCGTGCTGTACACTCTGTCCATTTTCGAAGCCAAACGCTCCCACCTGCACTTCAATGACGGCACATTTAGTCTATCCGCCCCGTTTCTGAAGACCTTGGTGATCAGCATTGGCCGCCTGTTCTGGTTTTGGGGCGCACTGGCCTTGGTTGCCGGACTCTGGAGTCGATCTGCTCCTTTTCTTCGCACCGCGGCGATTGCCCTCGTCTGGATCGTGGTCACATTCCTTCCCTACGTCTTCCTCACCTATATGCCGCGGGTGCCCAGCCGCCATACCTACTGGGCGAGCGCGGGCCTGGCTCTCCTTGTGGGGGCGGCTCTGGTTCAGGGTTTGCCCCGTTTGACCGATAGGAAATTAGTACTAGCGGGTGTCGTCGCCGCTATGATCGCCCACAACTGTGGCTACTTGTGGACCAAAAAGCTGGGACAGTACCAGGAGCGGGCACGTTCGACTGAAGAACTCATTGAATTTAGCCGCCGGACACCCGGTCTGGTTCGCGTACGGTGTTTTCCGTACGGTTCCGACATCATCTACTACGCATTGGAAATCGCAGACCATCGCCAACGAGCCCAAATTGAGATTAACGCTCAGGCAACTGGCGATAGCTATTGTTTCGTTGCGCACGAAGACTGATGGCGTAAGGCCCGGAGTGGCTCAGAGCTACTCCATTGACGCCCTTTGCAGGGTATCCCGTCAGTGGATATTGGCTATGCGACTAAGAGTTCTTCCTGATTTGTCGGCACTCCCTCGGATGGTACTTTTGTCTCAGCAAGACACAAGCCCCTTTGCAGGGAGAGGAGATATAGAGTCATGAAAAACTTTGCCAACCTGGTTTGGAAGCTGCGGATCTGGAAAGACACCCGCGGTCAGGACCTCATTGAATACGCTTTGATGGCCGGCTTCGTAGCCGTCGCCGCGGGTGCCATCATGCCCAGCGTGGCCACCAGCATCAGCACGATCTTTTCGAAGATTTCGAGCGTGATGTCGGCTGCCTCCACTCAGGGCTCCTAGTCCAAACGTGGAATCCGGGGGGGGCGCGGAGCAATCCGCGTCCCCTTTCCTCCCTTTGCGCGAGTTCAGTGTGAGCTCGTGGTGGGGTGAAGCTCACAACACTTTAGAGATGTACTCATCGGGTACTGCAGGTAGAGGAGAGATCAAAACATGAAGAAGCTGACGAATTTTGCTCTGAGATTGCGGATCTGGAAAGACACCCGTGGTCAGGACCTCATTGAATATGCCTTGATGGCAGGCTTCGTGGCCGTTGCCGCTGGCGCAATCATGCCCAGCGTGGCCACCAGCATCAGCACGATCTTCTCGAAGATCTCCAGTGTGATGTCGGAAGCCTCCAACCAGGGTTCCTAAGCAAAACATGGAAACCGGAGGGGCCGCGGATCTTTTCGCGTCCCCTTCCGTCTCATCGTGGGCTTTTACGAGCCCGTGATCCGGTCACTCTCACTACCTATAAACACGCAGTGCCGACAGTAGTGCCCAAAAACAACAATAAAAACGAGGAGAACACATAGAATGAAAAAGCACATGAACATTGCCCTGAAGCTGCAGATCTGGAAAGACACCCGCGGTCAGGACCTCATTGAATACGCGTTGATGGCCGGCTTCGTGGCCGTCGCCGCTGGCGCCATCATGCCCAGCGTTGCCACCAGCATCAGCACGATCTTTTCGAAGGTCTCCAGCGTGATGAGCGCCGCGTCCACCCAGGGCTCCTAGTCCATTACCGAATGGAAACGGAGGGGGTGCAGAGCGATCTGCATCCCCTCTTTTGCTTTTTTAGACCGCCGCCGGCTGATAGTCTGGTGGGCATGAGGATCGTGCCTGCCCCTCTCCTGTTTCTCTGCCTGTCCGCCTCCGCCCAAACCCTTCCCGATACTCACGAAAAACTTGTCCCCACCCTCTGGGTCCAGACCTCTGTTGAATGGCCCGCCGCCGCCGTCCAGGCATACCGGAACGCCAAGCTCTCCCTCGATCAGGCCCTCAAGAACAAGAAATCCAGCGCAGCGGTAGAGCAGACCGCGCATTTCGCCAAATTGCCGCCCGCCATCATTCTCGACATTGATGAAACGGTCCTCGACAATTCCCCCGGCCAAGCCCGGCAGGTAATGGGGAAAACTGGCTTTGTCCCCGCCGAATGGGACCGGTGGGTCTCCGAAGCCGCCGCCCGCGAAATTCCCGGCGCTGCCGAATTCTGCCAGTACGCGGCGTCGAAGAAGGTGACCGTCTTCTACGTCTCCAACCGCGATGCCAAGGCCGAAGAACCTACCCGCCGCAATCTCAAAGAGCGCGGCTTCCCTCTAAGTGACTCCGTAGACACTGTCCTCCTGCGTGGCGAAAAGCCCGAATGGGCCGCCAGCGAAAAATCCCCCCGCCGCCAGTTCATCGCCGAAAAGTACCGCATCCTCATGCTGATCGGCGACGACCTCGGCGATTTTCTCCCCAACATCCGCACAACTGTCGAAAAACGTCGCGAACTCGCCGCCGCCCAGGCCGCCCGCTGGGGCCGCGACTGGATCATGATCCCCAATCCCGGCTACGGCTCCTGGGAATCGGCCCTCCAGGAACCAGAACGCCCTGCGACTGGCCTTGAACAGTTATGGAAAAAAGAAAGCTGGCTGCGAACGAAGTGATCGCTTAGTCTAACTTCGCCGGCTTCTCGCCCGACAGCCGGTAATAGCCGCTCACCACGCGCTCCACGTAGTTTCGCGTTTCGCTATACGGCGGAATGCCGCCGTACTTCTGCACCGCCCCCGCGCCCGCGTTGTACGCCGCCAGCGCTTTGAACGTCGCCCCGTTGTACTGCAGCAACAAATCGCGCAAATGCCGCGCCCCCGCATCGATGTTCTGCGCCGGGTCTGTCGGATCGGCATTCAACTGCGCTGCCGTCCCTGGCATCAACTGCATCACCCCAATCGCGCCCTTGTGCGACACGGCCGTTGTCGAATAGTCGGACTCCGTCCGCGCCACGCTGTGCAGGAGCGCCGAAGGCAGGCCGTATTTTTCCGCAGCCTCGTCGATTAGTTCGCGTGGTTGCTTTTGCACCAAAGGTGCCTTTTGCTCCACTGCCTCCATCCGTGCCGCTGCGACCGCTACCGGCCGGTCGTCCCGAACACATTCCGCCACATCGGCTTCCCGCAGCTCGATCACGCCCGTCGCCGTGTGTAGCCGCAACACCCCGTCGCTGCGCTCGACACGTTCGGCTGCCATCTCCGCGCCCGTCCGCAACACGACGATCTCTCCCGCCATGAGCGGAACGCACGCCGCCGCGGCCCACGCCGCACGCACCATGATCTGAGCAAGAATTTGCACTCAAATCTTTGACGCGCCAGAGCGGGAAAGCGTGGAAACAATCTTCCGCCGACTGAGCCGCCGCGCGAGGATACTCGTGCACAATCCAACGGAAAACCCAACCGAAACCAGCCACATCCATCGAATCGAAATAGCCAGCCGTTCGGGCGGCTCCTCCACGAATGCGGTCTCATGGGGCGAATAGAAGGTTCATCGATTGGGCGAAATCGCAAGCTCGATCCACTCCAGCGGTCTCAGCATAAATCGCCCGATGTCGTCCACCACGATTGCCGCCACCGCAAATCCCACGCCCGGTATCACGCGCCAATAGCTGCCGCCCAGCACTCCGCTATCATAGTCATTCCCGCACATGACCACCCTCTCTCACCTCGAATGCAGCCTCTGCAAAAAGCGCCACGAAGCCGGACTCGCCCATAACCTTTGCGAATGCGGTGGCCCACTCCTTGTCCGCTACGACCTCCAAAAAGCCCGCGACAACTGGAGCCGCGAATGGCTCGCGGGATCGCCCGCCTCTATGTGGCGCTACGCCCCCGTCCTCCCCGTAGGCATGCCCGAAAGCGTCGTCAGCCTCGGTGAAGGCTTCACGCCTCTCATCCGCGCCGACCGCCTCGGCAACGCTATGGGCGCCAAGAACCTGTGGATCAAGGATGAAGGCGTCAACCCCACCGGCTCGTTCAAGGCCCGCGGCCTGAGTTGCGCCATCTCCATGTGCGTCGAGCTCGGCATCAAGAAGGTCGCCGTGCCCTCTGCCGGGAACGCCGCCAGCGCCACCGCAGCCTACGCCGCCGCCGCCGGCATCGAGTGCCACATCTTCATGCCCCGCGACGTGCCCCAATCCAACTTCATCGAGTGCAAAGCCATGGGCGCGCACGTCACCTTGATCGACGGCCTCATTAGCGACTGCGGCCGCATCGTCGCCGAACGCAAACAGGCCGAAGGCTGGTTCGAAGTCTCCACGCTCAAAGAGCCCTACCGCATCGAAGGCAAGAAGACCATGGGCTACGAACTCGCCGAGCAGTTCCGCTGGGACCTCCCCGACGCCATCTTCTACCCCACCGGTGGCGGCGTCGGCATGATCGGCATGTGGAAGGCATTCGATGAAATGGAGCAGCTCGGCTGGATCTCCTCCAAGCGCCCCAAGATGATCTGTATTCAGGTCGAGGGTTGCCAGCCGGTCGTCCGCGCCTTCGAACAAGGTACGCCGCGCAGCGAGTTCTGGCAGAATGCGCACACCGTAGCGAGCGGCCTCCGAGTCCCCAAACCGCTCGGCGATTTTCTCGTCCTCGACGCCGTCCGCGAAAGCCACGGCACCGCCATCGCCGTTACCGATGAAGAGATGCTCGACGCCGGAATCGAGCTCGCCTCGATGGAGGGAATGTTCGCCGCGCCCGAAGGCGCCGCCTGTGTCGCCGGCCTCAAAAAGCTTCTCGCCAACGGCTTCCTCAAACCCGAAGAGCGCATTGCCATCTACAACACCGGCTCCGGATTGAAGTACCTCGAGGCCTACTCAACGCGTTACCCGCGCGTGCCAGGTGGTGACGCAGATAAGCTGGGTGGTTTGATCACGCCGCGATAATTCGCCCGTGTCTCAGCCGAGGGGTTCAGTCCACACCCCAGCCATCTGCGTCCATCTGCGGCTAATTATTCTTCGCTTCTCGCTTAGGCCAACATGGCCGCAATCTTCTCCGCATCATTTGGAACCACAATCGGCGGGTTCTCAAATGCCCCTTTGATCGGCCCCGAATGGGCTTCCAGCTTGCCCGTGTGATAGCGGTAAATGTAGTCCGGGTCCTTCAGCACATTGCCCGTCAGAATCGCCACCACATCCGCATCCGCGGCAATCGTCCCCGCCGCCGTCAGCTTCTTGATCCCCGCGAGCGTCGCCGCCGATGCCGGTTCGCAACCAATACCGCTCGCCCCAATCACCGCCTTCGCATCGGCGATCTCCTGCTCGCTCGCCTTCTCCACCACGCCGCCTGTCGTCGACACCTCATGCCACGCCTTCGGCCACGACACTGGATCGCCAATCTTGATCGCCGTTGCCAGCGTCTCCGGATGCTCCACCGTCGGAAAATGCGCCGCGTCGGGCGCGTGCATGAACGCTTCAAACGGAGCCGAACCCTCGGCCTGCACCACGGCCAACCGCGGCAGCTTGTCAATGAATCCCGCGTCCTTCAACTCGCGCAGCGCCTTCCCAAACGCCGACACGTTCCCCAAATTCCCCCCTGGCACCACCACCCAATCCGGCACCTTCCAATCGCGCTGATCCAGCATCTCGGCCATGATCGTCTTCTGGCCCTCGATGCGGAACGGATTCACCGAGTTCAGCAGATACACGCCCAGCTTCTCCGCCAGCACGCGCACCAGGCTGAGGATCTGGTCGAAGTTCGCCTCCACTTGCAACGTCTTCGCCCCATACTCCAGCGCCTGCGCCAGCTTCCCGTAGCTGATGTTCCCGTGAGGCAAAAAGATAATTGCCTGCATGCCCGCCTGCGCCGCGTACGCCGCCATTGACGCGCTCGTATTTCCCGTCGATACGCACGCCACGCGCTTCATGCCGAGCCGTCGCCCCTGCGACGCGCCGCACGTCATGCCGTTGTCCTTGAACGACCCCGTCGGATTGAAGCCCTGGTGCTTAAACGTGATCGCCCGCAGGCCGCCATACTCGGCCGCGCGCTTCGAAGGCAGCAGCGGCGTGTTCCCTTCGCGAATCGTCACTACGTGCTCCAACTGCCCATCGAACGGCAGCATCTCGCGATAACGCCACACGCCACTTTGATCCAAAGGCGCGTTGCTCATGCGCCGCTCGCGCCAAGTTACTTTGAGCTTGACCGGATCCAAATTCTCGGGCGCCGACGCCTCCAGCAAACCGCCGCACTTCGGGCAGTTGTACAAGACATCGGTGATGGAATACTGCGCGCGGCAGCTGCTGTTAAAACAAACGAGATGGGAGGGCACGAACTCCTTATTATACTGGGGCTTCTATGCTCGCCGTTCATCTGGAAAACGGAAATGTGGCCCTCAAACGCCGCGCCCAGCCGAAACGCAAGGCCGGTTTCGCCCTCATCCGCATGCTCGCCGCAGGAGTCTGCAACACCGATCTCGAACTTCGCCGCGGCTACTACGGCTTCACTGGAACGCCCGGCCACGAGTTCATCGGCGAGGTCGTCGAAGCCGATACGCGCGCCCTCGTCGGCAAGCGCGTGGGTGGCGAAATCAACCTCGCCTGTGGGGGGTGCGAATACTGCGCCCGTAATTTAGGACGGCATTGTCTGAAACGGACCGTCCTCGGCATCGTCAAGCATCCGGGCGCTTTCGCCGAATACCTCACGTTGCCTGAAACAAACTTGCATGTCATCCCCGCCGCGCTCTCCACCGAAGAGGCCGTCTTCGTCGAGCCCCTTGCCGCTGCCTGCGAAATTCTGGATCAGGTGAAACTCGCTCCGGGTTCGCGCGTCGCTGTCCTCGGCGACGGCAAGCTCGGCATCCTCATCGCACAAGCCCTTACCGCGCATGGCGCTGAAGTTGTGCACTACGGCCGGCACAAAGCGAAACTCAAACTGGGGGGCGCGGCCCAAAGGCACATCGCCGGGGGCAAGCTCCCGCCGATGTCCTTCGATACGGTCATCGAAGCCACCGGTTCCCCCGAAGGCCTGCACCAAGCCGTTTCGATGACGAAGCCCCGGGGCACGCTTGTCATGAAGTCCACCGTGCATGGTCTTGTCAGCATCGATACGGCGCCCATCATCGTTCATGAAATTACGCTTGTCGGTTCCCGCTGCGGCCGCTTCGAGCCAGCCCTGCGTTTGCTCAAATCCGGCCAGGTCAGCGTCGCCGCGATGATCCACGACACATTCCCGCTCAAGGACGCCCCGCGCGCCTTCGATCGAGCTGCCGAACGCGGCGTCCTCAAGGTGCTTCTTAAGCCCGACTAGGCCACTCGCGCCGGGGTCGCGTGGGCCGCGCGGTTAGCGCGGCTGCTGCTGCGTCATGCAGTGCAGCGTTCCCAAACCAAGCACCAGGTCGCCGCAGTAAATCCCCACCACCGTCCGTGCCGGGAACAGCTTTGCCAACGTGTTCAACGCCACGCGGTCGTTGGGATCGTTGAACACGGGAACCAGCACGTGCCGGTTCGCGATGTAGAAGTTCGCATAGCTGGCAGGCAACCGCTGCCCATCGAAGTACACTGGCTTCGGCATGGGCAGCGTGGCCACACGAAACGGCTGCCCCTGCAAATCCCGCATCGCCCGCAGCAGCTTCAGGTTCTCGCGCAGCGGCTCGAAGTTCTCATCCGCCTTGTCGCTCTCCACAACCGTCACAATCGTCCGTTCATCGGTGAACCGCGCCAGATCGTCTACATGCCCATGCGTGTCATCGCCAGCAATGCCGCGGTTCAACCACAGCGTCTTCTTCACACCCAAATACTTCGTAAAAGCCGCCTCCACGTCTTCGCGGGTCTTCCCCGGATTTCGTGCCTGCACTGGCGACAGTAAACACTCCTCCGTCGTGAGCAACAGCCCCGCGCCGTTCACATCGATGCTACCGCCCTCCAGCACCATCCCCGGCTCCACGCGCTCCATCTTCAACCGCCCCGCCAACCACCTCGGAATCGCATTGTCACGCTTATGATTGGGATACTTCGCCCAGCCGTTGAAGATCCAATCGGTCACCGCCGTGCGCCCGCGATCATCGTGCACGAAGATCGGACAGAAGTCCCGCGTCCACGACCGGTCTGTTGGCCGCAAATAAAAATCAATCGCCGCCAAGTCCACCCCGCACTTGCGCAGCACGCCCTCTACACGCTTCCGCTCCGCCGCATCCATCACCAGAATCCGCACGCGCTCGTGCAGCGACACGTACCGTACGAACTCGCCATACACCCATGGCACCGGCGCAAACTTCCTCGGCCAGTCCGAGCGCTCATGTGGCCACGCCAGCCATGTCGCTTCGTGCGTCTCCCACTCCGCCGGCATGCGAAATTGCATCTTCGGATGTTCAGCCGCCATTACGCGAGCCACCGGTTCACAATCGGCCCGTATGCATCAATGCGCCGGTCGCGCAGGAAAGGCCATCCGCGACGCACTTCTTCCATCCGCGCCGTCGAGCATTCGGCCACCAGAATCTCTTCCTTGTCCACGCTCGCTTCGGCGATCACCACGCCAATCGGATCGCTAATGAACGACGAGCCCCAAAATTCCAGGCCGTTGTCCGGCGGCCCCTCGAAGCCAATCCGGTTCGCCGCCGCGACGTAAATCCCGTTCGCAATGGCGTGCGAGCGCTGAATTGTCTGCCACGCGCTGCGCTGCGACGCGCCATGCGTCGCCTTCTCATACGGGTGCCAGCCGATCGCTGTCGGATAAAATAGAATGTTCGCTCCGCCCAGCGCCGCCAGCCGCGCGCCCTCCGGATACCACTGGTCCCAGCAGATCAACGTTGCAATTCGCCCATACCGCGTATCGAACGTACGGAAGCCCAAGTCTCCCGGAGTGAAGTAGAACTTCTCATAAAAGAGGGGATCGTCCGGAATATGCATCTTGCGATACATTCCCAAGTTCGATCCATCGGCGTCCAGCACTACGGCTGTGTTGTGATACAGCCCCACAGCCCGCTTCTCGAAAATCGGAACGATTACCACCACCTGGTGCTCTTTTGCCACTTTCGCCAAGGCCTCTGTGGATGGGCCCGGCACGGTCTCCGCCCAGTCGAAAAGGTCCGCGTTCTCCTCGCGGCAAAAGTACGGCGAACGATACATCTCTTGCAGACAGATAATCTGCGCCCCGCGACGCGCGGCCTCGCGCACAAGCTCCACGGTCTTGTCCGTGTTCGCTTGCGCGTCGTCTGAACTGGTTGTCTGAATCAAACCCACACGAAACGTGAGGTCCTGAGAGTGGGGCATAGTATTATTGTCCACATTATGCGGAACCCGACGATCCGGGGCATCGTGTCCGCCTTTGCGCTCGCCTCCCTGTTGAGCGCGCAATCGCTTGTTGCGCAAGTCCCCACGCCCAAAGACCACCTCGGTTACACGCCAGGTGAGGACTACAAACTCGCCGACTACTCAGACGTCGCCGGCTACTTCCGGAAGCTCGCGCAATCGAGTAGTCGCATCGTTCTGGAAGAGTTCGGCAAGAGCGCCAACGGCAAGCCGATGCTCGTCGCCTACATCTCCAGCGAAGAAAATCTGAAGCAGCTCAGCCGCTGGAAAGAGATCAACCGCAAGCTTGCTCTTGGTCTCGCCACGCAGGAAGAAGCTCGCCGCCTCTCACGTGAAGGCAAAGCCATCGTGTGGATCGATTCCGGCCTCCACGCCAGCGAAGTCGCTCCTGTGCAGCAGAGCTTCGATCTCGCCTACCGCATGGTCACCGGCGAAAACGAAGAAACCCGCCGCATCCGCGACCACGTCATCCTGCTTCAAGTTCCCGTCATCAATCCAGATGGCCTCGACCTTGTCTCCCACTGGTATCGCCGAAACGTTGGCACGCCGTTCGAACTCGCGCCCCTCCCGCAGCTGTATCAGAAATACGCAGGCCACGACAACAACCGCGACTGGTTCATGATGAACCTCACCGAAACCCGAAGCGTTTCGCGCATGTTCTATGAGGAGTGGTTCCCTCACATCATTTACAATCAGCACCAGTCCCCAGCATTCCCGGCGCGCATCTTCGTGCCGCCCTACGCCGAACCGCTCAATCCCAACATCCCGCCGTCTATCCTCGAAGGCGTCAATATCATCGGCTCGGCCATGCGCGAACGCTTCGCCCGTGAGGGCAAAGCCGGGGTACTCAGCTATCACGGCTACGACGCATGGTGGAATGGCGGCCTCCGCACGGTGCCCAAGTTCCACAACATGCATGGCATCCTAACGGAAACCGCGCTTCACTCTTATGCCACGCCCGCCGACTACGCGCTCTCCGATCTCCCGGACCGGTTCACGAACGGCATCCCGACAAAAGAGTCCAGTGTCTTTTATTCCATGCCCTGGCTCGGTGGCAAATGGGGAATCCGCGACGCCATCGATTACATGCTCACGGCCGACTTTGCCATCCTGGAACTCGCCGCCACGCGCTCGGAGTACTTTCTCTGGAAGGCCTACGAACTGGCCCGCGCGGCGATCGACCAAGGCAACCATGGAAGCCCCTATGCCTACGTCGTTCCCGCCGATCAGTGGGACTCCCCCGCCGCCGTCGACATGCTTCGCCGCCTGCAACTCGCCGGCATCCAGGTGGAACGCGCCCGCGCACCCTTTTCAGCGGGCGGCAAAACATGGCCCACCGGCTCCTATGTTCTTCGCGCCGCGCAGCCCTTTCGCGCCTACCTGAAAGACCTCATGGGGCCGCAAGACTATCCGGAACTCCGCACGGGCCAGTCGGGTCCGACCAAGAAGCCATACGACGTTGCCGGCTGGACCATGCCCATGAACATGGGCGTAGAAGTCCACCGCATCGACCAAGGCTTCGAAGCGTCGCTCGAAGCAGTCGCGAAGCTCGAAGTTCCGGCCGGATCCACCAACTTTCACCACACTGCATCGTTCCGCACCGTCGCCGAAAAGCTGGTGGCGGGCGCCTCGGTGCGCCGCGCCGCTGGCGGAGAATGGCTCGTGGAAGGCCAGGCCGCGGCCGCTGCATATTCGCACGGCGCCTTCGAAATGAAGCTTCCCCGCGTGGCCGTCTACGAACCATACGTCGCCAACATGGACACCGGTTGGACCCAGTTCCTGCTCGACGACTATAAAGTCCCCTACACGCTCCTCAAGAACGAGGACTTCGCGCGCGGCGATTGGACCACAAAATTCGATACGGTCATCCTTGCCGACCAAACCATGGCCTCCATCCTTCATGGCACCCGCCTCGGTCAGTCCGCTGGAGTCGTCCGCTCGGCCAAAAGTATCCCCGTTCTGCAGCGTCCCGAATTCACCGGCGGAATCGGCCTCGCCGGAGCTACGCAACTCGAAGAGTTTGTTCGTGCCGGCGGCACCTTGCTCACCTTCGATTCCGCGAGCGACCTCCCCGTGCAGATGTTTCCGCTTCCTCTGCGCGTCGCCGCGCGCTCCGATGACGAAGGTAACGGCTACTACTCGCCCGGTTCGATCATTCGCATCAAGGTCGACACTGCAAACCCCATCGCCTGGGGCATGCCGCAGGACGCCTTCGCCTTCGCCAGCGGCGGTATCGCCTGGGACATCTCGCTGCTCCATGACTTCAACAAAGACGACCGCGAAGTGAAAGCCGTTGCCCGCTACGCGAGCCACGACCTGCTTGCAAGCGGTTGGCTCTCCGGCGAACGCGCCGTGCATGGCAAAGCTATCCTCGCCGAAGCCCGTCTCGGCAAAGGCCGTGTTGTGCTGTTCGGCTTTCGTCCGCAATTCCGCGCGCAATCCGTCGGAACCTTCAAGTTTGTTCTCAATGCGATTTATCAGGCCAGCGCCCGCCCCGTTGATTCGGGCGTTACTGCCAGTGGAGGAAAAGAGTGAGTGATCCGTTTCGCCTAGGCGTCTCCGATGATTTCTATACGGAGGCCGTCGAACCCCTCGAATATGTCTGCAAGAAGAAGTTCTCAGGCGTCCCCAACTTCGCCTGGGATAGAGTGCAAACCGACTCCGACAAGTGCGCCGGCTCCGGCTCACTAAACGGCTTTGACGCACTCTTCGCCCTCGCCACCAAGCTTACGGCCGAGAGCCTGCGCGGCGCCGATCGTCTCGCCGTGGTGGCGCGTTGGGGCGTCGGCTATGACCGTATCGACGTCCCCGCGCTCACCGAAGCGGGCGTTGCCCTCACCATCACACCCGGCTCTGTTCGGCGCCCTGTCTCCGAGGCGATTTTCACGCTGATCTTCGCTCTCTCCAAGAATCTGATGCTCCAAGACAAGGTGACCCGCGCGGGCGGTTGGCGCGGCGACCTCCCCAAGATGGGCATCAGCATTGGCGGCCGCACGCTCGGTTCTATTGGCTGCGGCAACATCGGCCAGGAGATGTTCCGCCTCGCCCAAAGCCTCGGCTTCGGCCGCTTCATCGCCTACGACCCGCACGTCACACAGGATCAGGTGAAGCACCTGGGCGTGGAACTGGTCGACATGGATACAGTATTCCGCGAATCCGATTTCGTCACCGTCAACACGCTGCTCAACCAAACCACACGCGGCCTCATCCAGGAGCGCCACTTCCGCCTGATGAAGTCCGCCTCCTACTTCATCAACACCGCGCGAGGCCCCATCGTTGAACATGCCGCCCTCGTTCGCGCGCTCACGGAACGCTGGATCGCGGGCGCGGGTATCGACGTCTTCCCCGTCGAGCCGCCGCCTAAAGACGACCCGCTCTTCTCCCTCGATAACGTCATTGTCGCCCCGCATGCCCTGGCCTGGACCACGGAGCTAATGAACGACAACGGCAGCGAAGCCGCCGACGCCGTCCTCGCCATCTCTCGCGGCGAAGTGCCCAACGGAGTCGTCAACCGCGACGTTCTCGCCCATCCCAAATTCCTGGCCAAACTGGAGCGCTTGCGCAAGTGAAAATCGTTGCCGTCCCTGACGACGCCCCCGCCGTCTTCGCTCTCAGCCCCTCATTCGCGCGCCTCAAGGCCGCTACCGACGTCCGCTACTTCGACACCCTTCCCGGCGTCGCAGAGGTTCTCGTCGAACGCATCCAGGGGGCCGAGTCGATCATCAACGTCCGGTCCTCGTCCAAGATCACGCGCGCCGTCATGGAACGTTGCCCCACGGTGCGCCACATCAGCATTTGGGGCACCGGTACGGATAATGTCGATCTCGATGCCGCCCGCGCGCTCGGCATCCGCGTTACCAACACGCCCGCCGTGTCCGCAACCTCCATCGCCGAGCACACGCTCGCGTTGATGCTCGCCGTTGCCCGCCGCATTCCGCAAATCGACGCTCGCGTGCGCGCCGGGGAATGGCCGCGCGGTGGCATGGTACAGCTTCACGGCAAGACCCTTGGCGTCATCGGACTCGGCGAAATTGGACGCCGCTTCGCGCGCCTCGGCGAAGCCATCGGCATGCGCGTGCTCTCTTGGACGATGAACCCCAAACCGGAACTCGGCTTCCCTCACGTCTCAATCGAAGAACTCCTCACCTCGAGCGACGTCGTTAGCCTCCACCTTCGCCTCAGCGAACAAACCCGCGGCTTCCTCGACGCATCGCGCATCGCACTCATGAAACCCGGTGCAATTCTTGTCAATTCCGCGCGGGGCCCCATCGTGGACGAAGCAGCTATGATCGCAGCCCTCAATAACGGCCACCTACTCGGTGCCGGCCTCGATGTCTTCGATGTCGAACCCCTACCGCCGGCTCATCCGCTCACGTTGATGAATAACGTCGTGCTTTCTCCGCACGCCGCAGGCGTCACGCCCGAGGCACTCGAAGCGGGCATTGCTCTCGCCGTTGACAACGTGCTCTCGTTCTTCTACGGCGAAATCCGGCACGCGGTAGCTTGACCGGACGCCGTGCACGTCGTTCCCATCTACATATACATTCCGCCGTTCACGTCCAATACGTGACCGGTGATGTACGCCGCACCTTCGCTCGCCAGAAACGCCACCGCTGCGGCGATATCCTCCGGCGTGCCCAAACGCTTCAACGGAATTTTCCCCAGAATCGCCGTCTTCAATTCATGGTTCAGCACCGAAGTCATATCGGTGTCGATAAATCCGGGCGCCACGGCGTTCACCGTGACGTTGCGGCTGGCCATCTCCTGCGCCAGCGATTTCGTCATCCCAATCAATCCCGCCTTCGAGGCCACATAGTTCGCCTGGCCCGCATTCCCGGCCTCGGCCACCACCGACGAGATATTGATGATCCGGCCCCAACGTTCGCGCATCATTCCCTGTAGCACCTGTTGAATGCACAAGAACGAACCCGTCAGGTTGGTGCGGATCACCGCCTCCCAGTCTTCCAACTTCATTCGCAGCGCCAAAGTGTCGCGCGTAATGCCGGCGTTGTTCACCAGAATATGGAACGGCGCGAACTCTTTTACCGCCGCGAACGCCTGTGCAATCGATTCGGCCGACCCCAGGTCGATTTCCACCACCATTGCCTCGGCGCCCAAGGCCCGAACCTCGCCCGCAACCTCTTCCAACTTCTCCCGCTGGCGCGCCGCCAGCACCACCCGTGCCCCGCCGCGCGCCAGTTCCAACGCACAGGCGCGCCCAATACCACGGCTCGCGCCCGTAACAAAAGCAGTCCGATTTGTCATTGTGTGTCCCAAATTGTTTAGAGTAGACGAAAGCGGCCGTGCGTGTGCGGAATCAACCCGTTCACAAGCCTGCCGGCACAAGGAGCCACCATCGCTTACCAGGATTTACGAGCCTTCGTCGCCGCCCTCGAAAAGGCCGGCGAGCTCAAACGCGTTTCCGTCGAAGTCGACCCCATTCTCGAAATAGCTGAGTTCGCCGACCGTTCGGTGAAAGGCGGCGGACCGGCTTTCCTCTTCGAAAAGCCCAAGGGTCACACCGTTCCCGTTCTCATTAACGCCTTCGCCAGCGACCGCCGCATGCAGATCGCGCTTGAAGTGGATTCGGTCGACTCCATCGCCCAGCGCATCGCCGATTACCTGCAAATGCGCATGCCTGAAGGCATTCTCAGCAAGCTCAAAATGCTGCCCATGTTGGCCGAGGTCGGCGCATTCTTCCCCACCATCGTCAAAGACGGCCCGTGCAAGGAAGTGATCAAACGCGACAACTTCTCCCTGTTCGATTATCCCGTCCTGAAATGCTGGCCCGAAGACGGCGGCAGGTTCATCACGCTGCCCATGGTGTTCTCAAAGAACCCCGTCACCGGCAAACGCAATTGCGGCTGCTATCGCATTCAGATCTACGACGAGCGCACTACAGGGATGCATTGGCAGACCCACAAACAGGGTGCCGACCACTATCGCCGCCTGCGCGCCGAAGGCAAGGCCGGGCGCATGGAAGTCGCCGTCGCCCTCGGCGCCGACCCCGCGACGATGTACTCGGCCATCCTCCCCCTGCCGCCCGACATCGACGAGATGATGATCGCCGGCTTTCTCCGCAAGAAGCCCGTCGAAATGGTCAAATGCGAAACCGTCGACATCGAAGTTCCCGCCAACTCGGAGATCGTTCTCGAAGGCTATCTCGAACTGGGCGAGTTGCGCACCGAGGGCCCGTTCGGCGATCATACAGGATTCTATTCGCTTGAAGACGATTACCCCGTCTTCCACGTCACCTGCGTCACGCAGCGCAAGAATCCCGTCTACGCGACCACGATCGTCGGCCCGCCTCCCATGGAAGATTTCTACATGGGCAAGGCGATCGAGCGGATTTTCCTACCTTTGATGCGCATGCAGTTGCCCGAAGTACGCGACATCTGCATGCCCGCCGAAGGCATCTTTCATAACCTGATCCTCGTCTCCATCAGGAAAACTTACCCCGGCCAGGCGCGCAAAGTCATGCACGCCATTTGGGGGCTAGGCCAGGCCATGTTCTCGAAAGTGATCGTGGTCGTCGACGAAGAAGTCGACGTGCAAAACGTCAGCGAAGTCGCCTGGAAGGCCCTCAACAACATCGATCCGCAACGCGACATCGAGTTTGTCATGGGGCCTGTCGATTCGCTCGATCACGCCAGCCGTCTGGCGAACTACGGTTCCAAGATGGGCCTCGACGCCACCCGTAAGTGGCCCGAAGAAGGCTTCACACGCCGCTGGCCCGGTGTGATCACGATGGCGCCTGATGTGCGGGCGCGGGTAGACGAACTCTGGAAAAAGGCCGACCTCTAAGGATCCGGCCAAAAGGAAGGCCGGATGGTTCCAACACTCAAGATTTCGGTAATTCAGGTCCTTGGCCTGGCCGGCTTCGGCATCGTCCTTGGCGCATGGCTGAAGCGGATGTTCCCGCAACTGGACCGCTTGAACATCCCCGCCTCCATCACCGGCGGTCTTGTCTATGCCGTCGCTGTCGTCATCCTCCGCGACCGCGTCGTGAACTTCGACTTCGACATGACGCTGCGCGACATCCTCATGATCGGTTTCTTCACGACCGTCGGCATGAGCGCCAGCCTGCGGCTGCTCCGCATCGGAGGCAAGCTGGTGCTGTATGCCCTGCTCGTTTCTGTCGTCGGTGTAACGCTCGAAAATATCCTCGGCATTTCGCTTGCCACCGCGCTCGGACTCCACCCGCTCATGGGCGTCCTCGCCGGCTCCGTCTCGCAAGCCGGCGGTCCCGCCACCGCCCTCGCTTTTGGACCCACTTTCGAAGCTGCTGGAGTCGCCGGCGGAACCGCGGCCGGACTCGCCTCTGCCATCTTCGGCATCGTCTCCGGCGGCCTGCTGGGCGGCTGGGTTGGCGGCAAGCTAATCCGCGACAACGACCTGCATTCCAAGGCCTCGCAGGCTGGCACTGCCTTCCACTTTGAAGAGACCGAAGGCTCCACCTATCTCGGAAACGTCATCGCCATCGGCGTCTCCATGGCTCTCGGCTCGCTCGTCAGCGCACGCTTTGAAGCCTGGGGACTCGTGCTTCCCGCCTACATCGGTTCCATGATCTGCGCCGCCGCCATCCGCAACTTCGACGACAGCACAAACTGGTTCAAGATATCGCAAGGCAAGATGGACGAAATCGGAAATATTTCGCTCGAACTCTTCATGGGCATGGCTTTGCTCACCCTCAAGCTCTGGGAACTGGTGCACCTGGCGCTGCCTGTCCTCGTCATCCTGATCGCCCAGATCGCCCTCGTCCTGCTACTCTGCCGCTACCTCGTCTTCCGCGTCATGGGCCGCAACTACACCGCCGCCGTGATGGCCAGCGGATACTGCGGCTTCATGCTCGGCACCTCTGCCAACGCCATCGCCTGCATGGGCGAGGTCGCGCGCAAATACGGACCCGCTCCTCAGGCATTCTTCGCCATCAGCATCGTCGGCGCGTTCCTGATCGACTTCCTCAACGCGCTCATCATCAACACCTGCATCAACCTGTTCAAATAGCCGCGTCAGGCTCCGCCGCAAACCGGCCGGTTCGTGCTCGCCCCATGCCTCCTCTGCTAAACTAAATGAGTTCGCTGCGGTGCCCATAGCTCAGCTGGTAGAGCGCCGGATTGTGGTTCCGGATGTCACGGGTTCGATCCCCGTTGGGCACCCCAAAGCTTCATCTCTACGCCAAGGCTCTGCGCCTCTCCGCCAACAACGGGCGACCCCCGGCAATCCCAGACCAGTACTGGTCCGCTCCAATTCCCAGGTACTGCATCGAATCGACACGAATAGCGACTATACTGTCAGAATTACTGGTGGTTCTTCGTGAATCGGCCGGAGGAGAGTATTGATCACGATAGAGTGTGAGGAGGCCTCCGTCTCCTATTCCACGTCGAGCGGTTGCGTCCAGGCGCTAGAGCGAATTTCGCTCAAGACACGGCCATCTGAATTCGTCGCCATTGCCGGTCCAAGCGGCTGCGGCAAGACTACGCTTCTCCGCTTGATCGCAGGCTATTTGCAATCATCCTCGGGGCGCGTAGAGGTGCGAGGCCTCAACCCCGGCGGCCGCGAACAGATCCGTTCGGTGTTTCAAGAACAGAATCTCTTTCCCTGGCTGAACGTGATCGACAACGCCACATTTGGCATGCGGATGGCGGGAGTCTCGCCCCAAGTCGCCGAGGAGAAGGCACGTCCGCTATTCGAGCGCATGGGTCTCGCCGGACGGGAGCATGCCTGGCCCGCCGAGCTCTCCACCGGCATGAAGCAGCGCGTGGCCGTGATCCGTGCATTCCTGAGCGATCCCGCCATTCTGTTGATGGACGAGCCGTTCGGCGCCGTCGATGCGCAAACCCGTGCCACGCTGCAGCAAGAACTGCTCGATCTTTGGGTTGCTTCGCGTGTGCCGGTTATCTTCGTCACACATGACATCGAAGAGGCCATCCTACTTGCGCAACGGGTGGTTGTGCTCGAAGGTTCACCAGGCCGCATTCACTCCGAACATTACATCCCCTTCGACTATCCGCGCCCGTTCGAGCTCACCATGACCTCGCGGTTCATCGACATCAAACGCACGATTCACGCGGGACTAGGCATGCGTTGGGAGACTGTTCATGCCCATTAGCAGCACGCTCCATACGGCCAACTACTATGCGCGTATGGCAGTGGGCTTTGCCAGCTATCAATTATGCCGCCGCCCTGCCGATCCCGTTGCTCCCGTCCGTGAGCAGATGCTGCACCGCGAAGAGCGATTCCTGCAGATGGCCAAACACGTGCTCGATAACCCAAAGAATCTCTATCGCACCTTGTTCGATTTCGCAGGTTGCACCTATCGAGATTTGGAAGTCGCGGTTCGCCAAAAGGGAATACGGAAAGCGCTGGATGAATTGCTCGACGCCGGCGTCTACGTGCGCCACTCCGAGTTCAGGGGCAGGGAGCCGCTGGTGCGTGGTGGCCGTGAGATTCCTTGGAAGCTTTCCGATTTAGATAGCCCGTGGGGACGTGGAATTGTAGAGCATTCGACCAGTGGCAGCACCGGCGCAAGCTACAAGAGCACCGTGGGAAACGCGAGCTACGTGCAGCGGGAAGGCTACGAAGCACTCGCGTTCCGGGAGTTTGGGTTTGCAAGTCGTCCGCGCGTGCTGGTCAGTTCGATTCTTCCTTCAGTCTGGCCGTTGCGTGCCATGATTGCCTGGCACCACCTCGGTTCTCCCGCCCAACGATGGTTCGCGCTTGGGGTGAGTGCTTCCAAGGCGTGGCACTATAAGATGGCGTCCCGTTTCCTGGTGGCGCAAGCCCGTGTGCTCGGGAAGAAGATACCTTTCCCAGAATTTCTGCCGGAGAACGATTTCGCTCCGGTCGCGTTGTACCTGGCTGAACTCAAACGCAAAGGCCGTCCGGCAGTCGTCCGCAGCACGGTCAGCCCCGCCACTCGCGTCGCGGCCGCGGCCCTGGAAAGGGGGCTGGATATCAGCGGCACGCAATTCATCGTTTCCGGAGAACCACTTTCGGATGCCAAACGTGCCGTGATGGAATCCACCGGCTCGACGGTATTTCCGCAGTACCACTCCGTTGAATTTGGAACGATCGGCTATGCCTGCCGGCAGATGTCGAAGGGTAATTGCGTCCATCTGGTGCAGGATGCGCTGATGTTGCTCACGCGCCCCCGCGAGGAGCCGGGCCAGAACGCGCTATACGCGACGAATCTGGCACCGCATTCGCCGCGCATTCTCATAAACGTTGAGGTGGACGACAGCGCAGTGATCGAGCCGGCCACCTGCGATTGCGAATTCAGCCGCGTTGGTTTCGACCTCCAGGTGCGCGACATCTTCTCCTATGGCAAAGTGACCGGCCAGGGCATCACACTTGAGGCGATGGATCTGATCCGGCTGCTCGAGGTCGATCTCCCGGCACGTTTCGGAGGATCGCCCGGCGACTATCAATTAGCCGAGCGCGAGGGCTCTGCCCAAACCGAAGTCCTGTTGCGGATCAGCCGGCGCACCGGAGTGGAATCGGCGGCCGTCGTTCAGGAATTCTTTCTCGATCAGATGGCCCGCTTGTACGGCGGACATCTATCGGTCCGCATGTGGAAATTCACCGGCGGACTTCACGCCGCCATCGAAGAACCGGAGATTGGCTTGAACGGAAAAGTACATCCCTTGCGATTCATTGGATCGGGCAGGCGATCGGCTGCCGCGGAGGTGGCCGCGCAATGACACGCCGCGATTGGCTCGCACTGACGGCGGCCGGCACGGCCTGCGCGCCAAAAAAGGTACCACGGGGTGAGCAGGCCGTCCGCGTGGGAGTGGTCCAGGTGGCTCTATCTTCAGGTCCTCTTTTCCTGGGAATCGAGCAAGGGTACTTCCGCGAAGAAGGATTGAAAATCGAAGCGGAAGGCGCAAGTGTTTCGGGCCTTCACATTTCCGCGCTTGCGGCTGGGAAACTCGACGTCTGCATGATTGCGATGACTCCCGCGATCCCCAACGCCGTGGCGCAGGGTGCGCCAGTGCGCATGGTATCGGCACGGCAGTCGGCCTCGCGCGTCTGTGGCGGATGGGGCCAGTTCTATTGCCGCCTATCCGCATTCCCTCACGGCTTGAAGGATTTTCACGAACTCAAGGGCAAGCGCATCGCCTACTCCACGCCCGGCAGCCTTTCCGATTTCGCACTCGACGTCGTACTGAACGCGTCAGGAATGACGCGTGCCGATATTCAAGCAATCGCCGTGAAGCGGTCGGAATCCGTCGCTGCACTATTGGCGGGCGGCCTGGACGCGATCGTACAAGCCGGTGCGCTCAAGGGTATTCCCGCTGGCAGACGCGCGGAGTTCGGATTTTTCCCTGGCGCCGAGCTGTTCCAGCCCAAAATTCAGACTTTGTTCATCCTCTTTGGAGAGCGGCTACGTGGGGAGCAACGCGACGTAGGTCTCCGGTTTCTTCGCGCCTGTAATCGCGGCAGCGAAGCCTTTTTTGGCAACAAGTATCCCGATTTTAATCGCAAGTGGTCGGCTGCGGCGGGCGATCCCGACGCGCCCGTCGGGAATTGTCCGGAGGAAACCGCAAACGGCGGCGCGATCGATGCGGCTAGCGTTAAGGTCTTCATCGATTGGGCCGTCAACAGGAAGTTCCTCGAAGTTCCCATCGCCGCGGAGACGCTGATCGACAGTTCGCTCCTGCGGGACCTCGCAACCAAGGCTCCGGCATGACAGCATCGCCCACCGCTGGGCCGCCAGGCATTGTCATTTCGCGCGGCGAAACGTTCTCGCAACGCCTGAACCGGCTTTCCGGGGTGGCCATACTGCTGCTGATTTGGGAGCTTGCCGCAAGGCTCGGCCTGGTCAGCAAGTGGCTCGTCGTACCGCCCTCGCAGTTACCGGCCGAAATGCTGCACCTGATTCAAACTGGCGAGTTGCAACTCCATCTCGGCGCGACACTCCAACGTGTCGTCCTGGCGTTTTCTCTGGGCGGCTCCGTGGGGATGCTGGTTGGATTGGCAGCGGGACGCTTCTCGTTTCTGCGCTCGCCCACCGCCCCCTTGCTGGGTGCACTGACGGCTACGCCCAAGCTCGCGCTGTTTCCGCTCGCAATCGCCTTGTTTGGGCTAGGCGAGACAAGCCGCAATGCGCCTGCCGTCCTGGCTACCTTCACCCTGATGGCCTTCCACTGCATGGATGCCGTACGTTTCGTTCAACCCGGATATGTCGAACTCGCCCGTGGTTACGGAGCCACGGGATTCGCGCTCTTCCGCTACGCCTACCTTCCGCCATGCCTCCCGCAAATCTTTACCGGATTGCGTCTGTCGCTCACGATGTCGCTGATCATGGTCGTCGCCGCGGAGATGATCGGCGCAAGCTCCGGATTGGGAATTCTCATCTGGGTCGCCGGTCAATCATTGGCCATGCCGAGGCTCTATGCCGGTCTCGTTCTCTGCGCCGGCATGGGCTTCACGCTGACCTCGGTTCTCTATTGGATGGAAAGGAAATTCATACCTTGGGCTTCAGGCCGCTAGCCGCCGTCATTCTCACGATCGTGTGTCCCGCCTTGCATGCGCAGACCGCCGCCGCCATTAACGGCGCGGTGGTCGATCCGTCTGGCGCTCCCGTTGCCGACGCTGTTCTTCACACGACCGATACGCGAACGCTCGACGAGCGCTTTTCGAATTCGGACTCCGACGGCCGCTACCTGATTCCCGGACTCGTTCCCGGCAATTACCGCATAGAGGTTGCAGCGCCTGGGTTCCGCCCAGTCCGCCAGGACGGTCTCGAGCTCTCGGCCGGCTACACCGCCCGTGTCGATTTCCGCCTCGTCATCGGGACGACGCAAGAGACAATCGAGGTCCGCGCCGTAACGCCCTTGCTCAGCGCGAGCCCGTCCGATTGGGGTGGCGTGCTGCGCGCCGATGCTCTGCAGTCCCTTCCACTGAACGGCCGCGATTCGTGGGACCTGATGACGCAGCAGCCCGGAGTAGTCGCTCCGGCGAACGCCAACCGCACATCGCTTTCCTACGGAACCGGGGCGCGCGTGGCGATCAACGGCTTGCGGCCCAAGCAGAATAGCTTCCGCCTCGATGGCGTGCAGGTGAACGATGGAACCGGCAACGCTCCCGCCAGTGCCGCGGGCCGCTCGCTCGGGCTGGAAGGAATCGCCGAAATCGCCGTGATCACCAGTCCGTTCAGCGCCGAATATGCGCACGCCGCCGGCGGAGTAATCGCCGCCGTCACACGATCAGGCGCCAACCGGTGGCACGGCAGCGCCTACGAATTTTTGCGCAACAACAAGCTCGACGCGAAGAATTTTTTCGACGCTCTCGATGCGCCCACGCCCCCATTCCGCCGCAATCAATTCGGCGGGCTGGTGAGCGGACCCATCAAACAGAACCGGCTCTTTTTTGTACTCAACTACGAGGCATTGCGCGAATCGCGCGCCCGCACCGCTACTTCAACGTCCCCACCGCCGAGGGCCGGCTAGGCCGCATTCCTGGTGCGAACGGAACCATCACGCAGGTGCCGGTGGCGCCGCAGGTCCGTCCGTATCTCGACCTGTATCCGTTGCCCAATGCCCGCATCTTCGGTGACGGAACGGGCGAATATAGTACGGCCAATCCAACGGCTACCCGCGAAGACTACGGCTCGGCCAAATTCGATGCCATCTTGTCGTCGAGGCTCAGGACCTCTGCCAGGTACACGGGCGACGGTTCCTACTCCCGAACGACAGAGCCGTTCGGCTTGTGGGATCTCCTCTACACCTCGCTCTTTCATACCGTTCACACCGATACGCAGTTCATTCAGTCGCCGCAGACGATCCACAACTTCCGCCTCGGCTTCAGCAATGTCAACAACGGCGACTATGCCGACTCCTCGCGCATCCCGGCGAACCTCTCGCTGGTGCCGGGGGCGCAGATGGGTTCCATTCAAGTCACCGGCCTGACTGAATTGGGCGGAACGCGCGCGCGCAGCGGTTCGCAGTCGCAACACCTGAAAAACGTCCAGGCTTCCTGGCAGTCGGCCTTGATCCGCGGACGGCACTCTCTCAAGCTGGGCGCTGGAATCGATCACGTCAATTTCGACCGCGTCAACGCCACGCTCCTGGTGGGGACGTATGCTTTCGACTCGCTCACGAATTTTCTCCAGGCCCGCACCCGCTCCGGGGAAGTTGTGCTTCCTGGAGCGAAAATCAATCTCTACTACCGCCAGGATTTGTACCATGCGTTCATCCAGGACGAGATCCGGCTGATGCCGCGGCTGTCGATGAGCCTCGGATTGCGCTACGAACCATACTCCACCCTTCACGAGACCACCAACAGCGCAGCGTCACTGGAACTCCCGATCGAAACCAATTCCATTGTTTCCACCGGCAACGCCTACCGCAATCCCTCGCATGCCAATGTCGCCCCACGTGCGGCTATTGTATGGGATCCGTTCGGCGATGGCCGCACGGTCGTTCGCGCGGGCGGCGGAATGTTCTACGATGCGTTGGGCTCACAGATATTCACGTCCTCGCGCGCCTTCGGACCTCCCGGTTATAAACGTGTCGGCACCACGGCGCCCTCGTTCCCAAGTCTGCTCGCCGCGTCGCAGGGAGCTAATTCGCTTCCGAGCCTGGACTCGGTCGACCTCGAAGCGTGCCAACCCAGAATCTATCAGTGGCAGTTCCAGGTTCAACGCCAGATTGGCGCGACGACTTCGGTGCAGGCTGGTTACGTCGGCTCGCGCGGCACCCACCTCACCGGGTTCGTCGGCAGCGTCAATCCAGCACGCCCACAGGTGCAGCCCGATGGGCGGCTCTTCTTCGCAGCCGGAGTGCCCAGGCTCAATCCCGGCTACGACCGCATCACTCTCATCCGTACGCAGTTCAATCTCTTTCATCACGGGTTGGTCGCTCAATTTGACCGGCGCATGAGCAAGGGCGTTCGCTTCCAGGTGCGCTACACATTCGCCCGCACCATCGACGAGACATCGGGAGACGTCTTCCGCGACTACACCAGCATGGATTTCATGCCCAACATGTTTAACTACCGCTCCAACCGCGGTCTCTCGGACTATTATGTCGGCCAGAACTTCGGCTTCAACTGGTCGTGGGTCGTGCCGACGCCCGGCGGACCGCTTCCGAAGATGGCATTCGGCGGATGGGAACTACACGGCATGTTTCAGGCCCAGACGGGATCGCCCTTTAACCCGCGCACGGGCTATGACCGCACGCGCCTGCAAGCAACGGGAACGACTGGCGACCTCGGGCAGCGCCCGGACCTGGCCGTTACGGGATCGAACATCATCTTAGGCGGACCAGACCGCTACTTCGATCCAAACGCATTCGCGCTGCCCGAGGCAGGCTATTACGGAAACCTCGGCCGTAACATTCTGATCGGGCCGGGCCTGGTCACCGTCGATGGCGCGATTCACAAGACCTTCCGCCTCACGGAGCGGCAGTCTCTGCAGTTCCGTGCCGAAGGGTTCAATCTGGCGAATCATCCCAACTTCCAACTGCCCACGGCTGCGTACAGTTTGTTTGCCAGCACCGGCCTGCGCATTGGCTCGGCGGGGCGAATTACGGAAACAACGACTACCTCGCGCCAGTTGCAAATGGCCCTGCGCTGGAGTTTCTAGACGGCGCACCACGATCACTTCTCTTTGAGCGCACCCAGGCGATACGTAAGATCGATCGGGCTCGCCGGCAATGCCTTAAATGGCAGTCCTTGCAATGTCTGCTGCAGTTCCACTCCCAATCTCTCCACTTGCCGGGTCGACTTCGAAATGTTCTTACCGATCCGCCTTACGTCCAAGGCGACATTAAGGGCGGAGGCCGGATCGAACATGAGTGAGAATGAGTCGGAAGCAAGCATCGCAAAATCGTAGACCATGCGGACCTTCTCGCCCGTGGTCATCGATTCCTTCCCTAGCTTCGCCGTATCGAAACCCATGTACTGTCCGAATTGACGCGTGTAGTTGTTGGTATAGCGTCGTGCTCCAGGCCCCGCGAGCGGCAGTAACAGAGCCATGTGTAGCGGTTCAATCGCCAGCCGGCGCTGTTTGATCTTGCGGTCGCTCAACTCCAAAAGAATTAGTCCATCTCTGGTTTCCAGCTTCTTGATGCCATCGGCCGATATCGTGAATCCGTCAAAAACTTTGCCGCGAAGCCCCTCAGGAGCGCCAAAATTCCCGAGCTTGTCGTCTCCCGCCGCCGCCGTTGCGGCGGACGTGCGGTGATTCTTGGGATTGTACACGGCGATCTTTACGATGCGCAGGGTGTCCTTTTCCAACTCGAGCTTCACGTATTCGCGCGGCCGTTTCGATTTTGCTTTGGCGTCGGCAAAGGGCCGATCGTAAATTATTCCGTAGAAGCTGACGGGCAGCAGGGCCGAGTGCAAAATACCATTACCTCTCGAGGCCGCCCTAAAATCGTTCATTTGCGAAAAAACGAATGACCTAACCGCATTCAGCTCAGGCGACAGCGGGCAGAATGCACCTGCGGAGCGTAACTGCTCGTTGGCGGATTGGATCTGGAAGATGGCGAACGGGCGCCCAATCTGATCGCCCTCCCAAATGACTTTTTCTAATAAATCCGTTAGCGGCAGCCGCGCGGCGGCAATCGAGGTCAGACAATCTTGTTTGCGCCGGTCGATCCCGTCCAACATCAACTGCGCCTCTTGCCTCCCGTCCTCGCGCTTCTCGCTGGCCATAGCCTTTTGCCAGTAGCCACGGGCTTCTTCGGTTTTGCCTTCCGCCTCCAGCAATCCAGCCAGCTTTCGTTTCGGGTCGGCCATGGCGGGGACGAGAGTTTCGATCTCGCGATAGGAAGCGATGGCGCGGTCGTATCGCTGATCTTCAATCTCCCGCTGCGCGCGCTCATACAGCGAACGTGTAGGCGGGCCCGCGGGCTCGGGCAACTCCATGAGACTCTGCAGTAGGCCGATCTTCAACAGCACCGCGTCGCCATCGACGGCCTGCGGCACTGCTTGGTTGTATTGTGTGAACAATGCCACCGCTTCGTCGAAACGCCCTTCCTGTTCGGCGCATTTTGCCAGATCGAATATCAGCGCGGGATTTCCGGCCTGCACCTCGCGCAACAGTTTCAGTTGCGCGCACAGGCTAGGAGCCGGCGTAGCCAGAATCGGTGCATCTTCGTCAGAGTCTTTACCGTCAAATTCGGCAATCTGTCTGTTCACAGCGTTCCACTGCGGTTAGCTCTGCTCGGGAATCGGAACGAAGGGGACGCCCATCATCATCGCCGAGCGCAACTGATCCGCCTGCATCCGTTGCACGCCAGTTTGCAACGAGGCTGAATAGCGCTCCAATTGGATAATCGCCGCGGAATGTTCTCCTCTCCGGTATCTTGTGAGCGCCAGGTTGTAGGCCGTGGTCGAATTTCCCGGTTGCAGCGCCAGGGCTGACTCGAGCAATTCGGTCGTTTTTGCGAAGTCTTGCGACTGGTATGCACGTCCGGCATCTCCCGACAGTTGCTTGACTCTCGCCGCCACGAGTTCGTTGACGCGTTTGAGGCCATCTTCAGCCGCCTTATCGACTGCCTTGCCCTCGGCCTGCAAGAAGTAGCTTCTCGCTTCGGCAAGATTCCCTTGCTTCTCCGCTGCTTGCGCCAACTGAACAAATCGTTTGGCTTCGGCCTTATTCGCCTTCCTCGGATCGATCTGCGCCACAGAGCAGGATGCAAATATAAACAGCAGCGCAACACTGGTGATCGCCCGCAGTCTTGTCATAGGTTCCTCTCAGTAGGCGCGACAAGTGTAGCGGATTGCCCGCTCAAAAGGTTGTGGCTGCCCGCAGTGGCTGGCCGGCACGCTGTTCCGCCGTTAGACAGCTTTGATCGCCATCGCGGTCAGATCGTCGAACTGTTCGGCATCACCGGTGAAGTTGTCCGCGGCGGCAACTAGTGAACGGATCAAATCCTCCGCGCTTTCGGCGTGATGTTCGGCCAGAAACGCTCGCACGACCTTTTCGTCCCACATGTCGCCGTTGGAGTTCGTCGCCTCACTGATGCCGTCTGAAAAGCAAAGCAGCGCGTCGCCGGTTTCAAGCGTGACATGGCCCTGATCGTATTCGGCCATCGGCAGCAGGCCGACAGGCAGGCCGCCGGCGGAGAGCCGCTCGATGGTGCCGGTGGCCGCGCGATGCAGAAGCGGCCGCACCTGTCCGGCGTTGACATACGTCAATTGGCGCATCGACGCATCGAGGTGGCCGCAGAAGAGGGTCGAATAGCGGTCTTCCATCGAGAAGGAATAGACCGCTTTGTTGAAGTTGCTCAGCAGCGTCGCCAAGGAGTCGAATACGGCGACCGTTTGAGACCGAATCGAGGCCTGAATGCTCGCCATCAGCACAGCCGCGGCAACGCCTTTCCCCGACACGTCGCCCAGCGTGAAGAAGAAACTGCCATCGGGCATGGGAATGAAATCGTAGTAGTCGCCGCCCACCGATTTAGCCGGCCGGCAGTAGGCCGAATAGTTCAACCCGGCAATGGGTGCGGGCGATTGCGGAAACAACCGCTGCTGGACTTCTTGGGCAATCTCCATTTCCTTTTGCAGCAAGCGCGCCGATTCCGCCTCTTCACGCAGCAGCTGTGTCTCCAGCGCCGAGCCCGAGTACGCCGCGGCGAGCCCGAGCAAATCCACGTCCTCCTGCGAGAATCCACCTGGCTTATTGAGCGCCTGCAGTGCGCCAATCACTCCGCCGTCGGTCCCGCGAAGGGGAAGCACGACCATCGACTCCACAACGTAGCCGCCCGTTTGGCCGGGCCGGTTAAGAAAACGCGAGTCGCGGGAGGTATCGTTCACAACGATCGTTTCGTTCTGCGCAATCGCCGCGCCGACGATTCCCTGCCCCATCGGAATGCGGATCTCGGGAACACCGTGGGCGACTTTCGTCCAAAGCTGGCCCGCCTTGGTGTCAATCAGCCAAATGCTGCATCGGTCCGCTCCCACCAGATCGCGCGCCATGCTGGCGTTCAGCCGAAGTGAGGCGTCCGTCTCGCGGGCGCCGCCAATTTGCGTGGCGTATTCAAAAATGACACGGGAGACCCGATCGTTTGACATGAGATTCTTTAGTTTAGCCCTGATTGAAAGATGCCAATGCGCCGATTTCCAGGTAACCTATGTTCTTATACACTTTCCCTGGGGTGAGGGGCCCTGGCAAGGACCATGAATAGATGAACGATCCATCTCGTTTGCAGCTCACCTTCTGGGGCGTACGCGGTTCCATCCCCACTCCGGCTCCGGAAAATCTGGGCTACGGGGGCAATACCACTTGCCTGGAGTTGCGATTGCCGAACGATGAGGTCGTAGTCATCGATGGCGGAACGGGCGCCCGGCAGCTGGGACTGTCGCTGTTGCAGCGATTCAGCCGCAACGCCAACGACATTCATTTCCTGATGACGCATTTCCATTGGGATCATATTCAGGGGATTCCGTTTTTTGCTCCGCTATACAGCCCCGCCAATCGGGTGGTGTTCCACTCCAGCCGTCCGCCGGCTGAAGTGGTAGACATCCTCGAAGGGCAGATGACGCACCCTTACTTCCCGGTGAAGTTCGAACTGCTGTCAGCGAAGCGCGAGTTCGTCCAGATTACCCAGGAACCTTTAAAGTACGGCGACCTGACCGTGCGTTCATTCCCCTTGAATCATCCGCAAGGCGCGACGGGCTTCCGGCTGGAATCGGGCGGCGCTGTGATTGTTCACGCCTGCGATCACGAGCATGGCGACGCGCGACTCGACCGCATCATGCGCGAGTACTGCGAAGGGGCCGATGTGCTCATCTATGACGCGCAGTTTACGCCGGCCGAGTATCCATCGAAAGCCGGATGGGGGCACAGCACTTGGATGGAAGGCGTGAAGGTGGCTCGCGACGCAGGCGTGAAGCAGCTCATTCTTTCTCACCACGACCCGTCGCACTCCGACGAAATGTTGCGCGGAATGCTGGCTGAGGCGAAGGCCGAGTTTGAGAATACGGCTCTAGCGCAGGAGCGCTGGACGATTCACTTATAAGAGGCCGGTAGAAGCACTTCGCGCACGGCATCTCGCGGCAGGGCTTTGGGCGCACGGCCAAACGCATCCTGATACTGGCGCTCATAGGCCGGTTGAAATTCCTTGATGTCGATCCCGGCAGCGCCTGCCAGATGCATCCGCTGCGCAAAGAACATCTCCAGGTCGCGGCCATCCTTGGTGTGCACCAGGCCCCGCGCTTCGCACTCGATAAATTCCTTCACCAGTGAGTACGTTCGAGCCGAGAGGTTCACCCGGTTCGGCGAGCCGCTAGACTCCATGCGCGAGGCGAGATTCACCGTGTCGCCCCAAATATCGAACGCGAACTTGCGCACGCCCACCACCCCCGCCACAACGGGACCCGAATGCAAACCGATGCGCAGGCGCCAGCCGGTGCCCCCGGGCCGGCTCGCCAGTTCCTTGGCCTTTTCCAGAATCTCGAGCGCCGCCAGCACGGCATCGACGGCGTGCGAATTGGACTGTTGCGGCAAACCCGAAACGAACATATAGGCGTCGCCAATAGTCTTCAGCTTCTCCATGCCATAGCGCGTCACAATGCGGTCGAACTCGGTGAAATACTTGTCGAGTTGGGCCACCACTTCGCGCGCCTCCAACGTCTCGCTGGAAACCGTAAAGCCGACAAAGTCGATGAAGCACACCGTGACGTCGTCAAACAGCATTGGCTCAACGGCGCCCGTCTCAAGCAGTTCCTTCGCCACGGGAGCGGGCAGAATATTCAGGAGCAGTGCCTCCGATTTTTCTTCCTGCTCTTTGATTTGATCGCGCTGGTGGCGGATTTCTACGGTACGCTCTTCGACGATTGCCTCCAGTTTCAGGTTCCGCTCACGCAATTGATACAGCCGCCATTTAAGCAGTCCCGACGTCACACCGAATGCGGCCACGGCATACAGCATGTACGCCCACCACGTGCGGTACCACGGCGGCAAGACGCGAAAAGCATAGGTGGCTTCATTGCTCGACTGCCCATAGGAATTCCGCGCACGCACATGGAGGCGGTAGCGGCCCTCCCACAAGTTGCTGAGGTCGCGCCAGGACTCCTTGCTCCAAGCCGACCATGACGTCTGGCGGCCCTCGAGCATGGTCTGATATTCAACACCTTCTGAATCGTCATAGAAAGGCGCGGCAAAATCGAAACGCAGCCCGCTTTGGCTGTACGGCA
>JBDTVQ010000029.1:0-31924 GCA_040007195.1 Acidobacteriota bacterium | reverse complement strand
CACTTTGGGCCTGTAGCTCAGTTGGTTAGAGCGCTACCTTGACACGGTAGAGGTCGCAGATTCGAGTTCTGCCAGGCCCACCATACTCCTCTACTATCTCCTGGCGTTTGTGGCACTTATATCGATTTTGTTGAAGTGTTCCCTGCCACGGCTAAGTCGTTGAAAACACGGTAGCGCTCCATAAAACGCGCTCCTCCCTAAGATGCTGAAACTAAACGCTTGCTGAAACCCAGGAAGGCGCTGTGGTCTTACTGTGGTCTTAGTCCCACGAAAACGCCTACAAGAATCCCTGTTGCCGAGCCCCGCAAACTAGGCAACCGAAAAGTATAAATTCTCGCTCGCTCACAGAGTCGCTTCATGGCGAAGCACCTCACCGCCAGCTGCGCTGCCGATGAAGTGATATTCTCTCCTTTACGATCAAGGGCCCGAGATGTGAGCACCCCAATCAAGGTCAACTCAATCGTAGAAGAGTACGCGTACCTGCGACGCGTGCGCTGTGAGTGCTCAGGACAGGTCCGATTAGACACGCAGCGGATGACAGAAGTCGGGAGCACACCTGTCGATATCTTCGAGATCGTGTGCGAGAAGTGCGGGCAGACGGGCAGCATCGAGTTTGACATCTCAAGCTTCTACGGAAAGTTAGGGGAGGCAGTCAGGGGAACTACGCTCACGTCCGAGCAGGAGCAGCAGGTCGCCCGGATTGCCGACCACATCCTGAGGAAGGCCGGCGTTGACATCGCCGCACCGCCAATCACTCCCGCGTCAGCGACAGCAACCCCTCCAAGCACGCTGACGTCCGCTCGGTACCCGGGCGCCACATTCCTCACGATCTTGTACACCGTTTACACCTGGCTCCCAATCATCCTTCTGCTCCACGTCGGGAATGGATGGCTCGGCATCCCAGTCAAGATCGGCTGTGTACTCTGGCTGCTCGTGACCTTCTACAACCTCTTCTACCAGCCGATGCTGTTGCGGTGGATCGGAGCCGCTGGACCAGGCTTCCTCCTGAACGCCATCTTGTTCGCGATCCTCAACTTCTGGCCTCCGTATTGGACGAGAGCGGTGCTCGTTGCTCTGATCGTGTTCTTCATGGGCGCAACGCACTTCTCGATCTCACGACGAGACCAAGACGTCACAGCAGACCCGAACCGACAAGTTTAAATACTCGCTCACTCACAGAGTGGGTATGGCGAAGCACCTCAATGTGATTCTCGACGACCACGAGCACCAGTGCAAGAAGTGCAGGGAGCTATGAACATGACGACTCCGCGATCACCGATGCGGATGCGCTACGTCTGTCCAAACTGCGGATCTGGACACTATCACCAGGCCTTGCATCTCGCCAGGACGCGCAAACGTCGATGCTTATGCGGTCCTTACGAAGGAGTAATGTACGGTCAACTTGTCACAAACCAATAAAATCCCTTGTAGCGGTGTTCCTAATCCCAGACTGTCGTTAGGACTTGCGAAAGGTACTTTCGATTTTTCACGTTGATGACGCGGTTGTGGAAGTTCAATTGGCAGTCTCCGATGTGTTCTCCGTCGAAATGGATTCCGGTCAAGGGTTGTGGCGGGCCGTCGGGCTCTAGCGAGAGCAGGAACATCAATCCGCGGAAGATGAAGATACCTCCTTCGATGTGATGCAAGTCCTTTATTAGGGGTGTGAAGCCCACCCTATCCGTTGAGTTACAGGACATCCCAGTTCTCACGACTGAGTAGAGTCCAGCCTTACCCTCAAACTGTCGCAGACCCAAGGCAGTCTCAACCAGGTCGCATGAAGGTTCGCCTGGCTCGACACTCCGCCTACCAATTGGGTAAGCGCTGCCAAAGGACAAGTTGATGAGCGTTTTCAGGAACCAACGTTCGAGCGGTGCACCTTGGAGCGTGAATCGCTTAATATTCCAAATCTGTGGTTTCAGTTTGTCCCTGGTGTTCTCCAACGTTCGGATTTTCCGCAGAGCATCGAAGGCTTGAGCACCGGCCACATCAACAGGTGATAGCGAGTTGTTGTGGTATTCGCAGAGAATTTTGGCTGTGAGGCTTGCTAGGCCGACGGCTTTGGGCTTTTCCTTGCACCAAGCGAAGCCTTGCACCTGAATCGAGTCTCCGAGAAACAGCGCCTTGGAAACAATGTGCTCTCTCGACCCCTTGGTGGAACAATTGCCAAGGCATTTAGCCCAACATGTTGCCATCAATCCCTCTTTGCGTGCCACGCGAGCGACAGGCTAAAATTCTATCAACAGCGCTTTGGCTGGGTAAGAACCAAATGAACAAATTGGGCGATTCGGAAATCAACGAGTATTTCGAGAAGCACCTTCCGTACCGCATTCGGATCATGCTGGCGCACTACAAGCTTACCCAGCTAGGCCGTGCGGCCAAGGATGATCAGTGGCTCGCTCCTTGTTTCGAAGCATCGGTCATCACCGGGAGATTGATGCTCAATGTGCTCGGGGTGTTCAAGCGGCGGAACGATGAACTGTACAGCAAAAAGTACCGCGAGTACGAGGATGACGCAGTGAACGCAGAGGACCTAGGGGGAACGTTCGTTGACGCGAACAATCTGCCGGAGAACGATAAGCGACTCTTCGAACGTTTCATACGGATGGCGGACAAAGCCTGCGCCCACCTGACGACGCCGCAGAAGCACGAGTGGCAGGACACGCACGAGGCGATCCGGCGCATCTGTCACTACTTGCGGCTGCACCTCTTCCGCCCTGCAGGCCGACCCTGCCTGGAGATTGACGAGTTCTTGGACGGACTGCAGACTACCGTGCTGGTGAACCCGGCTGGCACGGACGTGACTGTAATTACGAGACTCGGTCCATTCACCATTGACACCGACGAGCAGGTGCGCAATCGGTAGCACTGCTGCTCACCGAGGGGTTGTAGCGCGTTCCCAAAATGGTGCTGTCGGCGCTCGTTTTCTGTGGTCTTGTTGTGGTCTTGTTCGGGTGGTTTTTGGGGTTTGTGGTCTTACTGTGTGCTTGATCGGTGGTCAAGAAGTCTCTTGTTTCCAATGCTGATTCCCGTAAGTCGTTGATCTTTGTTACCTTGACACGGTAGAGGTCACAGATTCGAGTTCTGTCAGGCCCACCACCCCCTTCTGCTTTTCGGCTCTCCGCCAACAACATGGGGGCTCACCGCCAACAACCGGGGACCCCCGGTAATCCCAAACCAGTTATTGATTTGACTGGGCGACACCAACACCAAAGGCGAAGTGCGCCGAGCGCCGGAATTTACGAAGTCAACAATTCTTCGCAAACGCAGTCATAACGGACTAACCTCCGTCACCGCGCCACGATAGAAGTCACGGACTCGCGTTCTCCCGGACCCGCTCTCCCGCCAATCCTTCCAATTCGCCTTGCTTCCGGGCAACTCCAGCGTTCCTGCTACCATGGCCAACAATCCAATCATGAGATCGGACATCCAGGCGCTTCGTGGCTATGCCGTCTTGCTGGTCGTGCTCTCGCACGCCGGCTTCACGCGGTTGAAAGCCGGCTACCTGGGCGTGGATATCTTCTTCGTGATCTCCGGCTATCTGATCACCCGCCTGGTGAAAAATGGGATCGACGCGGGCGGATTCAGTTTTCTCGAGTTTTACACCCGGCGTTTGAGGCGGCTCTTACCTGCGGCGTACACAACGTTTCTGTTCACGGCGCTGGCGTCGGCATACCTGCTCAACGCCGCAGAGTTGAGGGACTTCGGCAACCAGCTGCTTGGCGCCCTTACGTTCTCGGCCAATTTTGTCCTATGGCAGCAATCCGGCTACTTCGATGGCGCGGCACAGCTGAAGCCGTTGTTGCATGTTTGGTCGCTGGCGATTGAAGAACAGTACTACCTGCTGATGCCGGTTTCTTTAGTCTTCGTTCCCCGAAGATTCTGGGTCGGCGGCGCTTGGTTTCTGCTTTTTTCAAGCCTGGGCCTGTGTCTGTATTTCGCTCCACTCGCTCCTGCCGCCACGTTTTACCTGATGCCCATGCGCGCCTGGGAACTCGCGATAGGTTCGATCGGAGCGCTCACCCTTGAAGGGTACTCGTGGGAATCGTTCCGCTTTCGTGATCAGGCCTACTGGGCATCGGTGCTCGCGCTCCTACTCACTCCCGTCGTGCCGGTCGGCTCATTCCATCCGGGTCTTGATGCTCTCATCGTGTGCGTCGCGACGCTTTGCATCATCCTCGCGAAGAAAGAGTCGCTGGCCAATGAACTGCCGTCCAGGATCCTCGGATGGTTCGGTGATATTTCGTACTCGCTCTACCTCGTTCACTGGCCCTTGTTCGCGTTGTTGAACAACATTTGGTTCGGGCCGGAGCCGGCGCATCTTCGCCATCTCGTGGTGGTTGTCGCCGTCTTTCTCGCCTATCTTCAGTTCCGTTTCATTGAGAATCCGATTCGCCGGTCCCATCTTCGGCTGACTCCAAAGACCGTGGGTTGGGTGCTGGCCGTTTCGTTGGCCATCGCCGCCATTCCCTCTCTGGCGATGCTCCACCGCGGAGGCGAACCGGACTTTGTGAATATGAGGAGGTCTAACAGGGGTCTCGGAGATCCGTGCACATATCCCGGCGAATTTGCTCCACAGCCTGCCTGCCAGACTTCTCCCCATCCCACGATTCTGGTGTGGGGCGACTCGTTCGCAATGCAATTCATCCCCGGAATGGTCCAGCATCGCGACGGGCAGGAGATCGCCCAGGCGACACGCAGCGTCTGCCCCCCAACGCTGGGACTGGCCGCTTTTGAACGCGGTTCCGCGGGCATCTACAACCGGCAGTACGCGGAGAGGTGCACGGATTTCAACGAGGCTGTCGTACGGTATCTTTCCACTGCCGGATCGCCGCAAATTGTCGTCATCGGTGGCAACTTCGGCTCGTTCATGTGGACCCAGCGCCGCCTGTTGGAAGATCGGACCCAGATTCGCGAAGTGAATCTGGAGGTTGCCTTGCTCCACCTGAAGCGGACGGTGGATACGCTGCGAAGCCTTGGCAAGCGAGTCGTGATCGTGTCCCCCGTCCCCGGATTGGGACTCGATTTGGGGCGTTGCAATGAACGGATACTGGCGCGTCGCCTGATCGCCGGGCCGAATTCGGATTGTGGCTTGTCCCTGGCCGCGCATCGTGTCTGGAACGGGCCGTTGCTGGCACTCTTCACCCGGATACAGCGTGAGGCCGGCGTGGATGTAATCGGCTTCGAAGATCTACTCTGTGACACCGGCGTCTGCCGTTCAATGTGGGAAGGCAAGATGCTCTACCGGGATGACCTGCACCTGACTCATGATGGCTCCGAAATCGTCGCGCGAAGAAGCGATTTGGTCGGGCAGATTCTCGCGAAGGCCAGATGAACGCTGGCCAGGCTACTCGAAACGTTGCGCCTCCCACATCTCGTGGAAGCGGCCTCGCATTTCCAGCAATTCCTGTGCCGTCCCCTGTTCGACGACCCGTCCCGAATCGAGCACTACGACGTGGTCGGCGCGCTGAATTGTAGACAACCGGTGCGCGATCACCAGCGACGTGCACTCGCGCAGCAGATTGTCCATGGCCACCTGCACCTGGCGTTCGGTCAGGGAATCGAGCGAACTCGTGGCCTCATCGAGAATCAGGATCGGGGCCTTCTTGAGCATCGCCCGGGCAATCGCAACGCGTTGGCGCTGACCGCCCGATAATGTCAGCCCGTCGGCTCCAAGCGTTGTATCGAGGCCCTGCGGCAACGATTCCACCACTTCGTCGAGACAGGCATCGGTGACCGCGCGGCTGAGTTCGTCCTCTGAAACCGCCTCGTCCCGCCCAAAGACAAGATTGTTCCGCAGCGTGTCGTCCAACAGGATCACGTCCTGGCTGACAAAGGCTATGCTGCGCCGAAGCGATGCCGTGTCGAACTCGCGAATGTTGGTCCCATCGAAGACGATTTTGTGCGGCGGTACATCGTGGTATCGCAGCAGCAGAGCGGCTAGAGTCGACTTTCCCGAACCGCTGGGCCCCACCAGTGCGGTCACTTTCCCCTTCTTGATCGAGAAGCTCACGTCGTGCAAAACGGCCTCGCGATCTGGATAGGCGAACGTGAGCCCCTGAAAGCGAACCGAATCTGCAATGCCTTCCAGTTGCCGCGGACCACTTGGGAGAACGTACTTGCCGTGGTCGTTGAAGATGTCGAAAAACTCCCGCATGCGGGGCATCTTCTGTGCAAACTCGAAGTCCACTTCGTGGAAAACGCTCAGATGCGGTATGGCCAGCCGTGCCGCGAAAAAAAATACGAAGGCCGCCGCGATTGAAGATCCGCCGCGGTCGAAGGCAAGGGCGAAAACCAGAATCGTGAGCAATCCTAGCAGCGTGATGACGTCCTGCATGCGCGGCAGAAAACCGCTGTAGACCCACACTTGAAAATCCGCCTCTCGTAATTCTTCCATGATCCCGGCATGCGATTGCACAGCCCGATCCTCTTTGGCATAGGCCCGGAAAAGAGGCGCGGCGCGCAACGCGTCGAATGCTTTCCCGGCGATGCGCAGCGTCCTGGCTTGCGAAGTCTCAATGGGCCCGGTAGTCTTTCGCGCGATCCAGCGCCGGATGAGATGGAGCGGAACGAAAATCAAAAGAAGGGCCAGCGTCGACCGCCACGAAATCAGGACCATTACCGAAAGGTGAACGAGAAGCACTGGAACCGTGGCGACAATTCGCAGCAGGCCCTTGAAGAGATTCAACAGGTCGTGGTTGTAGTCGATGATTGCGGCCATTTTGCCGGTGTTGTTCCCCGTATAGTAAGACCTGCCGAAGGAGAGGTAGCGCTGAAATGCGGAGTTCGCAAGCTTGGCGGAATAGATGCCGTATAAGCGCCCCGTCGCGAGGTGTAGTGCATAGATCGCCGCGTTTTTCAGCACGCCCACGAAGAACACCGCGATGCCCAGGGCGATAAAGGTTCCAAGAAACGTAGTCAGAGTCGCGGGCGCTCGATCCCTCATCCCGGAGAGTGCCCCCGATGTCCACAGGAAGTCGAAATTTCCCGCCATCGCGCCGCGAGAAATCGGAATCAAGCTCGCCAGCATGGCGCCGTCCAGAAGTGCGGCCAAAACCGCCAGCCCCACACACGCCGCGATGTGTTTCGGCTTCATGCCCATCCGCTGTGACATTTCCGCCACCGGCAGAGTGCGAAAAAATGCCAAGATCGCCGAGGAATCTCCCGCGCGTGCTTTCTGCGGCAGATCCGGTTCCCACAGATAGCCTTTCTCAGCGGCGTCCAATAAAACGCCGCGGATAAACCTGGTCTTCAGCTTGTCTGGCCCGCCGATTCCCCAACTGAACCAGCTGACGCCGATTCGTTCCAACGCCTCGATCCCGTATTCGCAATTGTCCAGCGAAGTGTAGAGATATTTTTGAGCGGTTGCTCCGGCGTGCGCCGGCAGGTCAATCTCGCTCACGATCACCGGCGCCTTCTCGCGCAACTTCGTGATGATACTTGTCTGCAGTTGTCCGTACGGGTGAATCGCAACCGAAGCGTTGCTCCAGTCGATGCCACGCATGCGCGAGACCACGTCACCCATGGGGTCGCCAACGGGAGGACTCGTCTTGGCTACATTGGCAAAGCTGAGCAACGCCACGTGCGTGTCCGGCGCGTGACGCCTGATTCGTTGATACACGCCCTCCAACTCCCGCAGCGTCTCATCGGTGTAGTTTTCAGGGCACCACGATACGGGTTCGTTGGCCAACTCAAACAGCACATGCGTCTCGTTCGCATAGCGTGGCGCCACCACGTCCCAAAACAATTCCAGGTGGGAGAGGTCGTACCTGCCGACGTCGTGATAGTCGACTAGCGCATAGAGGTCGTGCTGCCCCGCCAGCTGCACCACCCGATCCAGTTCAGCCAGGAACGCCCCGCGGTCGTCCGGTTTTTCCAGATCCCAGTGAGGAAACTCGTGTGATCGCTGCCATGCGTCGAAGCAGCCCACGCGCAGTGCGTTTAAGCGGGCTCGCCGCAGGCACTTGTAAAAGGCGGGATCGTGGACATAGGCCGAAGCTCCCGTTTGTTGCGCGTAGAGGAAGATCTCGATGCTACCGCCACGCAAGGGCGTGCCCCGGTCGCTGACGACATTCCCATTCTCGACCCTGACGCGACCTCTGGACATGCGGCGTCGGCTTCCTAGCCCTGCGGCCAGGTGAGCGGAAGACTATTGATCGTTTTCCCGCCGCGGAATGTCCCTTTACGTGTCATGGATGGGTAGGAACGTAAATTACCTGGAACGGTACACAAAGCTCCTCAGGGGACCGTTGTGGAGGTAAACACGAATTCAATGAGAGAATAACAGATTCGCTTAGGGAGGAGAAGCGGTCTGACCCATACCACGCATGTGGTGCATGCAATCGCACCATATACCGGCAGTTCGCCACTCGCGCAACGCCAAGATTTATTCCTGCAAAGCGTTGACCGAACAGCGGCGGCGGGCCGGATACTACTGGCTGCAACTGACTCAAACTGGCGGCATGACGGCTGGAAAAGCTGTCCCTTGCCTCGTGACGCCTCCATTTTGGGCGAGCCTTCGGCGAAGCCCTTTTTGAAGGACCTCTACGATCTCGCCCTGCAGAAATCTTCACCGAACGACTGGCTGCTGTACTCCAATGTCGACTGCGCCATCGCCGAGGATTTTTACGACGACCTTCTCTCCCGGCGGGCAACCGTAGTGGAATACCAACGCCAGGACGTCGATGGCGACCCCAAAACGCTTGCCGAGCTGTTTTCCAATTCCCGCACCGTCTATTCGGTCGGGCTCGATGCCATGGCGATACGGGCCGGCTTTTATGCCGAGGTTCGGGAGTGGCTGCCCGATTTTGTAGTCGGCGAACCGCATTGGGACACGATCTACACGGGAATTTTCCGCAAGTTGCTGCCCGTGCAAAGGGACAGCGTTCGGCTGTTTCATCCGCGCCATGAACGAATGTGGGATCTTGGGCACCCGACGGCGGCTGGCCAGCACAATCATGAGTTGTTCGTCGATTGCCTCAGCCATGGATTCACGGACAAGAGCATGATTACGGATACCATCGACCAGACCGATACGGCGGTCATCATCGCCGTCTTTGGCGACGATCCTGCCCGGCTCAACGCCAACATTGCCGGTATTCGCGAGCAGTTGCGGCAAGATCTGTACGCCGATGTATTTCTCGTAGAGTTGCTGCCCGGTGATGCCACCACCTGCTACCCGCCCGACGTGCTGTCCAGAGTTCACCATGTCCCCGTCCACGGAGACGCCAGTTGCCTCGAGCTGTTCCAAAAAGAGGCGCTTCTCAACTACGGCTGGCGGGCCGCGCTGAAACACGCGCCCTACCAATATTTCATCCTCGTCGATGCCGACGTCTATTCTCCCCAGCCCGATTGGTTCCGTCGCATTCGCGAGCGCCTGCAGCACGACCCGTCGAGCGCCGTCCACGGGTATCGAACGGTTCGCGACAGCATCGACACCAATTTGCACTACAGCTCCTTGGGCGCGGCATTCGTGCTCGGAGAACAAACCGGTCTTCCCCTCAATCCAGGTATCTGCTGGGGACTTCACCGTACGCTGCTCGAAGCAGGCGATGGCCTGAATCCAATGTGTATCGATTGCGGCGGAGACTCCGCATTCGTTGCCGAATTTCTCAATACGCCGCAGACGAAGTACGATCCCTGGTTGTACCAGTGGGATTGGTACCGCGAAATTGAACGCCAGCTCCCGTTCCACGCAGGCCTCGATTGCGTGGCCGCCGACCTGGTCCATGTTCATCACGGCTACTTGAAGGAACGCCACTACGATGGCTTCCGCTATGCGATGAACTCGCTGCCTCCTCTGAAGGAATTTATTCGCCTTAACGGGCACGGACTCCTGGAATGGATCGACCCCGAATGCGGCGAACGTCAGGTGTTGAAGCACAGGCACTCGATGGGATCGCGTGAGGCGGTGGACGAATTACTCGCCCGGTTGGCATATTCGCCGCACGTCCGGCCAATCAAGGTGGAACACAAAGGGGCTCCCGAACGCCCTCGATTCGAACCCATTGGCCTGACGCGCCACCATCTGCCGGGACCTCACCTGATTCACAAGGCCGCGTCTCGCGCGGGACTAAAGATTTTCGATCCCGACGAGGTCTTCCGGGAGGATTTCCCGTTCTCATGGTGCGACGGCGTCGAGAAGCCGGAAGACAGCACGTTCATTCCAATCCTGGACCTCGAGGATTCCGCCGTGCTCATGCTCGATGGGAAGCCCGATGCGCAATACGTCGTCGCCGCTCTCCCCCTGCAGCCAACATGGCTGGACTACGACGCTTCGGCGTTTCAAAGACTCAGTTTTGCCATTCGCGTTTCCGCCAACGTTCCACGCGATTTGCGCGTCACCATCACCTCCACCTCGCCTGACGGCGTGGAGAATGAGTCGGCACCCGTTTACCCGCGAGATGCTGGTATGCAGCCGGACGTCTGGTCGCCGATCTCAATTCCACTCGACAAATTCAGCGGCCCCGGAATTGACGTGGGCTCCATCAGGCTCATCAAATTTTCCGGGACCGGTAGCTTCCGGCTGGAACTGGCGAAGATTTATCTGGAACGCGCGACCTAACGTGCCATGTGCGAGCTGACGTCTGCTGCGATCGAATGCAGGAGTGGGAAGCGCGCCTGGCTTTCTTCATAGCGCGGGCCAAAATGAGCGCGTAGCTCATCGTAGCTAAACGTGAATTTACCGTCTTCGAAGTACTTCAATGTCCGGAGAAACCATCCGTAGAGCAGGTCTCGAAACTGTCTGTCGGTCATTGTGGCCAGGCCCGGCCGGTAAGGGAACGTCAGCAGATCCACCGCGTAGTGGCACACCGTTTCCCGCAGCGCGGATTTGGATAGCGGAAAGGGATCGTGCAAGGGATCGGTTCCCTCGTGCACCGATCTTCCCAGCAACAGCGTGAAATGCTCAAGCGGATCGACGAACGACAAGTAGAAGCGAAAGACTTCTGCGTTCATGATCGTCGCGTTTTGATATCGCGGATCGATCGATTTGACATCGAAATCGTCCCGCACGATTACGTGCCGCACCGCGCCCCCCGAATGGCCAATCGCCGACAGGATCGCCGCGTCCGCCTGCGATCCACCTGATTCCGCCGGTGCCTGAGGTTGGCCCAGCGTGCCCAACAATTCGCAGTAGTCCACCATCGGCGTTTTGTCTGCAGCCGGTAGTTTGCGAATCGCCTGGCCCAATTTGTGCAGGCAAATGCCCAACAGCGTCGCGGGATCGGTTTCCTTGCTGGACGATTCGTCCAGTTGCCGCGCCACCTTTGCCGTCAGACGGCTGAGCGTGTTCACCTGCCGCGGCTGCTCCCAGAATCGCGGCAGAAACTGGTGGCAATAGATGGAAACCGCATGCCGGATCCGGTCCATGCGTTCGTCCCCAGCATACCGGCACTCAAATGAATGCTTCCCGCCCAACCGTTTCCATCGGCGGGATTCAAGACCGGAGACGCCCCGGGTCGTATACGCAGCCAGGTGCCGCTCGTCGATCATTTCCACTTCGCCCAGCATCGGAAATCGCCGCTGGAGTCTCGCGTAGTCGCGATAAAACTGATCCACCAGTTCCGGATTGGGGTCCATCCACACCGCTGTGATGTCGATGTCGCTGCGGCCCGGTTCCCAGGTGCCAAGTGCATAGCTGTGCCGGGCGTACACGCCGGCCAGCCGGGGCTCACGAGAGGCCAGGTCCCCAACAGACCCTGCCGCCACGGCGTAAATGGATCTGTACATCGACCCGGCCAACGGCCAGTCGTGCGTGGCGCGTACCAGCCGCTGTATCCACGACGCGACCACATTCACTGTAGTTGTTGCTCCATGTTCCGCCCACCCCTTTTGTAGCAAACCGGCCCGAATCCTCGCATCCACGTTGCTCTCGGCATCCTGGGCGGCCCGTTCCGGTGGCTTTGATAAACTCTTCACTTGGAGGCCCCTAACCCCGCGCGCCGGGCAGTGATTCTCGATGCAACGCGTAGTTGCACCCACCTTGCGGAAGCGTACCGATTTTTCACAGGACAACCCTCTGTTTGCGGCGTTGTACTGCATGGTCCTGCCGACACCGAACAAGTTGCCTCAATCGTCGGGTCCGGGGCGAAGAACTGGTGGGGTGTGGCAGCCACGAACGAAGCCTCCGTGGATGCCGCGCGATTTGTCCTCCGCGCGCCCGGATGTGAACAGGCCGCCTACGTGCCCTGCGAGAGCCAGTGGGATGGGCCATCGCTCTTAGCCGGGACGCTGGTGCACGAGTCCGATGTCATCACTCCAATTCTTCCCGTTGTGCGGGAGAGCACCGTGCCACATGCGGCACGTTCACTCGGCGCATGTGGTTGGATTGCGCCCACAGACGCGGCGCTCCTCCTGTTCAATGCCGCCGCGCAGCCATCCGAATGGGGACTTACGCGGCTCCTGGCCTTGGTCGAGAGCCAGAGCCGCTGGTGGCGTTTCAATTCCAGTCCAATCCGAATCGAAGACGATCCCCCTCGTTCGGAGCAGAGTCCCATTCTTACCGCCAAATCGCGGGTGCTCGCGGTGGTTTCTCACTTTGCCTGTGAGCAATGGCTCGCTCAGTGCCTTCACTCCCTCACAAACCAGACCAGGCCGCCGGAGAATATCCTAGTCGTGGACGATAGCTCCGCTGAGCCTCCCATTGAAATCGTGCGAGCGTTTCCGGAAGTAACGCTGCTCGCCACGCCTGTAAACATTGGGCCCGAGAACATCCTGCAAAACGTGATCCGGACGCTGGACTATGACGCTTTCCTGGTCCAGGACTCCGACGACTGGTCCTCTGCGAACCGCCTGCATGCCTTGCTTCACGAGGCCGAACGAACCGCGGCCGCGGTCGTGGGAACGCAGGAATTGCGCCTACCCGATGGCTGGCGGGAAGTGTTGCTCCGCATGCACCCGCTCGACGCCAATCGAGCCATCGCGGGCAGAATCGGTCACTACGTTTGCCATGGGACCAGCCTGATCTCACGCGCTGCGGCTAAATCCGTGGGCGGGTTCGACACCAATCTCCAACTCACGGCCGACACGGATTTCATTCTCCGCCTGTCGCACTTCAGCCGCATTGTCAATCTCCCGGCGGCCCATTACTATCGCCGTATGCGTCCCGGCTCGCGGACGACTTCGGCGCAGACCGGCCAGGGTTCTCCACTGCGCGACCAGGAGCGTGAGCTCATCTTCGATCGTGCGCGGCGTTTGTTCCAATCAACTGGACCCGAGGCGGCATCGAAGTTCATGCCCGTCGCACAGACAACTCCTATCCAGTTCCGCCACATCCTCGGCCCCAAACTGCCAATGGATCCCTGGTGAGCCGCCCAGGAAGATGATCGTGCAAGAATCCTCATTCCCATCCCAAACCACCCAACCGAAGAAGCTCGCGGTCGTGATCATCGGCCGGAACGAAGGAGCGAGACTGCTGCGTTGTCTGGACTCAATCGAGCGGATGGAACAGCCGGCGGGCGGCGTTGAGTGCGTGTACGTCGACACGGCATCCGGGGACGGCAGCGCGGAGGCGATGGAAGCACGTGGTATTGCCGTCGTTCGCCTGTTTCCTGACGAGCCCTCGGCAGCCGTCGCGCGCAACGCCGGCTGGCGCGCGGTCTCGGCGCCATTCGTCCTCTTTGTGGATGGCGATTGCCAAATTGAAAAAGAGTTTGCCATGCAGGCGCTCCGTTGGTTTGAAGATCCCAAAGTGGCCATTGTCTGGGGCCGTCTGCGGGAGGCATACCCTTCGGCATCTTTGTACAACCGGCTCATGCACGTTCAATGGATCTGCCTGCGCACCCTGCCCGAAGGGCCTAGTTTCTATGGAACCGGTATCGGCCTCGTGCGACGGGAGGCGCTTCAATCCGTGAACGGTTTTGACTAGAGGATGACAAACGGGCACAACACCGAAATGGGCGGGAGGATGCAGGCCATCGGGTACGCTGTGCTCCACATCGCAATTCCAATGGTTCGCCACGACGCGGCAATGCTGCGATTTGCTCACTACCGGCGCCGGTTTTTTCGCGAAGGCTATAGCTACGCGCGGCTTCAGGAGGCTTTTCGCTCCCGGAAGCAGCCACTGTTCCGCTTTGAATTCTCCACCGCCGCTGGCGCTTTGATGTTAGCCTGTCCCCCGATCGTAATATTTGCCGCGTTCTACTTCCGTTCGTGGGTGATTCCGGCAGGCGCCGTCCTCATCCTGTCAATTCTGATCGGGCGAATGGCCGTGATTTACCGGCATCGAACTTCGAACTGGGCAGACGCACTGCTCTTCGGCCTTCACTGGCACGTCAAGATCATTCCCAATTTCCTGGGCCATATTGCCTATCACAACGATAAGCGGCTTGGGCGCAAGCGGGGCTTGATGGAGTATCGCCGCGACTAGGATCCCGCGGCGGGTGCGGCCGGCAATCGTTTTCTGACGAACTCTGCGACGGCACGGGCATTCTCCGCGCGGTCACGCCCCAAAATCAGACGGTAGACTTCAGAACGCTTGAACAGCGTTCGGGCGTTGTGAAGACGCGACATGGCGACACGGGCTTTGCCGGCAATTTCCATCGCGCTATTGTTTACGACGAATTCCAGCCCCTGAAACAGGCCGAGCCCAATGACGCAGTTGGCCATCATCGACTTGTAGGATTCCATCGAGCCCGCGGGTTCGATGCGGCACTTGTCGGAGAGACTGCGGTAGCCCATGAAAACGATGCCCGGCTCGGCGGAGGGCTTTACCCGATGGGCAAAATAACTGTACTTCACCAGAATTTTTGGACCAAACTCCATCCGGTCGATCGTGCGGCGAAACTCGGCGGGAACGCCGCCCTCACTCCCCGGCAGCAGCCCTAACCTCAATGGAAGTGCATAAACGGTACCGTCGGACGCGATGAGCGGTGAGTCGTCGGAGAGCAAATTAAAGTCGGGCTCGCCCAATAGCGACGCGCCAAGCGTGCTTTTGCCCCCACCCATGGGAAGAATCGCCAGCACGGCGCGCCCATGGTATCCGAGAGCAAGCGCGTGGATCCGATGCAACCGGCTTGCGTCCAGGGCTTCGCCCATGCTCGACAGGAGGAACAAAAATGCCGACTCATACAGTAAATCCGCATGCGTGGATTGAACATGGAAGACGTTCGCCTCGCGATCATGAATAGCGAGTGCCCGCCCCCCGTAGTCGAGATACTTTCGGCGGCCATCCGTCACCGCAACATTCCGCGGTGTGTACACCGATGCGACCGATCCAGGCACGCCCCGATAGTCGGGCTCCGAGGGGCTGAGCCGGATCTCTATCGAGTTTGTAGCCGGTTCTGTTTGAAAGAAGGCGAAGTCGTTCGCCAAGCCTTCTACGGACGAGGTTTCTGCCTCGGCAGTGACACGAAAACGGTATCCATAAACGTTGAAATGCCCTCCGTCGATCAACTATTCCTCCAAGTGACAGCTACATTTCATTTCGCCTGAGGCCCATCGGGCTCTGACTGCTGAATCCGATCAAGGTTATTGCCGAAGAGTGAGAAGCTGTTCAGGCCGCAAGTAGCAACTCATCTCAATATAACGTCATAAGCCGGTCGTTGGCGGCTCTACAAATGCCGCCCGCATCTTCCGCGCCCTTCAAAACGCAAGACGGGAGCCTGGATGTACCAGGCTCCCGTTGCTTCGATGACTCGTTGCAGTGCTACTTAACGTTCACCTTCGCCTTTTCACACTTCTCCCACATCGCCACGACGTCCTCCACCGAGTGGAACAGCTTGTCCATGGACGAGCCCGCGTCGGGCTGCTGGGAGACGGCCGCCAGGAAATCCGGCAGCATGCCGTAATGAGCAATGCCGTCTTTCTTGAAGTCGAACTGGCGCGTGCCTAACGTGTCCTTGCCGAGGATCCACGGGCTTTTGGATGGACCAATGTCGTGCGCCAGATGAATCGGATATTGCACATCTTCAGCGGGAAGCCACAACTGAGGGGCGAACCCGTTGATGTCAGTGCCGATCGCCATGCCCTTGCCGCCGAGCAGCGCGAGCCCGTCCTGATACGTATCGAGCCACGTGGCAATTGGATCGCGGCCCATCGGAACGCCGAGCACCTGGAATTCGTTTATGCTCCATGCCGTGCCCGGGTTCACCTTGAACCGGAATGACTGCAGTTGGCTCGACCGCGTGTGCGCCGGCAGTTCAATCGTTGGCGTGTGCAGCGTCGCGGGCGCCCAGCTTTCATTGAACTTGTTCAGCTGGTAGGTGTGCTCCTTGCCGTCAATCGTCACCACGGCGAACAGTTTGCCGTTGGAGTTGACGTTGAAGTTGCGCAGCGGAATCTTCAGCCACGTCACTTCCGGGTCGCCGGCCAGTTTGACCAGTTTCACTTTGGGAGACTCGTATGCGACCGGCACGTATGGACTCCATTGGTAGCCCAGCAGTACGTTCCACTGGGTATCCACCTTCGGATCCACCACCGATTCGAAGCCGTGCGGCCAATCCGTGCCAAGACCGATGACGCCGCCAAGCTTGCCGATTCGCTGTGCCTGGCTGCGCTCAAGGGCACGTTCGTTCTCTGTTTTGCCTTGAGCCGGCCGGATGTCGGTGTGGGACGACATCACAGGGTAGTGCCAGGGCCCCACCATGTCCAGGGTGTCGCGTGTGGACTTCGTGCCCATGTGGGAAATATCGATCATTACGCCCGATTTGGCCAGCGAGCGCAGCAACTGAGCACCGAAGTCGAGCGTTCCAAAACCAATCGGGTTGGGATACGGCACCTTGGCCAGACCTTTAGCGTTGACATGGCCGGACTCGGTGTTCTTCTGGTAGCCGAGGGTATTGAAAATCGACATCGGAATGGGATCGAGGTGGATCGCGCCGCCCAACAAAATGTTGTTGCCTTCAGGCCGTGGATAGGAGGGCCTGCCGAGTTTGAACTCAATCGTGGGATCGTAGTCCACCTTCAAGAAACCGTCGTTGTTCAGGTTGCCGCCATTACGCGAGCTCCAGTAAAAGTTGTTCACCGCATTGAAGGCGTCGCTGTAAACCGCGGTGCCACCAAAGAGGTTGTCGATCAGGTGAATCGGAATCACCTGCCGCACGCCTTCTTCCTTCACAAGCTTCTCAATCTGGGTAATGGTCAGGCTGTCCATTTCGACGCCAAGAATCACCGCCATTTTGTTGCTCGAAATGATCCTGCGCGCGTCGGCCGCGGTGTAGGCGACTTCCATCCAGTCCGAGTTCAGTCCAACCTGTTTGCGAATCGCGAACAGCTGTTTTGCCGCCGACTTGTAGCCGAAATCAGGCGTGATGGCGGGCACTGGATTACCGAGTGCGTTGTAGCCGATCTCGGTCCACATGTCGTTGAGAAACTCGTTGTCGGTAACGCTGGCCACCATCAGGCGCTGGCCTCCTTCATAGGCGCGGCGGATCTGTGTAATGTGCATCTGCTGGTGCGAAATGCTCCTCGCGTTCGGCCACTGTTCAAAAGATGGCGATCCAAAGTTGTTATCGCCAAAATCGGCGGTGAGGTGCGGATAGCCGCCCACTTCATCCAACTGACCCATGAGTGCCTTATGCGTCTCGTGGCGGATCAGATCGAGGTCGGTGCCGCCGTGAATGTAATTGCAGCGCGGCAAGTCATCGTAGATGCTTGTGGAATTCGGCGTCCACTTGCCACCCGGCTTGCCGTGAAAAATGCCGTCGTTGCCGTTATTGGCCCCAAAAGCCAGGTGCGAAGCGGGGTGGGCGTGCAGGTCGGCCCAGCCGAACAGCCGCTGGGGCAATGTGATTACTCGTGATTGTGCGTGAACGATGCTCATCGCGAGCAGTGAACACACAATGGTTCTAAAGAAAGTAGTGCGTTTCATGGAAACCCTCCGGGGAACTGACTGCCGCTCATCGGCGCCATGCTAGACGCCGGTGGGCGGACCTCCGTACAGTGTTGCGGCGTAACTTACTCGCCGCTCTCTATGCCAACGTGCGAAAGGCAAGGGGCAAATCGATCACGCGCCGCGAATATTTTTAAAATATTCAGCCAGCCGCGTGGAGCCGAGCGCGGGCGCGACGAAACCACGGCTCGCGCGCAGGTGGCGCAGGTGTGCGCGGGCCGCGTAATTTGCAGAGATAGGGGCGAACAATGCACTGGCCGCGCGCAAGGTCCATGAAGGTATCCGCCGGATCCGCGCCGTGCCCGCCGCTTCGGTAATTTGCCGGGCGGTGAGAATTTCCGGCCCGCCTACCGGCACCACCATCGACCCCACCCCTTCGATCAAGTCCACGCACAGCCGAGCCAGATCGCCATCGTCAATCGGATTCGACTGAGCCAGGCCCTTGCCGTACAGTATGCCCAGTGAGGCGCTCTCGCCGACCTCGGAAAATAGAGGTGCCGGTTCAAGAATGCCGTAGCCAAACCGGGATTGCTTGATTTGGCCCGCTACCTGCGCATGCGCGGCAAGGTAGCGCGAGGCAGGGAACCGCCCGGCATGCAACGCGGAAACATAGACGAAGCGGTGAACGCGCGCGCGCCGGGCTTCGGCCACCAGTTCGAGATTGCGTGCGACATCGCCGGGTGATCCGGCATGGCCAAGGCAGGAAAAGACCACCTCGACGCGGACCGCCGCTTTCGCCACAGTGTTTGAGGCAGTCACCGCAACGCCGCGTTGGGCCAGTTCCCCAGCCACCAATTTGCCTAACCGTTCGTCGGCGCCGGCTACGAGCACACAGGTCATCCTGATACCCCCAAGCCACACGTGCGCGAACTGCGGGCCGAATCGCTCACGGTGGGCGGATATAATCGGTTGCAGATGAGTGAGACAGCTGGGGGTGAAGCGCAGTCGCAGGTCACCAGATTGCTTGCCGATTGGGGCGCGGGTGACCAGGGCGCGGTCGACAAACTCACGCCGCTCGTCTACTCGGAACTACAAAAAATCGCCCGAGCCTATCTAGGGGGCGAGCGCCACGCCCAAACCCTTCAGCCGACAGAACTGGTGCATGAGGCCTATCTGCGTCTTGTTTCGCAGGAAGAGCCCGGCTTTGCCAACCTCAAGCATTTCTTTGGCGTGGCCGCACGCTTGATGCGCCAAATTTTGGCCGACTATTTCCGCCGTAAGCGCAGCGTGAAGCGTGGCGGTGGTGCCGCACCGCTGCCTCTCGAAGAGGGTATGGCCGTGGGCGCCGGCAAGCCCGCCGATATCGTCGCGCTGGACGATGCCATGACCGCGCTCAGTATGTTCGACGAGCGCAAATGCCGCGTCATCGAATTGCGCTTTTTTGGCGGCTTGAGCGCCGAGGAAACCGCTGAAGCCCTCGGCATTTCGGTTGCCACGGTCGGCCGCGAACAGCGGCTCGCCGAAGCCTGGCTCGGCAAGGAAGTGTTTAAGGCGCCGCCGGCACCCCGATCCGTTTGAACAGTTCCACAAACCTCGGGTCGTCGCGCAGCAGATCGTAGCGCGGATCCATGGCCACGTACATTAGGTTGATGTCTCGCTCGTTGTAGGCCTGCTCGAGGAGATTGATCGCGCCTTCCCGGTCGCCGCCGGTGAGAGTCAGCAACGCGCGTGCGGAGGGATTCCGGTGATATTTGCTCACCAACTCGATGGCCGGCCCGGCCTCGCCGGAACGCCCCGTGCTCAACAGCAGTTGCGCCAGAGCCAATGGATACCGTCCTGGCCGCTCCGGCAGGGAGCGAAACAGTTTCTCCGCCTCGGCCGTGTGTCCCTGCGCCTGATGGATAAGCCCCAACACGAATCGCGACATTGCGTCGTCAGACTTGACGGCGAGCGTCTGGCGCGCCGTTTGCTCCGCCTGCACCAGTCGCCGCCAGCGGTAGTAGACCATCGCCTTCTCACCGCCGATTTCGGTGTCAACAGGCGACACTGCGAGCACGGCGTCCAGCGCCGCCAGTGCATCCTGATACCTGCCGAACATGCAGAAGATGTCGGCGCGAAGGCGATGGGAGGAACTTTTGCGCGGATTGATGCGGACGGCTCGGTCGAACTCCTCGAGCGCCTTGGCCGGCTGCCATGCGCCGAACAGAAGCGACACGGCCAGCGAGTGGTGCAGTTCTTCCAAACTGTTGTCCAGTTGCAGCCCGCGGTGCGCTGCTTCCCCAGCCTTTCGCATGTGTTCGTAAAATCGAATCGGGTCCAGGTCGGCGAGAACCACCTCGGCTTCGGCAATGCCGGATTGCAGCAGGGCTGAGTCCGGATGCTCGCGCGCGGCCTGATCGAAAATTGCCAGCGCGCGTAGTGCCTTTCCGACGCCGTCTGCAAAAGGAGCCGCGCGCACATCCACTTTCAAAATCCGGTGCGCTTCCAGGTATGCGGGCATCGTCGCCACATCCACCCGCCGTGTTTCCGGACTGAACCAATTCAACGCCGTCCAACTCAGGCCGCCGGCCAACACCACGCCGCCTAGAGCGACGAAGGCCCAACGTGGAATCGCCGGTGCCCTGCCGCGAATGAGGGTTTCCTGCTGAATGCCCTGCTCCCGGTTCAGGACGCGCTCCAGGTCGCGCATGAATTCATCCACACTCTGGTGCCGGCGCTCCGGATCCTTGGCCAGCGCCTTCAACAGAGTCTCATCGAGCAGCCCCTGCAGTTCCGGCGCGCGTGAGCGGTCAGCGGCCACCTCGCTGGCCGGACGGACTTGTTGCTTGGAAAGCGCCAGCATACCGGCCGTGTTCGCGCGCGTGACAATGTGGGGTGGCCTGCCGGTGAGCAGCTGATAAAGCACGGCAGCCAGCGAATAGATGTCGCTCGCCGTTGTAATGGGTTCATCGAGAATTTGTTCGGGGCTTGCGAACTCGGGCGTCAGGAGATGAACGCCGCTCACCGTACTTCCATCGGGCGGCGCATCGCCGATCAGCTTGCAGATGCCGAAGTCCAGTAGCTTGGGCCTCCCGTCATCCTGCACGAGAATGTTGCCCGGCTTGAGATCGCGGTGCACGATAAATTTCTGATGCGCGTGCCCGACGGCGCGGCACACCTCCAAATACAAGGTAAGGATCTGCTCGACCGTAAGCTGCAGACGTTTTGCGTAGCTAGTGATGGGTTCGCCACGCACCATTTCCATCACGATGTACGGCAGCCCCTCGTCATTCGTGCCACTGTCGAAGATGCGGGCGATGTTCGGATGTTCGAGCCGCGCCAGCGCCTGCCGTTCGCGCTTGAATCGGGCGAGGAAGTGTTGCGTATGAAACCCCGCTCGGATGAGCTTGACGGCTACCTGGCCTTCGTACTCGCCGTCGTCACGCTCGCCCAGGTAAACCGTGCCCATGCCCCCCCGGCCCAGCTCGCGTGTTAGCCGGTACGGCCCAGCCCGGCCGGGACCAGCTGGTTGCGCCTCGCGCGTCATTTCCGTAACAGCGGCGCTCACCTGCTCGCGCACAACACCGCCGTGCGAGTCGGCCTCGAGCATCTGGCTTACTTCCTGGAAGAGATCGGAGTCGGCTCCGCACTCCTGTGCGAGCCAGGTGTCGCGTTCAATTGTGGGTAATTCAGCGGCGCGCTCGAATAACTCCTCGATACGCCGCCACCGCTCCGGACTCAAGCTGTTCCTCCCAAGTGCCGCGGTTCCGGCACAACTTCAGCGCTAGTATAACGTCGTTTCTGAGAGCGACTCCACATGCCGGCGGGCAGGCCCGCGGCCAACTCGAATTCCCCTGGGGCGCGCCTCCGGTCCCCTCTCGGCGAATAGGCCTCTCCCGCCTCACCGCTCCTCCTCCCAACCGATTTTCTGAACCAATCGCCGGCAATCTTCGTTACACTGGCTGAGAACCGTTCGCTGGGGTGAGGGTTCGGCCAACCAGGCCCGCCCGCACTACAGCCGTGCAGGAGGGCACACATGTCGTTCGGCGACACTGTTAAGAGCTTCCTTAAGAAGCAATTCATAGACGTCATTCAATGGACGGAGCCCGAGGATGGCATCCTCGCCTGGCGCTTCCCCATGCAGGACATGGAAATCCAGAATGGCGCCAAACTTACTGTGCGTGAGTCCCAAATGGCCGTGTTCGTGAACGAGGGTCGCGCGGCGGACGCATTCGGTCCCGGCCTGTACACGTTGAACACGCAAACGCTGCCGTTGCTCACCAACCTCATGAACTGGGACAAGATGTTCCAGTCTCCGTTCAAGAGTGACGTTTACTTCTTCTCCACGCGCCAGCAGATCAACCAGAAGTGGGGCACCCAGCAGCCCATCACCATCCGCGACAAGGAATTCGGCGCCGTGCGTCTCCGCGCGTTCGGAATCTACAGCTGGCACATCATTGATCCGAAGACCTTCCACCAGAAGATCAGCGGCACCCGCGACACCTATCGCAGCGCGGAAATCGAAGGCCAGTTGCGCGGCACCTTGATCGGGCGCATGAGCGACGCCTTCGCCGCCAGCGGCGTTCCGTTCCTCGACATGGCGGCCAATCAAATGGAGATGAGCCGCAAGATCGGCGAGTTCCTGGCCACCTCTTTCGCCGAAATGGGCCTCGCGCTCGACACCTTCGTCGTCGAGAACCTCTCGCTGCCCGACGAACTCCAGAAGCGGCTCGACGAGCGTATTTCGATGAACATGATCGGCGATATGGGCAAGTACACGCAGTACCAGGTGGCACAGTCCATCCCCATCGCCGCGGCGAACGAAGGCGGCATCGCCGGCATTGGCGCCGGTCTGGCCGCGGGATTCGGCATGGCGGGACAAATGACCTCCGCCATGGGTGCGGCCATGAACCCGCCTCAGCCTCCGCAGGCGCCTCCGCCTGCCGCTCCGACCGCTGCCCCGCAAGGCGGCGTGCCCCCTGTCGTGCCCGTCGGCGGCGCGGGCGTAACCGCCACGGCCGACCTCAAATTCTGCTCCGAATGCGGCCAGCGCATTCCTCGCGCTTCCAAGTTCTGCCCCGAGTGTGGTAAACCACAAGGCTGATGTCAGGTTGCGAATGGGTCGTGGACGCACGCGGCTGCGACCCAGATTCTTTGCGTGATCCCGGTCGCTTGCGCTTGTTGCTGGAGCGCTTGGTGGAGGATCTGCCTCTGCATCCGGTCGGTGCGCCCATGTGGCACAAGTTCCCCGGCGAAGGCGGCGTCACCGGCCTTTGCCTCCTCTCGGAATCGCACTTTGCCTGCCACACTTTCCCTGAGCACGGCTCCCTCTGCATCAACCTCTTCTGCTGCCGCCAGCGCGAAGAGTGGGATTTTGCCGGCTATCTCATCCGCGAATTCGGCGCGCAAGACGTCGGCGTGCGGCGGTTGGATCGAGACTATGCAGGCGTGCTCGTCCCGTCCGGAAAGGACGCGCCCGCGGCATGAAAAACAAAAGCGATTGCCCACAATGCGGCGCGCCGGTCGAGTTTCAATTCTCGAATGCCGTGCAGACCACGTGCCCCTACTGTAGTTCGATCCTCGTCCGCACCGATGTCGATCTGAAGCGCGTGGGCGAGATGAGCGACATCGCTTCCGACTCGTCTCCCATACAACTACGTACCGAAGGTATTTACCGCAACAAGGCGTTTCAAGTCGTCGGGCGCATCGTCTACATCTATGGCGGCGGCGCGTGGAACGAATGGCATCTCGCCTTTCAGGACGGGTCGAGCGGCTGGCTCAGCGACGCCCAGCTCGACTACGCCGTCAGCTTCCAGGTGAAGGACCCGCCGCCGCTTCCCTCGCCAAATCGCGTCACTCGTGGCGCCAAGTTGAAGTATCGTGACGCCGACCTGTTCGTAACCACCATCACCGTCGCCCACTACGGAGGCGTCGAAGGCGAGCTACCTTTTGAACATTGGGAAAAAGTCGACACCAAGTTCGCCGACCTGCGCTCGGCGACGCGTGGCTTTGCCACGATCGACTATAGTGAAGAACCGCCCATGTTCTTCGTCGGGGAAGCTATCGAATTCGACGATCTCAAGCTGCGCAACCTGCGCGAATTCGAGGGCTGGTAACGATGGGCACATCGGCGAAGCCTCCAATCAAACCCCGCGCGCTCGAATGCCCGAATTGCGGCGCTGCCGTCGAATTGCGCGGCATGTCGCACTCGCTGAACGCAGCTTGTCCGCGCTGCCTCTCCATTCTCGATGTCAGTTCCCCGCAGGTACAGATCCTGCAAAAGTTCAACAATAAGGCTGCCTACGCGCAGCCCTTGATTCCGCTCGGTACGCGCGGCAAGCTGCAAGGCAAACTGTTCGAAGCCATCGGATTCCAGGTGCGCCGCATCATCGTCGACGCGACTCCCTACGAATGGCGGGAGTACCTTCTCTTCAATCCCTTCCAAGGGTTCCGCTATCTATCCGAGTACGATGGCCATTGGAACGAAATACGCACTGTGCCCGGCATCCCCACGTTCGGCCAGGTCGACGGACGCAAAGCAACGTCTTGGCAGGGCGAATGGTACAAGCATTTTCAGCACGCCCAGGCGACCACCGTATTCGTGCTCGGTGAATTTCCTTTTCAAGTGCGCAACGGCGACGTCGCAACGGTCGACGACTACATCGCGCCGCCCAAGGTGCTGTCCAGTGAGATGGTGCCAGGCGAAATCAACTGGTCGATTGGCGAGTACCGCACCGGCGCCGAGATCTGGCAGGCTTTTCAACTTACCGGCGCTCCGCCCCGCGCTGTCGGAGTCTATGCCAATCAGCCCGCTCCGCCGGAAGCAAAGTCTTCGTTTTGGTCCTCGCTCAGTACGGCCGTCGCACTCGAAGCGATCCTGTTCGTCGTTCTCGTCGGCAGTGCCCTCTTCATGGGCAACCAGAACGTATTCAAGCAGAGCTACTTCTTTCGCGCCAACACGCCCGGCGAGCAATCTTTCGTTACGCCCGTGTTTGAACTCAAGGGCAGGCCGACCAATGTCGAGATCGAGCTCGAAACGAATCTGCGGCAAAATTGGGCCTACTTCAATATGGCGCTCATCAACGAGCAATCCGGACAGGCGTGGGACTTCGGACGCGAGGTAAGTTACTATTCTGGCTCCGATTGGAGCGAAGGCTCCTCCACCGATAGCGTGCGCGTTCCTTCCGTGCCGGCGGGACGCTACTACCTCCGCATGGAACCGGAGATGGAAGCCAAACCCACCGACACTTATACAACCGGTCCGCGCGAAATGACCTATACCGTGAATATCAAGCGCGACGTGCCCAGCTATTGGCCGATTCTTCTCGCCATGCTGCTGGTGCCGATCCCTGCGCTTTTCAGCTTTGGTAAGAAGGCCGGCTTTGAGTCGCAGCGATGGTCCGAGAGCGACTACGGCTCGGCCACCGGCAGCGGCTCGGACGATGAGGACGACGACTAGCCATGCGCCTCGGATACTTACTTTACGGTCTAATGCTCATCGGCGGAGCAAGTTACTACAACTACCGGGGCATGAGCCTCGCCGACATCAACGAGGTCCGTAACGTGCCGAAGTCCGTGCGCGACAACCCCGGCTCGTATCGCTCGCACTATGGCGGGCACTCGCGTTACTTTGGAGGGAAATAGGAGAAGCTTATGATGGAATTCCACATCGGAAACCTGATCAACGCGTTCGTCTACGCAATCCTGGGCATACTACTGTTCATCATCAGCTTCAGGATCATGGACGCCTTAACGCCCTACGCCCTGTGGGACGAGATAGTCGCCAATAAAAACGTCGCCCTTGCCATCCTGGTCGGCTTCATGTCGCTCGGTATGTGCATCATCATCGCGGCGGCAGTGCATTAACCGGATGACCGCGCGCTCATGACCGCGGCGCTCTTCCTCTCCGTATTTCTGATCGCCGCGTGCGGGCTCATCTATGAACTGATCGCCGGAACGCTCGCCAGCTATCTGCTCGGCGACAGCGTGCTCCAGTTTTCCACCATCATCGGCAGTTATCTCTTCGCCATGGGCGTGGGCAGTTGGCTCTCGCGCTATCTCGGGGGATCGCTCGTGGCCCGCTTCGTCGGCATCGAACTGATGGTCGGCCTTGTCGGCGGCTTCTCCTCCACGGTCCTGTTCCTGGCGTTTGCTTATACCGAGAGTTTCCGTTTCCTCCTCTATGGTGTGGTGTTCCTCGTCGGCACACTGGTGGGCCTGGAAATTCCCCTGCTCATGCGAATCCTCAAAGAACGGTTTCAGTTCAAGGATCTCGTCGCCAATGTGCTCACCTTCGACTACCTCGGCGCCCTCGGCGCATCCATCCTGTTCCCGCTGCTTCTCGTGCCCAAACTCGGGCTGGTTCGCTCGGCCATTCTCTTCGGCATGCTGAACGCCGTCGTCGCCTTGTGGTCCACCTGGTTGTTCGCTGCTGAGCTTCCGCGCCGCCACGCGTTGCGCCTCTCCTGCTTTCTTGTCCTCGCCGCACTCTGCGCCGGCTTTGCCGGAGCCGACCGCATCAGCTCCATCGCCGAGAGCAATCTCTATGCCGACGACATCATCCTCACCCGCACAACCAAATACCAGCGGATCGTACTCACCCGCTGGCACGACGATCTTCGCCTGTTCCTAAGCTCACACCTGCAATTCAGTTCGCGCGATGAGTACCGCTATCACGAGGCGCTTGTGCACCCCGGCCTCGCCGCCGTCGAAGCCCCCCGCCGCGTACTCGTCCTCGGCGGCGGCGACGGCCTCGCCGTCCGCGAAATCCTCCGCTATCCCGGCATCGAATCGGTTACGCTGGTTGACCTCGATCACGAGATGACCGACCTCTTTCGCGATCACCCTCTGCTGCGCTCCATCAATCAGGACTCGTTCCGCTCTCCAAAGGTGCACGTCATCAACGCCGATGCCTTCGTGTGGCTCGCCCAGATGCGCGAACCGCCCTTTGACTTCGTCGTCATCGACTTCCCGGATCCCACCAATTTTTCCCTCGGCAAGCTCTACACCACCGCGTTCTACCGCCTGCTCCACCGCGCCGTCCGCCCCGGCGGTATGGTGACCGTGCAGAGTACCTCGCCTCTCTTCGCCCGCCAGAGCTACTGGTGCATCGTCGAATCCATGAAACAGGCCGGCTGGAAAACTCACCCGTACCACGTCTATGTGCCTTCCTTCGGCGAATGGGGTTACGTGCTCGGAACCACTGAGCCCTATGAGCCGCCGCAAACACTCCCCAGCGGTCTCCGCTTTCTCACCGTCGCCGGTCTACCGCAGATCTTCGATTTCCCCGTCGACATGCAGCCGGTGGAAGCGCAACCCAACCGCCTGAACGATCAGGTTCTCGTCCGCTACTACGAAAAGGAGTGGGGAGCCATCGCCCGGTAACGGCGCGCGATAGGATATCCCCCATGAAGCTCTCCCGCCGCTCCGCCCTCCTCACCGCCTTGTCAGCCTCTCGCGTCCTTGGAGCAAATGACCGCATCCGTGTCGGCGGCATCGGCGTCGGAGGCCGCGCCACGGGTTTGCTCAACAAGTTGACCAAGCTGCCCGGAACCGACCTCGCCGTCGTCTGCGACGTCTACCAGCCGCGCCTCGATGAGTTCCCCCAGACAGCCACCACGAAGGACTATCGCGGCATCCTCGACCGCAAAGACATCGACGCCGTCCTCATCGGCGCGCCCGATCACTGGCACGTGCGCATGGCGCTCGACGCCATGGCCGCCGGTAAAGACGTCTACGTCGAGAAGCCGCTCACGCGCACCATCGAAGAAGGCGACCTGATGCTCAAAGCCTTCCAGTCGACCAAACAAATCGTTCAGGTCGGCTACCAGCAGCGCAGTACCGATACCTTTCTCCGCGCCAAGGAACAGATCGACGCCGGCGCCATCGGCCAGGTCACCATGGCCATGACCTACTGGTATCAGAACTACAGCACCCGCACGCCCGATACGATTATTGCCGACCCCGCCAAGCTCGATTGGAAAGCCTGGCTCGGCAGCGCACCCGCGCAGCCATTCGATAAGGTCCGCTTCCGCCACTGGCGCTGGTTCTGGGACTTCGGCGGCGGCACCCTCACCGACCTCTTCTCGCACTGGGTCGATAGCGTCCACTGGCTCCTCGGCGAAGACAAACCCAACCTCGTCATGGCCAGCGGCAGCATCTACCGCAACAAGTTCTTCCAATGTCCGGACACCGTCAGCGGCTCGTGGCGCTATTCAAAGTTCATGGTCGGCTACGAAAGCACCCTCGTCAGCAGCATCGAAGACGGCGGCATCGTCTTCCGCGGCACCGAAGGCATGATGAAGGTGAATCGCGCCTACACCGCAATCTATCCCGAAAAGGGCGCCCGCTGGGACCGCCTCCCAGACCCCACTTTCGAATTCAAAGCGGCCACCGACGGTACCGCCGCCCACATCGCCAACTGGCTCGATTGCGTCCGCTCCCGCAAGATGCCGAATTCCAACATCCGCGACGCCGTCGCCTCGGCCCGTACCGCCCACTGGGGGAACCAGTCGATTCGCGAGGAAAAGCCGGTCCGTCCTGGCGGATGACATTTTTTTCATGTAAGCTGAACCCATCTTCGGTGGTCACGAGGTTGCCTCGCGCAAACGTTCTTTCGGAGGAACTAGCGATGGCGGAACTCAACCAAGGATTAATTGCGGGATTAGTGTACGACGCGGACTCGGGCGAGGCTATGCCGGGCGCGATGGTTTCGCTGGGCAGTGTATGGAAGAAGGGCATCGAACGGATGACGCTCTATACGCCGTTTGGCACGGAAGTAAAGTCGATCGTGTACCCACAGGTATACGCCGACGACGATGGCATTTTCGGTATCGCCTTTCAGTGGGACGCATCCGACATTGGCGACGTTATGGATTCGGCAATGATCAACCAGCTGACTTACTCCATCACGGCATGGAAGAAGGTCGATAACATGCGAATCCCCTCGAAAAAGGAAGGCAAGCTGCAACTGCGTCCAAACGCCGGCGGAATGGGTTTGCCCTCGAGCGGCGCCCAATGGTTCTTCAAAAGCGCCGCGGCGATCGAAAAGGCAGCGAAGGAACTCAAGATTACGTCACCCGCCGGACTCGGCACTGCACGGACGACGGAGCTCTACTATCTGGTGGACGTTCTCGAGATCGCAGCCTACTCAAGTACTCCGAAATAGTGCTCTGGAAAACACGGCTCCGCGGAGCACCCCGCTTTGCCCCCCTGCTACCCTGAAAGTGTGCAGTTCAACGACTCCTTCTTCGCATCGAAATTCAACATCACCGAGCGCGATCTGGAAGGTTGGCTGAGCGAGGCCCTCTCGCGCGGCGGCGATTACGCCGACCTCTACTTCGAATACCTCGCCACCACTTCCATCAGCATCGACGAGTCCATCGTAAAGAGCGCCACCCAGGGTGTCTCCATGGGCGTCGGTGTCCGCGTTCTTGCTGGCGAGCGCACCGGCTACGCCTATTCCGACGACCTCTCGCCCGAGCGCATCCGCCATGCAGCGCGCGTCGCCGCCTGCATCGCCGAAGGCCCCTCACAAACCATCAAGGAAGGCTTCATGGCGGGCGACCGCCGCGAGCTCTATCCCGTCCTCACCCCCCCCGCCGACATCCCGCTCGACGAGCGCGTGCGGCTGGTGCGCCGCGCCGACGAAGCTGCCCGCGCCTACGATCCGCGCGTCTTCATGGTGCAGGCCGTCTACGCCGACACGATGAAACACGTGCTTGTCGCCACCAGCGACGGCCGCATCAATTTCGACCGCCAGCCAATGGCCCGCCTCAACGTCCTCGTCCTCGCGCGTGAGGGCGAAAATCCTCCTCAACGCGGTTATGCCGGTGGTGGCGGCCGTGTTGGCTTCGATTTCTTCCTCAACGAAAAAACGCCCGAGTACTTCGCCAAGGAATCCGCGCGCCAGGCCATCGTCCAGCTCGACGCCGTCGATGCGCCCGCCGGCGAACTCACCGTTGTCCTCGCGCCCGGTTGGCCCGGCGTCTTGCTGCACGAAGCCGTCGGCCACGGCCTCGAAGCTGACTTCAATCGTAAAGGAACCAGCGCCTACTCCGGACGCGTCGGCCAGCGCGTCGCCAGCGACCTCGTCACCGTCATCGACGACGGCACCATGCATTCGCGCCGCGGCTCGCTCAACATGGACGACGAAGGCAACCTCACCCACCGTAACGTCCTCATCGAAAACGGAGTGCTGCAAGGCTATCTGCAGGACCGCCTCTCCGGCCGCATCATGGGTAACGCCGCGACCGGCAATGGCCGCCGCGAAAGCTATCAGCACGTGCCCATGCCGCGCATGACGAACACGTTCATGCTCGCCGGACAAAGCGATCCCGAAGAGATCGTCCGCTCCGTCAAAAACGGCCTCTACTGCGCCACCTTCGGCGGCGGCCAAGTCGACATCACCAGCGGCAATTTCGTCTTCGATGCTACAGAGTCCTATCTCATCGAAGACGGCAAGATCACGCGGCCCGTCCGCGGCGCCACGCTCATCGGCAACGGACCCGAAGCCATGCAGCGTGTCACTATGGTCGGTAACGATCTCGCGCTCGACGAGGGTATCGGCATCTGCGGTAAAGATGGGCAAAGCGTTCCCGTCGGTGTCGGCATCCCCACCGTGCGCCTGGATGGCATTACCGTCGGAGGCACCTCTCGTTGAACTGGCACGAAGCATCGCATTTGGAAGAACTCGCCGCGCGCGTCGTCGCGCTGGCCAAGGCATCGGGCGCCTCAGACTCCGAGTGCACCATCAACGAGGGCAGCGAATTCAGCGCCACCGTTCGCATGGGGGAAGTGGAGCAAGTGAAGGAAGCGGGCTCGCGTGGAGCGGGCGTGCGCGTGCTGTTCGGCAAGTGTACCGGCTCTTCCTACACGAGTGACCTTACAGACGATGGGCTGAAGGCGATGGTCGCCCAGTCCGTCGCGCTGGCGAAGATTACGACGGAAGACCCCTTCGCGGGCCTGCCCGACGTCGCCGACTTCGGTACCCTCGACCACGGCCTCGACTTATTCTTCAACGATGTCGAAGCCCTCGATGCGGCGACCAAGGTAGAGATGGCCCGCGCCGCGGAAAAGGCTGCGCTGTCGCTCGACCCGCGTGTGTCTAACTCCGAAGGCGGCTCTTTCGGCAGCTACCTCGGCGCCAACGCCTTCGCCAACTCGCGCGGCTTCAGCGGCTCCTATCGTGCCTCCAACTGCTCTCTGAGCGTCGTTCCCGTTGTTAAGGACGGCGACGCGATGGAGCGCGACTACTGGTATTCCACCGCCCGCTCGGCATCGAAGCTCGAATCGCCCGAAGACGTAGGCCGCAAGGCCGCCGAGCGCGCGCTTCGCCGCTTGAACGCCCGCTCGCTCTCCACCCGCAAGTCGCCGGTCATTTTCGAACCACGCGTCGCCCACTCCCTGCTGAGCCACGTTTTTGAACTGCTACATGGTGAATCGGTCTACAGGAAAGCTTCCATTTGGGCCGGCAAACTCGGCGAACAGGTCGCCGCGCCCGATGTCACCGTGGTCGACGACTCCACCATCCCCGGCCTGTTCGGTTCCACGCCTTTCGACGACGAAGGTGTCGGCAGCCGCAGGAACATCTTGATCGATCGCGGTGTCTTGAAAAGTTACCTGCTCAACACCTATACCGCCCGCAAACTCGGTCTCCGCTCCACAGCCAGCGCCAGCCGCGGACTCACCGGAAATGCCGGCATCGGCCATGGTAATTTGTATCTGGAATCGGGCGCTCTCACGCCCGAGGACCTCATGCGCCGCATGGGCACGGGCCTGTTCGTCACCGAACTGATGGGCCACGGCTTCAACGCCGTTACGGGCGATTACTCGCGCGGCGCCGCCGGTCTATGGATTGAAAACGGCGAAATTGCCTTCCCCGTATCCAAGGTAACCATTGCCGGTAATTTGAAAGAGATGCTGAATCAGGTGGCCGCCATCGGTAACGATCTCGAATTTCGCGGATCGGTCGCCGCGCCCACGGTCGCCATTGGGGAGATGACCATCAGTGGCCAGTGACATCCTTTCCACCACACAGCACGCAGCCGAACCCGCCAGCCGCATCCCGCTGCTCATCGTGGGTGCCGTACTGATTCTCGGCGGCGCGGGCTTCTTCTATCTGCACAAAACCGCGCCCACGGGTCCACCCGTGATGGTGCTGTCGCCCGAAGCCAAAGC
>JBDTVQ010000028.1:0-32100 GCA_040007195.1 Acidobacteriota bacterium | reverse complement strand
GTCCACGCCCTCGATATCCTTCACCACGTTTTCCGCGCTGCTCTTCAGCGTCGGCCGCGCCACTTGGCCCATCAACGTCACAGTGCCGCCTTCGACCTTGTACATGAGGTTGTCGAATACGCCGTAGTAAGGCAGCGTTACCAGTTCATGCCGTACTTCACGCATCATTCGCGATTGCGATTTGTCGGAAGTCTTGGAAGTCTCCGGCATGTAGGCGGCCTTCACGATCGGCACCCGCGAGTTTGAGCGGTAGTTCGCCGCACCGCTGCTGGGCTTCTCGCTAATCGAATACCTGCTAATCGCCGCCAGCAGTGGAACGGCCGAGGCTGGCGTCTTTTCGCGCCCGTTCAGCACGTCGGCATGCGAAACCGCGTGGCCGTAGAGCACCTTGTTGTCGTCATCGTCGGATCGAAGCGTCGACCCCTTGATCGCCACACCGGCAAACACACCGCGCGATCGCGAATAAGAGAGGATCTCCGCCCGCATGTAAGCGTCGGTTTCCGCTGTCGCCGCGCGACCTACGGGACCCGCCATCACAGCGCCTTCGCCGCCGAGCGTAAATTCGCTCTTCATCAACTTCTGCGCGCCGCTGGCGTTCATGATCATCATCACGACGTCGGTTTCGCCGCCGCCGATCTGCAAGCCCAGGCTTCCGCCTTCCATGCGCACCGTGGAAGGCCCGGTCCAGCCTGTGCCGTCAGCCTGCCTGCATGTGGCCACGCCTACGCCGTACTGCGCACCGACGATGAATCCCCCACGCTTCAGCGAGGGCACGATCACAAGGCAGTGCGCTTTTTCCAACAGGTCCCGCGGGATTGATTTATCCGACGAGGACATGATTTCTTCAAATACCGTTTTGGCCGACTGGACCCGCTCCACCACATCGTGCTTGGCAGACGCGAGACCGGCCGTCATGAGCAGGGCAAGAACACACCGATAGCGCTTCATCTTTTACTCCTTGTTACTGGGTCCGTCGTGTCGTGACCGTGTACCCGTGCGGTACGGCCTGACGGGAACTGAAGGAGCAACCGGCGTGCCAAAGAGAGGATTACGTCTGTTTTCAGCGAAATGCGCTGGCTAGAGGGGCGCGGAGGGGTGATTTTGCGGGAACGATTTGCCTACCGGAAGGGAAAAATCTTCCCTCCGCTGCGGCTGTTATGCCTGGTTCGTACCCACACCGGGCGTCGCCCGGCGCACTTGGGACAACATGGGGAGCACCGCATTCGTGCGGTCGGCAACGAGCGTTGCCACCTGTTCTTCGTTTAACAAAAGGTCGGCCAGCGTCGTGTGGCCAAGCACGGATTGCAGGACGAACTGCACGGAGTTCCACAGGGCCCGCAGCGAGCAGTCGCTGTGGTGGCAGCAGACTTCCTGCTGTCCGGAATGGCGCCCGCAAAACTGCGGACCAAAGAAGCGTCCGCCCAGGATCTCCATCACTTCGGTGATCTTGAATTCCTCGGCGGGCCTTGCCAGCGTGTAGCCGCCGGCCTGGCCGCGCGCACTCTGGACAAGCTTCCCCATGCGCATAATGCGCATCAGCTTGGCAACGTTCGGCACCGACAACCCCTCGGCGGCGCTGATCTCTGGAATTGTGACCGAGGACCCGTTTCCCCGTCTCGCAAGATGCAGAAGGCAGCGGAGGCCATACTCTTCCTGGGCACTCAGCTTCATGCGTTCATTTTAGCGCTACGCGCTCCGAAATGGGCGCAAGCGCGCCATGACGCTCTGGTTCGGCGAGTTTGTGCTTGAGCCACGCCAGAAAATAGAAGCTGCAACCAATGAGCACGGCGGCTACGGCATTCACCATCTGCACTGCGAGCGCCGTGGTGAGAAAGGCCGATGCGTCGAGCTTGCGCATGCGCGGCAACCGCCGCCATGTGCTCCACTCGAGCAGGCACAGTCCGACATAGGCCGTTACGCCCGCCAGCGCTGCCTTCGGGATGACGGCGATGTAGTCGCTGCCCACCCACAAAATACCCGCGAGAATCGCCGAATGAAAGATGTTCGACAGCCGTGTCGTGCCGCCGCACTTTACGTTGGCCAGGCTGCGCGCGGGAATGCCCACGCTCATCGGGGCGCCGAAAAGTCCGGCCACCAGGTTCGCCACGCCATAGGCGCCTAGTTCGCGATCCGCCTCGGCCTTCTTGAAGGCGCGATGAGATCCGGCGAAGTGATAAACGACGCGGCTGGTAATCAGCAGGTTCGCAGCGGAGACCGCCGCCAGGCCCAATGCCGCGGGCAGCACCGTTCCCGCTTCGTTCGGCCTCCAGGCAAAAGCGGCAAGCGGAGGAACTTCAAACTTCACCGAGCCCACACGCCCGATGTTCCAACCCAACACTCCCGACACCAGGCAGGCCGCCAGAACGCCCGCCAGCGGCGCCGGGATGCGCGCCGATTTATGCGCCACCAGCCAGGCGACGACGATTACGATAATTCCTAATATGAATGGCTCCCAACGCAGGTTTCCCGCCTGGCCCAACACCTGAACCAATTGCGCCAGCATCGACGACGACCAGTCCGCCTGATCCGGCTTGGGCAAGCCCATAATCCCTTTCAACTGCGAGATCACCATCATCAGGCCGATGCCGCAACTGAAGCCCGACACCACGGTGAGCGGAATGTAGGAAACAAACCGCCCCAACCGCAGCATGCTGAACACCATCATGAAGATGCTCGCCAGAATGGTGACCTTGGCCGCTCCGCCCACACCCTGCTCGGCCACGGCGGCCGCAAGAAACGGCACCGTGACGCTTGCCGTTCCTCCGATCAGCACGCCGTTGCGTCCGAGTAAGGCCGTCAGCGGCCCGGTCAACACACTGGTGAAGATGCCGAAGGCTGGCGGCAACCCGATCAGCGCCGCCATGGCCAGGCCGTATGGAAGGGCAATGAGAGCGGCGATGGCCCCTCCGGCCAGATCGCCGCCCAATTGCTTCCAGCCGTAGGGGGGCAACTTCCCCCTCAGGCTGGATTCCAGACGTCTTGCGACTCGCGTCATCCCTAGGCGCCTATCACCTTCAACAACGCTTTCTGGAACTTCGCCATCTCGTCGGCGGTTCCCACGGTGATGCGGGCGTAGGTGGGCCAGGCCGGCCAGCTGCGTCCGATGTACACCTTCTCGGCGGCCATCTTCTGCGCCAGCTCGCGGGCAGGTATGCCGACGTCGATCATCCACTTGTTGGAGACGCTGGGGATGTATTTGATCTTGTGCTTGTCGCAGAAGGCGAATTGCTCCTCGCGGAGTTTCTTCATTTCGGCCTTGCGCGTCTTCACCAGATCCTTGCAGGTGAGGCTCGCCGTGGCGGCTACCATGCCCGTGACAGGCAGCGCGCCCGCACCGTAGTTGCGGATCTTTTCCAGCAGGTCGGGACGGCCGATGGCCGCGCCCGCGCGCAAGCCCGCCATGCCATAGAGCTTGGAGAACGTACGCAGCACGACGACGTCTTTGTCCTTGGCCACCAGGTCGGTGCCGAAGGCTTCGTCGGTGAAGTGGACGTAGGCTTCATCGAGCAGGAGAATCGAGCCGGCCGGTTTGTTTTCCAGCAGCCATTCGATTTCCGCGCGCGGCGTGATGGTGCCGCTGGGGTTGTTGGGGTTGCAGAGGTAGAGCACGCCCGCGTTCGGGTCGGCCTTCGCCATTGCCTTCACGTCATGCGAGTACGTGGCGGTGAGCGGCACCTTCTTTACGCTGGCGCCGATGAAACGCGCGGCGCGTTCGCCGGCTTCGTATCCCGGATCGCCCATCACCAGGCTCTTGGTGGGTGAGGTGTAGGCGAGCATCATGCGGTGCAGCGGGTCGCTCGAGCCGGGGAACGGAAGCACGTAATTCGGCTTCAGTCCTTCCATCTCCGCGAGCGTCCGCGCGAACATGAACGTCTCCTCGTACTGGTAACGCCCGCCGTCTTTCGACACGCGGGTGATTTCGGTCAACGCCTCCGGGCACGGGCCCATCGGATTCTCGTTGGCATTGATCTTCACGGCGTCCTTGGGCAGCATTCCGATATTGGAAAGCTGCGCCAGCGCCGGCTCGTTATAGAACGACAGACCGGCTCCGCCGGCCAGCAACGACGCCAACCGGCCGAAGTTGCGCCGGTTGAATCCGCGCCGTAAGAAATCCTGTTCGACTTCCTTGGAAAAGAACTGCTGCATGTCTGACTCTCCTGGTTTCACCATCTGTTAGTTGCCATGTGCCGTTCCCCTCTGACGGGGGCCCGGCTCCGGGCCGTGGCAGTATCGGCCGGAGCCGGTGTTGCTACCCCCGTGGAGGGATCGCCGCTTCCTAGAGGAAGAAGCGAAGTCCCAACTGGATCAACCGCGGGAAGTTGGCCTGTGAGGTGACCTTCCCGAAGTTTGCGTTTCCGAACGCCGTATTGGGCGAACGGAAAAGCGGTGTATTGAATGCGTTGAGCGCCTCGGCCCGGAATTGCGCCTTCAGGCCTTCGCGAATGGTGAAGGTCTTGAAGATGGACATATCCACGCTCGATTGGCCCGGGCCGCGCAAGCCGATGGAGCGGCTGACGTTGCCAAAGGTGAACTGCGGCGCCTGCGTAAAGGCCGCCGGGTTGATGTAGTTGTCCAGCCGGTCCATGAGGCCGCCGGAGGTCTTCGGATCGATGCCCGAGGCGTTAGGCCGTTGGCCCGCCGCGCCGAGCGCCGAGTTGTTGTTGGATTGTTGCGTGATTGCCAGCGGGAAGCCCGACTGGTAGACCGTGACCGCGTTTACGCTCCAGCCGCCAATGGCGTAGTCGAGCGCTTTGTTGCTGCCGAGGAAGGCGCGTCCTTTGCCGACGGGAAGTTCATAGGTGAAGCCCGAGGACCAGCGCAGGGGGATGTTGAACGTCGAGAGTCCGTATTCGGCCTCGAAGTCGTAGGCGTTTTGCATCGCGCCCGAACCGGTGAGGTTGTTGCCCACACCGCCAAAGGCGGCGTCTTTGCTGTTGGACCAGGTGAGCGTGCTCACCAGGCTCAGGCCCGCACTCATGCGCTTTTGCACCTTGGCCACGAGCGAGTGATACTGCGCGTGGTTGAGGTCCGAGTTGGCCAGGTTGACGGCCGAGAACTGCGGGAAGGGCCGCAGCAACTGCGCGCGTGTGATGGTGGACGAGCCGATGAAGCCCGGGCCGCCGGCCGTGTAGAAGGGGTTGGTGACCGTCTGATTCAGCGCCGCGCCCTGGCTGAACAGCGAAGGATCGAGCTGATTGATGTTCACGTTGCCCGATCCGAGCACGAGTTGCTTCGACGTCGAGCCGACATAGCCCACCAGGGCCGTGAAGCCCGACGGGAGCTGCCGTTGCACGTCGAAGGAGTACTGGTGGATGCGGGGCGAGCGGTGATTCTGATCGATGAAGCCAACCGTCTGGCCGATGCCGGCGAGCAGTCCGGCCGAGTTGCCGACCACCGGCAGCAGTCCGTTCGGGAACGGATTGGCGAATGAACCGGAAGGAGTCGCGTTGCCGTCGTTGGTGGCGACATAAGGCGTCGTCTGCGCGTAGCCGAGCGTGTTCTGCAAGCTGTAAGGAACCGGCGCCCAGAACAGGCCGTAGCCGCCGCGCAGCGTCGTCTTGTCGTTCATCGCGTAAGCGAAGCCGATGCGCGGGGAGATCTTGTTGTGGTTGTTGTTGCCGGTCTGCGTCGGGTACCCGTTCTGGCCCGCGTACATCAGACCGCCCTTCGGAGCGGAGTAGCCGGGCTGGGTCACTTTGATCGGGCTCGTCACCTGCGTGTCGAAGCCCACCAGCAGGGCGTTGTCGTTGCCCTGCAAACCGGTCTCATACTCGTAGCGCACGCCGAGGTTCAAGGTGAGCTTGGCGTTCACGCGGAAGTCGTCGTGGAAGTACAGCGCGTAGTAGTCGACGTGCTGGTACAGATTGGTGGCGATGATGCCGGTGCCCGAAGCCGGATAGCCCAGCAGTGCGCTGGCGACATCGGCGCCCGTGCCGGCCGTTGCGCGCAGGTGCGTCGCCCGGGTGAAGACATCGTTGAACGTAAACGCGCCGGCATTGTCGGAGAAGTTCACGCCGTCGATGTTGATGCGGCGGAAGTCAGCGCCTACCTTGAAGCTATGGCGGCCCATGAACTTCGAAACGCTGCCGAGCACGTTCTTGGAGTGGAAGACGCTCTGCGAGTTGGAGTTCGTCCCGAGCCCGGATACGGTCTCCATCGTGATGTTGGGGAAGGTTGGCTGTTGCACCTGGCGGATGAACGTCGAGGAGAAGCCCAGCTTGTTCAGGTCGTAGCCCGTGCTCAACTGCGGCGACAGGTTCGGGAACCGGTTGAAGCCGTAGCGGATGCTCACGACCGTCGTCGCATTCGGCGTCAGGATATTGTTCACCTGCGTGGCGTCCACCTTGCGGTACAGCAGCCACGACGACGGGCCGGTCGAGGTGCCGAACCAGTTCTCACCGGGCTCCTTCGAGCCGTAATGCAGGTAGGAAATGCTGGTGCGCCACCAGGGGAAAAACTCGTGGTCGAGTTTGGCGGTAAACTGATCCGCCCGATCCTGCAGGCTGGCTGAGGCCGAGTAGTTGTTCTGGCCGTAGAAGGCCGCCGTGCGCGTGGGCGCGACGAACTCGTTCATCACGTTCTGGCCGACTTTGTCGATGCGCGATCCGGGAATGATGTTGCCCGCGAATGGCGTGCGCGTGAAGCCGCCGGCGCCGTCGGAAACCGTGGTGAGCGGGTCATAAATCGTCTGCAGCCCGCCCGCCCGCGCGAGTGACTGCGAGAAGTTGCCGGTCTTTTCGAGCGCCGTGGGAACGCTCATCTCCTGGCTCAAGCCCGACTTCTGGCGATAGGCTTCGGCGCCCAGCCAGAAGAACGTCCGGTTCTTGCCGTTGTAGACTTTCGGAATCCAGATGGGCCCGCCGATGGAACCGCCGTAGTTCTTGAAGGGAACTTCCGCGCGGGGAAGGCCGCCGCGATTGTTGAAGAAGCTATTGGCCGACCACGACGTGTCGCGCAGGTAGCCGAAGCCGCTGCCGTGCAGCGTATTGCTGCCGCCCTTCATATACGTGTTGAACACGCCGCCGCCTGTGCGCCCCATCTCGGCGTCGTACGTGCTGGCCTGAACCTTGACTTCCTGCACGCTCTCGATCGTCGGAATGATCACAGCCCGGTTGACGGAATCGGTGATCGGCACGCCATCGAGCAGGTAGTTGTTCCCGCGCACCGGGCCGCCCGCGATGGAAATCTGCGATGAGCCCGACTGGTCCTGCATGCGGTTATAGATCGGGTTGCCGACCGGGACCACGTTCTGCGCGATTTTGGACATCATGAACGGGTTGCGGCCCAGGTTCGGCAGGTCCACCAGTTTCTGGCGGTCCACCACCTGGCCCGTGCTCGCGTTGGCCGACTCGATGAGAGGAAGCTCTTCGGTCACCTGCACGGTTTCCACAACGTTGCCCACGGACATCTTCACGTCGACCGTCACGAAGCTCTGGGTGGCGACCGTGGCCTTGCTCTCGAAGGCCTTGAAGCCTTGGGCTTCCACGTTCACCTTGTAGTCGGAGGGGTTTAACGCCTGGAAGACATATTCGCCGTCGTCGTTGGTCACCGTCGAACGGCCTACGCCCGTTGCGATATCGGTGGCGGTGACTTTTGCGGTGGGAACGGCTGCGCCCGATTCATCGGTGACGCGTCCGCGGAGACTGCCCTGATACGACTGGGCCCAGATCAAATGGGTAGCAAGTGTGGCGAGTGCGGCAATTCGCACGGCCGTGTTCCTGCCCCTAGGAAACACGTATAGCATTCTGATTCTCCTCAACTGCCCTTATTGGAAAAGCGGGTTAGAGCGCATAGGGCCCGGCGCAGGCCGCCATGAATTGGAAGAACACTTTGCCGCCGCGCCGCGGCTCCGTTATGCGCGTGTTCTTCGAAAGCCCAACTGGGGAGTGATCCGCCACTCGGCGGGGATGGGGACTGACAGTCCGGAACGGGACTGGGATGCTACGGGAGAGGCGTGCGCCTCGGGACTGGAGGAGATCAGAAACGGGTCAGCAAGTTAACCCACAACGCCGCCCGGTACCAACGAGGGGGGCGGCAATTCCCTTTCCCCTGTCGCTAAAAATGCTATCACGCGATGGGGGATGGTCCAATCCAAGAAATGGATTGGGGCGATCAGAAATTTCTATCAGGGCTGCGGGTGGCTCCGGGCCGGCGGCGAGGCAGGGCCGGCGCCGGGCGGGGAAAGTAGGCGGGCGCGGCCGTCAGAGCCACGTATGGAGTTGGGGAAGAGTCTCCGCCCAACCCGACACCGATCGGACGATGGGGGGCGTCCATTTCTTCCGGGCCGCCAGCATGCGATCAAAGGGGTTGACCCCTGCCGCGGCGGCGAGGCTTTCGATGTACGGCCCGTCGAGGTCGCCGCCCCAAACCTGGGAAATGCTGGTGGCAAACTCGACGAAAAACGCGTCCCGCACGGCCGCATTGGGACGCCGGATACCCCGGTGCGCCCCGTTGGAGTCGAATAGAAATACGTCCCCTGCGCGGCCGATGGCGTGGACGACTTCCACGTGTCCCAGGCGCTCCTGGCAGTAGTCGTGGGTGCAGGAGTTCTCCAGAAACATCTCGTACGGATGATAGAGGGTGTGCGAACCCGCCACGTAGCTCATGTGCTGGTCCGCCTCGCCCACATCGGTCAGAAGCACGAGGGCCTTGAGGCGCCTTTCTTCCATGTCGTGATGCCAGGAGAACGCGCGCTTGTTGGTACTGTCGGCCGGCGGGTAGCGCGTAGCGACGCCACGCGAGATGAACGATGGCTTGCCGAGGAAAAGATCGACAATGGCCAGCAACTCGGCATTGAAACAGAAATCGACGAGGTCGCGGGAGTATTTGAAGGCATTATTGCTGATGTAGGCGTTGTCTTTGGGGCACCAATGCAGTTCTTCGTCGTAGTGGCGCTTGATGCCTTCTCCCCGGGCGACCATCCCGTCAATTTCCCGGACGAATGCGCCGAGGTCGCCCTGCATCCGTTGTAGCGCCTGTGGGCCGACGAATCCGGGCAAGTGCAGAATGCCGCGCGAGGTCAGTTCGGCGGCGAGAGACTGGAGCTTCGGCGGGTGGACGGACCGCCGGGCCTCGTCATAGGTTTGGAATCGCTGGTAGTGCTGGCGGATGGCATGCAGCGTGTGAACCGGTGTCCGTTCTGGTGCAAACAGGCTGACGCCATCGCTGCCGGTAGGGTCCGGTCTGGCTCCGTAGGCAAGCAGGCAGGCCGCTGCTTCGGCATGGCCGCCGCCGACGGCAATCTGCAAAGCCGGCCGTCCAGCCTGGTCGAGCGAGTTGGGGTCGGTTCCCGCTTTTAGCAGAGATTGCATGACGGCGGCGCTGTTTTGGGCCGCGGCCGCGCAGAGCTGAGCTTCGTCCTGTCGATTGCTGCCAGCCATGAGTTTTTGATCGTATCATCCGGCAGGCGGATCGTCCGGCAGGCGGAATGAGGTCACTCGCGGCGGGCCGCTTTGCGCGTGCTGGACCGGTCCTCCGGGTGAAGCTCAGCCTTCTCGGAAACGAGATCCATCGGCGTGAGCGAGTGCCGCAGGACGCCCGCGCTTTCGTGACGCCGCGAGCGGTAGTACATATGGTAGATCTCGTGCGCGACCACGCGCGCCAGTCCGATGCCGAGGTAGCGGTCGGCCTGCCCGCGCTCGCCGCCCCACATGCCGTCGTGCACGGCAACGCGCACGCGATCGCAGTTGACGTCGGCAAATGGCTGTACGACGCCATCGGTGACAGCGGCCCAGGCGAACGGGCCTCGCTCGTCGGCCAGCGGCGGAACTCCCGTGAGCGAACAATTGCCGCGAAAGCGCACCACGATCGCTTCGCCCACCACGCCCGCTTCCGGGGCTTCCTCAATGCGCAGCCAGTCGAAGCGCAGCGGTACGGAGGCGAACAGGCGATCGATCTCCGCACGCATGAATTGGAATGTACGTGGATTGGCGGGCGATTCGAACTGGAAGAAGACCGTCACCGGCGGGGTTTCGACGCGAGGCTTCGCCCCCTCGGCCGCCATGCCGATCGAAGCCAGGCAAAGTGCAACCGATAACCGGATCGCCGCCGCCACGATTCATTATGGACCACGCTCCGCCCAAGTGGCTTCGGCGAGCCGGTTCGGCGGGCGGCGGGCCGGGTTCGGTGGGCCGCGGCAGGTTCGGCCGGTCTCGAAACGTCGGCGGGCCGCAGCAGGTTCGCCGGCCGCGACACGGTCACCGGGCCCGGTTCCTTCCGGCGAAGGACTGTGCTAGCGTTAGGCCAGAGAAAGCCATGAAACACGGTGTTTTGAGCGACGGAATCAATATCGCGAAGATACCTGTGGCGGCAGGCGCCGCGGGTGCGATCTTCGGCGCCGGCAGCATGGCGATCCTGCTCATCGGCATTCCGGAGCTGCAGGTCCTGTTTCCAGCCGCGCTACTGCTGGGCTGCGGCATTGCGCTCGCTCTTCGCGTGTTGCGGCGCGAGCCGCGGCGAAACTAGACCGGCCTCTGATCGCGTGCGATTCTGGTACCCTTAAAACGTTCCGGCGGTGTCCACCGCCGTCCCCGTAGGTAACAAAGGCAAGGGAGTACTTTTTTCTTTCCATGCGATTTCAAGTCAAGCCCCAACTCGAATTCCTCGTGCGGCCCTCGCTTCCCCCTTCGTTGAGCCGCATGACGGAACTCGCCTATAACCTGTTGTGGAGCTGGGATCACAACATCCGCGCCGTTTTCCGCAGGCTCGATCCGCAGTTGTGGCGCGCCTCCGGCCACAATCCCGTGTTGATGTTGAGCCAGCTTACGGCTTCCGCCATTGAAAAGGCCGCCGCCGACCCGCGCTACATCGCGCTCTTCCGCCGCGCCTGCGAACGATTCGACGCCTACATGGACCGGCCTTCGGCCACCTCCCAGGAACGCCTGATCGCGTACTTCTGCATGGAGTTCGGCCTTGTGGATTGCATGCCGACGTATTCGGGCGGACTGGGACTGCTTGCCGGCGATCATTTGAAAGCCGCGAGCGATCTTGAGCTGCCGCTTGTCGCCGTCGGCCTGTTGTACCAAAAGGGCTATCTGCGCCAGGTGTTGAACCCGGACGGTTGGCAGCAGGAACGCTATCCGATCAACGATTTCTACATGCTGCCCGTGCTGCCCGTACGCGGCAAAGACGGGCGCGACCTGATGGTGAGCGTCGATCTGCCGGGGCGTACCTGCTATGTGAAGGTCTGGCACATGAACGTCGGCCGGGTGACGTTGTACCTGCTCGACACCAACATCCCCGAAAACGAAGGCCACGAATACCGCGACATCACCGATCAACTGTACGGCGGCGACATTCACAGCCGCATGCGCCAGGAGATCGTGTTGGGCATCGGCGGCATGCGAGCGCTGAAAGCGCTCGGCCTTGAGCCCACGGTCTTCCACATGAACGAAGGCCACTCGGCATTTCTCGCCGTGGAACGCATTCGCCTGCTGATGGGCGAGAAGAGCCTGACCTTCGAAGAAGCGCTCGATGCCGCGCGCCAGAACAACATCTTCACCACGCACACTGCCGTGCCCGCCGGCTTCGACTACTTCGAGCCGGGCATGCTCTACGACTACTTCAGCGAGTATTGCGAAAAGAACGGGCTGTCTTTCGGACAGATTCTCGCGTTGGGCCGCCGCAATCCGAATGACCAGAGCGAGCGCTTCAGCATGGCCGTGTGCGCCCTCCACTGTTCGGCATGGCGCAACGCGGTGAGCCGGCTGCACCGCGTGGTGGCGCAAGAGATGTTCCAGGACATGTGGCCGCAGTTGCCCACCTGGGAGGTTCCGATTACGTCGGTGACCAACGGCGTCCACCTGCCGACGTGGCTGAACGGCGATCTAGCCGCGCTGTACGACCAATACCTGCAGCCGGATTGGCTCGATCGCTACAAAGATAACCGCGTGTGGGATCTGGTTTGGGACATCCCCGAAGCCGAGCTGTGGGAGACGCGCCGCCGCCGCAAACGGCGCATGGTGCAGTTCGTGCGCGAACGCGTGCAGCAGGCCGCCATCGCCCGCAAGGCTTCGGCCGCGGAGATCCGCCGCTTGGCTGAAGTGCTCGATCCGGACACGTTCACGATCGGCTTTTCGCGCCGCTTTGCCACCTACAAGCGCGCCACTCTCCTGTTCAAGGACATGGCGCGGTTGAAGAAGATTCTCACCAATCCCGACATGCCCGTGCAGCTTGTGTTTGCCGGCAAGGCGCATCCGAAGGATATGCCGGGCAAGAACTTCATCCGCGAGATCTGGCAGATGTCGCGCGATCCGGAGATCTCGCGCCGCTTGGTGTTCGTCGAGGATTACTCGATCCAGGTGGGCCGCGAACTGGTGCAGGGCGTCGACCTCTGGCTGAACACGCCCAAGCGCGGCGAAGAGGCGTGCGGAACGTCGGGCATGAAGGCCGCCTTGAATGGCGTGCTGAACCTAAGCGTGCTCGACGGCTGGTACGACGAAGCGTACGAAGTGTCCGGCGGCTGGGCCATCGGCGACCGCGAGGAATATTCCGAAGACCAGGACGATATTCACCCCAGCGCGATCTACTCGATGCTGGAGAACGAAATCGTTCCCATGTACTATCGCGACCGCGACCGCGGCGCGCCCGAGGAGTGGATGCGCCGGGTGAAGCAGTGCATCGCGAACATTACGCCGCGCTTTAACTGCCAGCGCATGATCGCCGAGTACGACTCTGAGCTCTACTTTCCCGCGCACCAGGGATTTCAGAGCGCAAGCCGCGAAGCCTTCCGCCCCGTGCAGGAACACACCCGGTGGATGGATCGCGTGCGATCGCTGTGGGACCGGACGCGCATTGTCGAGGTCGGGCCGAAGCTCGATAACCCGGCGGTCAACGGCCATGCACTCACGGTGCGCGCGGTGATCGACCTGGGTGGACTCACGCCGGACGACGTTCGCGTGGAAGCCGTGGTCGGACGCATCGGCGTCGAGGGATTTCTCGAAGAGACCACAGTGGTGCAACTCACTCCAAATGGGGAAGCCGGCGGAGCGACGGTGTTTACGCGCGAGTTTTTGCCGGGCCATACAGGGCGCCTTGGTATGTCCGTGCGGCTGATGCCGAACCATTCCGAGGACCCGTTGACGCGGCCGTGCCATCCGCTCATGAAGTGGGGCTAACCAAGTGCGATAGCCCATGGAACAAAAAAGTACTGGGTTCGTCTACAATAAAGGTAGGTCACAGCCGATGGTTTAGTTGGCGGCGGGAGTGACCCTCTTGCCGCTATCGGGCATCCGATCCGATCCCCACTTAGAACATTGACAATTCACTGGACTCGGCCCGCAGACCGTGGTAAGTAATTAGGTAGTAGAGAAACCGGTGATTCGGAGGAAGCGCCAGTTTCTGCAAACCCTGCCCACTGAAAGCCCGCATCCCTCGTCAGTAGAAATCGTGGCGTGCCAGTTTCCAGTTATAAGTTCGAAGGAGAATTTTACCTTCCATGGACAGCGATCGTAAGTATAAGTCCCACGGCTACATGGATAGCGACCGGGACCAAAACCAAGGCTTTCGAGGACGAGACGATCGTCCACGACCGCAAGGTCCGCGTCCCCCGATCGATGTCACCGGCCCTCGACTCCCCCGCCTGGTGCAGTCGGTTACGGCCGCGCGATGTTGGAATTGCGCCACCACCCTGCCGTTGGGTTTGGATTTTAAGGGCACGTGTCCAAAATGCAGTTCGGACCTGCATTGCTGCAAGCAATGCGCCCATTTCGAGCCATCCACGCGGTTCCAGTGTTTGAAGCCAGTGCCCGTGCGAATATTCCCGAAGGACACCAGCAACGAATGCGAGTTATTCAGCTCGCGCGTGACCGTGGCCCGCGAAGGAACCTCACCGGGAGCAAGCGCCTCGCAGGGCGCGACGTCGCAAGCGCCGCGCACGCCCGCTGACGCACGCGCCGCCTTCGACAATCTGTTCAAGAAGTAACGGTGCAGCCGTTCGCGCCCGAGCCGGGCACCCCCCGCCGTTAGCGGAAGCGCTCGTCGATCTCCACCTGATACCCACTGGCCAGGCGATTCGTCTCGTTCGCCATTCCCACCACCGCCATCACCTCGGCAAACATTGCGTCGCTCATTCCGGCCTTACGCGCGCCCGCCGTGTGCGAGGCGATGCAATAGCCGCACTGGTTCGTGGCGCTGATGGCCACATAGAGCATCTCTTTCACCAGCGGATCGAGCGCGCCGGGCGCCATCACCGCCTTCACGCTTTCCCACGTACGTTTCAACAGCGGCGGGTCGTGCGCGAGCGCCTTCCAGAAGTTATTGATGTAGTCCGTTTGCCGGGTGGCGAGGATGTCGTCATAGACGGCGCGCACTTCGGAGGGAGCGTCGCCATACTCAAGCAGTCTGCATGTGGCCATATCAGAATTTGAGCAGACTGCGCAGGCCCGTGGGGCGGGGAACCTCCGGCGCCTTCTCGCCCGACAACTGTTCGGCGAAGGCCGTGGCCGCCCGCGCGAACTCCGATCCCACCGGCGCGGGCTTGCCATTGAGTACGGCCGCGCGAAGCGTCTTATAGTCGTTGGGAAATACCTGGCCGATCGGCCGGCCCAGGTGTCCGGAGAGATCGTCGGCCGAGAGGTCGGCCGCATGCCAGCGGTTCACCAGTACCACGGTTCGATCCTTGGCCACGCCCCAGCGCTCCATTTCCGTGCAGCGTTGTTTAGCCAGGCGCAGGGGCAGCACCTCCGGGGTCGTTACGATGCACACCATGCGCGCCCGCCGTGCCAGCTCCTTTGTGGCGGCGTTCACCAGCTCCGGCAGGTCCGCCAGAATGTAGTCGTAATAGCCCCGCACCTTGTCGAGAAGCAGGAAATAGTCGAGCCATTCCGGTAGGGGCGATTCGTTTTCGGGCGTGGCGAACAGCCAGTCGACTCCTTCGGCGCGCTGAATGATCTGATTGATCGTGAGCAGGTCGAGATCGCGAACATTTTCGAGCGCCCGCGCCAAGCCGTGGTGCACATCGGTATTCAGCATCACCGACAACACGCCCGAGCGCATGTCGGATTCGAGCACCAGTACTCGTTTCTTGAGTTGGGTGGCTAGTGCCGTGGCCGTATGGAGCAGGACTGTGCTCGACCCGCTGCCCGCCTTCGACGGCAGGAAAAGGATCATTTTCTCTTCAATCGACGGCCGCAGGATGTGAACGGACTTATCGATCGCGTCCAGGATCTGACGCTCCTCGACAGGAAAATCGATGCAGGCAATTACCCCGGCCTCGCCCATTTCGTCGTCGGTCATCGGAGGCCCGCCCACGGCGATGATCGCCAGATCGTGCTGCTTCGAGCGCAGGCCGCGGGCACACTCGGCAGCGCGCTCCGGTTCGGCGAAATCAAGCAAGACGATTTCGGCGTGCGCGCCGTGGAACAACTTCGCCAGCGGAACGCCGTCGGGAATCTCGTTCTCAGTCGCCACGGGTACGAGCTGGCCGGTCGCCATTGCGGCGTCTTTCAGGTATTCCGCCCGCACATAGGTGGATCCGAGAATAAAGCAAGGAAACATAATGCCTCATCTACAAATCGGCCCGGAATCCGTGAAACTGTAGTACAACTTCGCTGCCCGTACCGTTCCTAAAACGATACAGCGGGCAGGCCCGCCAGCGCCATGGCCAATTCGGCCTCGTCATAATTAACGTCTGCCAATTTGCCCGCCTGGAAGTCGATGTAGGCCTGCATATCGAAGTGCCCGTGGCCACAGAGATTGAACAGAATCACCTCTGAGCGGCCCGCTTGTTTGCAGCGAAGAGCCTCGTCGATGGCGCCCTTTACGGCGTGGTTGGCCTCGGGCGCGGGGATGATACCCTCGGCGCGGGCGAAAGTGAGCCCTGCTTCAAAGCAGGTGGTCTGGTGGTAAGCGCGAGCCTCAATGAGGCCTAAATCGGCAATGTGGCTCACCAGCGGGGCCATGCCGTGATAGCGCAGGCCGCCGGCGTGGAAGCCGGGTGGCGTAAAGGTGGAGCCGAGGGTGTGCATCTTCACCAGCGGCGTTAGGTGCGCGGTGTCGCCGAAGTCATAGGCGTAGCGGCCGCGCGTAAGGCTGGGGCAGGCCGCGGGTTCGACGGCGATGAGACGGACGTTCGGGCCGCCGCGCAGCTTTGCGCCCAGGAACGGGAAGGCGATGCCGGCGAAGTTCGAACCGCCCCCCGTGCAGCCGACGATTACATCGGGCCCCTCGCCCGCCATCTCCATTTGCGCCATGGCTTCCTGGCCCAGCACGGTCTGGTGGAGCAGCACGTGATTGAGAACGGAACCCAGCGCGTACTTGGTGTCGTCACTCTGCGCGGCCACTTCCACGGCTTCCGAGATGGCGATGCCGAGGCTGCCCGGATGATCGGCGCGTTGCGCAAGCACGGCGCGGCCTGAGTTCGTTTCGACGGAGGGCGACGCCACGCAACGCGCACCATAGGCTTCCATCAACGCGCGGCGGTAGGGCTTCTGATCGTAGGAGACGCGCACCATGAAGACTTCGATCTCGATGCCGAACATCGCGCCCGCCATGGCGAGCGACGAGCCCCATTGCCCCGCGCCCGTTTCGGTGACGATGCGGCGCACGCCCGCGCGCTTGTTCTCAAACGCCTGCGGCACGGCGGTATTCGGCTTGTGGCTACCGGCCGGGCTGACGCCTTCGTACTTGTAATAGATGTGCGCCGGTGTGTCGAGCGCCTTCTCGAGCCTGCGAGCGCGGAACAGCGGCGTGGGCCGCCACTGGCGGTAGACATCGCGCACCGGTTCGGGGATGGGCACCTCGCGCTCCTGCGTGACCTCTTGCAGGATCAGCTCCATCGGGAACAGCGGAGCGAGCGCATCGGGCCCGATGGTCTGGCCGGTGCCGGGGTGTAGCACGGGAGGCGGCGGCGAGGGTAGATCGGCCACCACGTTGTACCAGAATTGCGGGATGTGCGATTCGTCCAAGAGGTACTTCACGCTATCGGACATGGGCTGCCTTTCTTAGGCCATCATCTTTTGTACGAGTTCGCCTTCCACATCGGTGAGCCGGAAGTCGCGGCCCATGAAGCGATAGGTCAGCTTCTTGTGGTCGAAGCCGAGCAGGTGGAGGAACGTCGCTTGCAGGTCGTGAATGTGGATGGGGTCCTTCGTGATGGTGAGCCCGAGTTCGTCTGTCTCGCCGATCACCTGCCCGCCCTTGATTCCGCCGCCTGCCATCCACAGCGAGAAGCCTTCGGCGTGATGGTCGCGGCCCGCGTTGTTCGCTTCTTCGGGACGGCGAATCTCCGACATAGGCGTGCGCCCGAACTCGCTGCCCCACACGACGAGCGTGGTGTCGAGCAGGCCGCGCTGCTTGAGGTCCTTAATGAGCGCTGCCGCCGGTTGTTCCGTTGCATTACACTGCTGCACGAGGCCTGTGTTGATGCTCGAGTGATGATCCCAACTGGCGTGCATCAACATGACAAACCGCACGCCGCGTTCGACCAGTCGCCGGGCCAGCAGGCAATTTGTTCCGTAGGCTTTCGTCGCAGCCTGCTCCACGCCGTACATATCGAGCGTGGCTTTCGACTCTTTCGAAAAGTCGAGCAGTTCGGGCGCGGCCGATTGCATACGGAACGCCAGCTCGTAGCTGTGAATGCGCGCGGCAATCTCCTGGTCGCCGGTGAGCGTGGCGCGTTCGGTGTTGAGGTCGCGAATGGCGTCCAGGCGCGCGCGCTGCGTGGCGTCGCTGATGCCGTCAGGATTGGAGAGGTAGAGAATCGGATCGCCCGTGCCGCGAAACACCGTGCCCGAATAGGTAGTGGGCAGGAAGCCCGAAGAGAAGTTGTCCGAGCCGCCGCTGGTGCCCTTGCCTGATGTGAGCACGACGAAGCCAGGCAGATTTTTCGATTCGCTGCCCATTCCGTAGGTGACCCAGGAGCCCATCGTCGGGCGGCCCAGTTGCGTATTGCCGGTGAAAAGCAGGAGTTGGCCCGGATGATGATTGAACGCATCGCTGCGCACCGAGCGCACCAGGCAGATGTCGTCGGCGAGCTTGCTGAGATTGGGCAGCAGGTCGCTCAACTCCATGCCGCACTGGCCCTGCGGCGCGAACACGCGTGGGCTGGCGAGCACCGTTGCCGTCGGTTTGATGAAGGCGAGCTTGAGGTCCTTCGTCATCGACGGAGGCAGCGGTTTACCGTTCCACTTCTTCAGCGCCGGTTTGGGATCGAAGAGATCCATCTGGCTCGGCGCGCCTTCCATGAAAAGGAAAATGACGTTCTTCGCTTTGGGCGCGAAGTGGGGCGCTTTGGGCGCGAGCGGATCGTCGGTCGTCGGTCCGGAAGCGTAGCCATCGTTTGCCAGCAGGTTGAACAACGCCGCCGTGCCCATGCCGCCGGCGCAGCGATTGAAGAAATCGCGCCGCGTCTGGATCGTCTGGAATTGTTTCTCATTCATGGCAACTACTCTCGTGTGATGAACTCGTCGAGGTTGAGCAGGACGCTGGCGACGCCGGTCCAGGCGGCCTGTTCGACCGTGCTTGCGTGCAAGGCTTTCATCGACGCGGGTTCGCTATCGAAGATGGCCTTCTGCTTGTCGTAGTAGGCGTGCAGCCGGGTGGTCTCGCTGGCTGAGGGTGCGCGACCCACGGTGTTGAGGTAGGCGTCGTTCAAGCGGGCGTCGAACGGGCCCGTTTCGTTTGCGATACGCCAGCCCAGCGTCTGCGCGGCTTCGAGGAACACGGGATCGTTCAGCAGGTTCAGCGCTTGTAGTGGGGTAGTCGAGCGCTGGCGGCGGCAGGCGGTGACGCTGGCCTTGGGCGCGTCGAAGTTCATAAGCAGCGGATAGGGCGTTGTGCGCTGGAAGTGGATGTAGAGGCCGCGGCGGTAGCGGTCGGGCCCTTCGGCGTTGTTCCATTTGCCGCCCCAACCGAAGCCATAGCTGATCTCGGAGACTCCTTTCGGCTGCGGCGGTTTCACGCTCGGTCCGCCTACGCGGAGGTCGAGAAGGCCGGAGGCATAGAGCGCCGCATCGCGCACGCTCTCGGCCGGAAGCCGCAGGCGCGATTGCCGTGCCAGCAGACGGTTGTTCGGGTCGATCTCTTCGAGATCCTTGCGCGTGTGCGAGGCCTGCCGGTATGTGGCCGACATGACGATCATTTTGTGCAGCGGCTTCCAGTGCCAGCCGTTTGTGCGGAATTCGGTGGCGAGATAATCGAGAAGCTGCGGGTGCGTGGGCGCGTCGCCCTGCGTGCCGAAGTCTTCGGCGGTTTTCACGATTCCCGCGCCGAAGTACTCCTGCCAGACGCGATTCACCGTGACGCGCGCGGTCAGCGGGTTCTGCTCCGACATGAGCCAGTTCGCAAGGTCGAGGCGCGTGGCGCGACCTTGCGGCCCATGCCCGCTTGCACCCAGCGGCGGCAAAAAGGCCGGCGTGCCCGGCTGCACTTCGATGCCATCGGCTTTGTAGTCGCCACGCACGCGGAGGTGGACCGGGCGCGGCTGATCCAGTTCGGCAAGCGTCATTGCCTGCGTCAACTGCGGGTACTCGGCATATAGCGCCCGCAGCTTGACGTCGAGTTGATCGAGCTTCAGCTCCTTCCACTTCTTGCTGCCCACGGCAAAGTGGTAGTTGCGGATGAAGTGGTCGGTGAGAATATCCCAATCGCGCTCGGTGCGCTTTTCGGGCGGCGTCCGCATGACGCGCTCGCCGTCGCCGCCTTCGCTCAACTTCAACAGACAATCCCAGGCGAGATCCCAATCGGTACGCTCGCCCGGATGCGCGGATGTGTACAGCATCTCCTTTTCCCAGGCCGCCATCAGCGGCTCGACGTTGTGGTCGATCAGCATCGCGTCGCGCTTGGCGCGATACTCGGCGCGCTTGCGTAGATACGGTCCCACCTCTCCCGGCATCGGGGCATCGATGTCGACCTCGGCTACGTTGTCGAAGAAGGCGAACATCTGGTAGGTGTCGGTCTGCTTGATCGGATCGAACTTGTGGTCGTGGCACTGCGCGCAGCCGACCGTCAGCCCCAGCCACACAGAACTCGTGGTGACGGCGCGATCGAGCGTGGCTTCGAATTTGAACTGCTCGGAATCGACGCCGCCTTCGCGATTGGTGAGCGTCATGCGGTGGAAGCCGGTGGCCGTGCGCGTTTCGGCATCCGCGTTCGGCACGAGGTCGCCGGCGAGTTGATCGCGCGTGAACTCATCGAACGGCATGTCGCGATCGAAGGCCTCAATCACCCATTGGCGGTAGCGCCAAGCGTATGGACGCGCCCAGTCTTTTTCATAGCCGTCGGAGTCGGCATAGCGTGCCGCGTCGAGCCACGAACGGGCCCAGCGCTCGGCATAGTGAGGCGAGGCGAGCAGGCGGTCGACCACGCGCTCGTATGCATCGGGGCGTTTGTCGGCCAGGAACGCGCGCATCTCGTCGGCGGTGGGCGGAAGGCCGGTGAGGTCGAACGTCACGCGGCGCAGCAGTGTCGCCGTATCGGCTTCGGGTGACGGCGCAATGCCTTCCTTCTCCAGCCGCGCGAGCACGAAATTGTCGATGGCGTTGCGGACCCACTTTGCGTTCGCCACCGGTGGCGGAGCGGGCCTCGTGATGGGTTGAAACGACCAGTGAGTGCTGAGCTGGCCGGTGGGTTTGGGCCGGGCGAGGGCGTCGGGCCACTTCGCGCCGGCGTCAATCCAGCCGCGCACTACGGCGATCTCTTCTTCACTCAGGCGCTTCGAGCCCGGCGGCATCGGCTTGAGATTGTTTTCGCCTTTCAGCCGGTGCATCAACGCGCTGCCGGCACTATCGCCGGGCTTGATCACCGCGCCCGAATAGCCGCCCTTCATCGCCGCTTCGCGATCGTCGAGCCGGAACCCGCTCAGTTGCTGTGCCGCGCCATGACAACCCGAACAGCGCTTGCGAAAAACGGGCTGCACGTCGCGCTCGAAATCGGGCGCCGGTTGCGCCCAAACGGACAGGGCGAAAAGCGCCGCGACAAAGAGGCGATGGGAAAGCATGTGTGGCTGCCCCTATTTTAACGGACTTCGCGCCACTTCCCCGGTTCCAGGCCATCGAGCGACCAATTGCCGACTCGGACACGCACCAGCCGCAAGGTCGGATGCCCGGCGGCAGCGGTCATGCGGCGCACCTGGCGATTGCGGCCTTCGGTGAGCGTGAGTTCGATCCAGGCCGTGGGAACGTTCTTGCGAAAGCGGATGGGCGGCGTACGCTCGGGCAGGCCGGGCACGGCATCGAGCAGGCGCGCCTTTGCGGGCAGCGTGCGCTTGCCTTCGATGAGCACGCCGGCGCGTAAAGCCTGCAAAGCAGCCGCATCCGGGATGCGCTCCACCTGCGCCCAATAGGTTCGCGGATGCGCGCGCTTGGGGTCGGTGATGCGATGCTGCAGCGCGCCATCGCTGGTGAGCACCACCAGGCCTTCGCTGTCATGATCGAGCCGTCCAGCCGGATACACATCGGGCACGTCGACAAAATCGGCGAGCGTAGCGTGCGTCGTGCCCGGTTCCGGCGTGAACTGGCACAGCACGCCATACGGCTTCCAGAACAAGAGCGTGCGTGAAGCGGGCATATGGGCGCGATACAATCTTCGCTCATGAGAGCTATATTCCTTCTCGCGGCTGTATCGCTTGTTCACGGGGCCGACAACGGGCCGCAACCGCGCGTGGTCACCCCGGGCGCCGGAGGACCTGCGTCGCCTCCTTCGGATGCCATCGTGCTCTTCGACGGCAAAGACACCAACGCCTTCACCAAGCTGGACGGCAGTCCCATTGGCTGCAAAGCCATGAAGGGGGAACTGGTGTGCGAAACGGGCGCGGGCGACATTGTCTCAAAGGAGCTGTTCAGCGATGCCCAACTCCATCTCGAGTTCAACATCCCCAATATGCCGAATCAGAAAGGGCAGATGAAGGGAAACAGCGGGGCCTATTTGCAAAGCTGCTATGAAGTGCAGATTCTCGATGGTTTTCAAAATCCCACCTACGCCGATGGCACGGTGGGCGCCGTTTATGGATTCAAGCCGCCTTTCGTGAATGCCGCGCGCAAGCCTACGGAATGGCAGACCTACGACATCGTCTACCACGCGCCCAAGTGCGACGGTCAGGGCAACATCACGAAACCCGGCAGCGCCACGATTCTGCTCAACGGCGTTCTCGTCCAGGAGAACACCATGATCGACAAGAAGGGGCCGGGCTGCAAGAAAGACAGCATATGCGGCCCCGGACCGCTCCGGCTGCAGGATCATAGCGGATTCAAAGACGCGCCCCATACGTTGATGAAGTTCCGCAACATTTGGCTGCGCAAGCTGGAGTAGGCGGCCTGAGCGCACTGCGCCAAGCCCGTGGTGGCGGCGGGCGCGGGCTGCGATGTGCGCGGTTCCGGTGAATGGCCATACCATGTGGGAATGCGCTATCGCACTTTAGGACGAACCGGCATTCCGGTCAGCGAGATCGGTTACGGGGCCTGGGGCATCGGACAGAAACAGTGGCTGGGAGGCGAAGACGCCGACTCCTTGAACGCTCTTCGCCGCGCCATTGAGCTGGGCCTGAATTTCATTGACACGGCGCTTGCCTACGGCGACGGCCATAGCGAGAAACTTGTCGGCAAGATCGTACGGGAATCCACTTCCGGCCTCTACATCGCCACCAAGGTGCCGCCGAAGAATCGCATCTGGCCCGCGCGCATGGGCACGGCCATCGACGAGGTGTTCCCCTACGACTACACCGTCGCCTGCACCGAAGAGAGCTTGCGCAACCTCGGCATTGAGTGTCTCGACTTACAGCAGTTCCACGTGTGGAGCCCGCAATGGGTGTGGAGCGACGAATGGAAGCGCGCTATCGAAGACCTGAAGCGCGCGGGCAAAATTCGTTATGCCGGAATTTCGATCAACGATCATCAGCCTGACTCGGCATTGGAAGTGATCAACACGGGTCTCATCGATACCGTGCAGGTCATCTACAACATTTTTGACCAATCTCCCGAGCTGAATCTTTTTCCGAAATGCCTTGATCTGAACGTGGGCGTGATTGCGCGTGTGCCTCTAGACGAAGGCGCGCTCACGGGTAAGATTACCGAAGAGACGAGCTTTTTGCCGGGCGATTTCCGCGACTTTTATTTCAGCGGTTCCCGCAAGAGTCAAGTTGTGCAACATGTAAGCGCGTTGCACCGCGATCTGACGCACGAACCGGGGACGCTGGCGGAGCTCGCTTTGCGTTTCGTCATCTCTCATTCCGCTGTTTCGACAGTAATTCCCGGCATGCGATCATTACGAAACGTAGAGTCCAACTGTTCCGTCCCAGAGCTGGGACCGCTGAGTTCCCAAACAATGGCGGTAATGAAAAAACATGCTTGGACAAAAAACTTTTATCAGTAACTGCATCTTGATTATGGGGATGTGCGTCGCGCCGCTTGCCGCGGCCGACGCCGATTACTTTCCTCTGCAAGTCGGCAACCAATGGATCTACCAAACTTCGACGCGGTTTTTTAATGCACCGGCGAATGTTGTGAGCATTCCCGGTAAGAAGTCATTCGGAAGCACGAGTTATTACATCGTGGAAGGCTTGAATGCCGGGACGATGTATATGCGATCGGACGACGCGGGTGTGCTCTATGCCTATGACGCCAGCACGGGTGGCGAGGCGCAGTATGCCGCGTTTTCCACGCCGGTCGGCGGAAGTTATCGTACGGTCGTCGATCCCTGTAACAGCACGGCCAATGTTGTGTCACGCAGCGCGAAAGTCAGCACTCCGGCGGGCGACTTCGAAGGCGCAATCGAAGTGGACTATCCCGCCGCGAATTGCGCCGACGCCGGTATCGGCAAGGACTATTTCGTGCCCTACGTCGGACTGGTGAAGCGGGAAGGCATCACGATCGCCGGGCCTCGTGCAATGGAGTTGGTGTACGCGCGTGTCGGCGGCGTGACGGTGCTCTCGGCGCCCGAGGTTTCCTTCGGCATGTCGCTCGACCGCGCGGTGTACGACATGAACGGCATCCCGGTGATGAATGTTCGGCTCAGCCTGCGCAATACCAGCGCGCAGCCGCTGGAGCTGACCTTCCCATCGAGCCAGCGATTTGATTTGGTCATTCGCAACGCAGCCGGAACTAGTGCCATTACCTGGAGCGCTAACAAACTGTTCGCTGCCGTGATTGGCGTCGAAAAGATTGGGCCGGGGGAAATGAACTGGACCGCTCAAGTTCCGCTGCAGGACGGCCAGAACAAGCGCCTGCCCGCGGGCAAGTACGTCGCCGAGGGATTCCTGACCACCGGCGGCGACGCGAAGCCCTACCTGGCTCATGTCGGCTTCGAAATCATCCCCGAAGCCGAGCCCGCACAGCCGTAACGTACAGCGCGTCTGCCGCGCCCGCGAGGCCTCGCGTCTGTGAGATGATCGCTCACGATGAGTGTTCTGAATCGACGCGAACTCCTCGCCGGCGCGGCCGGTGCATCGGCGCTGCAAGGCGCAACTCGGCGGCCCAACATCCTGTGCATCATGGTCGACGAGATGCGTTGGGACGCGATGAGTTGCGCCGGGCATCGCGTTGTTGAGACGCCCACGCTAGACAAGCTCGCAAGCCAGGGAACGCGGTTCTCCAACTGCTACACGGTTTCGCCCGTCTGCTGTCCGTCGCGCGCCTGCTTCTTCAGCGGACGCTACGCCCACGTCAACGGCGTTTTGACAAACGGCTACCCCGCCGAGAACGGCGAAGTTTTCCTGCCCACCATCCTGCGCCACCACGGCTATCACACGGCCATCTCCGGAAAACTTCACTACACGCCCAAGCAATTTGACTACGGCTTCGACCAGTTCTGGAGCTTCACCGACGAGGGACCGACGCCCGAGATCGGCTACATGGCGTTCCTCAAGAAAACCTACGGCTCGCCCGCGAAATGGCCCAAGGTGCCCGGCACGTGTCCGTGGCCTGACGACCCTTTGGGCAAGGACGTTGGCATCTTTCAACATCGGCGTGAGGACTTCGAGACCGAGTGGATCACCGACCGTTCGCTTGAGTATCTGCGCGCGCGCAAGGACAAAGAGCAGCCGTGGTTCCTCTTCACCAGTTACCTGAAGCCGCATTCGCCCTCAGTGGAGCCGCAGCCGTGGTTCGGTAAGTACAAGCCCGCGGACATGCCGATTCCCGCGCTGCCGCCGAACGCCAAGGAGATTCGCGCATCGAAGAAAGGCCGCCAGCAGCGGGCTTTCGTAGACGATCCGGAGATGATGCGTGTGATGTCGGCGATCTACTACGGCTCGATCGCACACGTCGATCAACAGGTGTCGCGCATCCTTGCCGAACTCGAACGGCTGGGAATGGCCGACGACACGATCGTGCTGTTCACGGCCGATCACGGCAACATGCTCGGCGATCATGGCCGCTGGTTCAAGGGCGTGATGTATGAGGGCTCGTCGCACGTTCCGCTCATCATGCGCGGTGTGAAGGGCGCCAAAGAGAATGGCGGCAAGGTGGCGGCGCAGGCGGTGGAGCACTTCGATGTGATGCCGACGCTGCTTGATGCCGCCGGACTACCGGTGCCCGATGGTGTGCAGGCGAAGAGTTTTCTGAAGATCGCGCGCGGAGGCGATTCAAAGTGGAAGGGCACCGTCTTCTCACAACTGCGCGACCGCATGTGGCTCGAAGGCGGCTATAAATACATCGAAAGCGGGATTTCGGGCGATGGCCAGCGTGAGTTGTTTGACCTGCGTAACGATCCGAAAGAGGAGCGCAACCTCGCCACTGAGCCCGCGCAACACCAGCGTGTGGAGCATGCCCGCGCGCGCATCCAGGCGATTCAAACGGAAAAACCCGTGCCTGTTCGCGTGAAGGGAATGTCGATGCCCGCCTATGCGCAGTTGGACGAAGCCACGCGCAAAAAGGCCATCGCGAGCGCTCCCGACAACGTTGACCCGTAAAAAGAGCTAGACCTTTGTGGGTTCCGGATGAATCCACGGCTTTCGGTAAGGACGCCGCAACTGCCGGTTCGCCTCCGCATCGCCTACTACTTCCTGCTTTGCAGAATCCCACGTGAGCGAGCGGCCCAGCTTCATCGACATATTGGCGAGAATGCAGGCGGTGGTCGAGATGTGACCCTGTTCGATGTCGGCCACAGGTTTGCCGCGTGAGGCGATGTTCGTCAACAGGTCTCGCATGTGGCCGCGAATGGCCGGCGCGACGTGCCGCTCCAGATCCTTCTCCGTCTTGTCTTCGGGATACTCCTCGAACTCGTAAGTCACATCCTTATGGATGGGCTGCTCGCCGCGGGCCATGGGGATGTAGTCGTAGCTCATCACGCTGGTCTTGAGCGTGCCCTTGTCGCCATAGAAGATCGCTGCCCAGGGATACTTCGCATCCGGCGGATGGCCCCAGGAGCGATGCGTCCACACAACCTTCAGGTCGCCGAAATCGAACGTTGCCTCCTGGGTATCGCTGATGTTGGCCTTGCTCTTCTTGTCGACGAGAATGCCGCCCGATGACGCGACGCTCTTCGGCCAGCCGAGGTCGAGCATCCAGCGTGTCATGTCGAGCATGTGGACGCACATGTCGCCGACGATGCCGTTGCCATACTCCATGAAAGCGCGCCAGCGGCGCGGATGGCACAGTTCGTTGTACGGCCGCATGGGCGCGGGACCGGTCCAGAATTCGTAGTCAAGGTTGGCCGGAGGCGCCGTATCGGGCGGATTCTGTGTGGCGCGCATGTGGTAGTAGCAGCAGATTTCCACGTAGGCGATTTTGCCCAACTTGCCCTCTTTGATCACCCGGTCGCGCGCTTCAATGAGGTGCGGGGTGCTGCGCCGCTGCGTGCCCACCTGCACCACACGTTTATATTTGCGCGCCGCGGCAACCATCGCCTGACCTTCGACGATGTCCACGCCGATCGGCTTCTGCACGTAGATATCGACGCCCGATTTGCAGGCTTCAATCATTTGCAGCGCGTGCCAGTGGTCCGGCGGCGCGATGAGCACGATGTCGAGATCCTTCTGCTTGAGCATTTCGCGGTAGTCGTGGAAGGTGCGTGGTTTCTTCTTGGACTTCTGCCGCGTAGAAACCAGGTCGGCCGCTTCCGCCACCATCGTCTTGTCCACGTCGCACAGCGAAACCACCTCCACGGGCGCCACCTGAATCAACCGAAGCAGGTCGGCCTTGCCGTACCAGCCAGTGCCGATCAGCCCTACGCGCTTGTTCTCGCCCGCCGCGAAGGCTTGCGCAGCGCTCAACGCCGCGCCCGTGTGCAGAAAATTTCTCCGGTTCATAGTCGAGTTTCATCTTACGCCCACCAGGGCCGGGCGTGCTCCGGGCCCACCCACCCGCGCGTGTTGTACTAAGAGGAAGTGAGCTTCGAAAAAAAAGCAGTTGTCCTCTTGAGCGGTGGGCTCGATTCGGCCACGGTGCTTGCCATTGCGCGCGATCGGGGATTTGCCTGCTACGCCCTGTCGTTTCGCTACGGCCAGCGGCACGTCTATGAATTGCAGGCGGCCGAGCGCGTGGCCAAGGCCCTCGGCGCGGTGGAGCAGCGCACCGCGAATATCGACCTTCGTGTGTTCGGCGGTTCGGCGCTGACGAGCGAAATCGATGTTCCAAAGCACGATGCGGTGGATGAGATCGCGGGCGGCATCCCGATCACCTATGTGCCCGCGCGCAACACGATCTTTTTGTCGTTCGCCCTTGCCTATGCCGAAGTGCTTGGCGCCTTCGATGTCTTCATCGGTGTGAACGCGCTCGACTACAGCGGGTATCCCGATTGCCGGCCCGAGTACATCAACGCATTCGAGAAGATGGCCAACCTCGCCACGAAGTCTGGCGTCGAATCCACTCATCGTCTCCGCATTCATGCGCCGTTGATTGAGATGACAAAGGCACAGATCATCCAGTGTGGGCTTGATCTGGGAGTCGACTATGCGCTCACCAGCAGTTGCTATGATCCGGGCCCGGCGGGAGAGCCGTGCGGGCATTGCGATTCGTGTCTGCTCCGCGCGAAAGGCTTCGAGGAAGCCGGAGCGGCCGATCCGATTTCGTCCTAGCTACCTTTCTCTGCGACAACTGCTCCTCTCGCGGCACTACTCCTGTGGATCAACATGGGCAAGGTGGTTGTCGTTTTCGCTCTCTGTTTGCTTGGGCCCGCTCTGCGCGCGGCAACGGATCCCATCTACGAGTTGCTTGATCGCGGCTACGCGCTTCTGAAGCAGAGGGAGTACACGCAGGCGATCACGGCGTTTGAGAAGGCAGCAACGCTTTCCCCGCAACGGGTCGATATCCGCAAGGACCTTGCCTACACGCTTCTAAAGGTCGGCGAAAACGAGAGCGCGCGCGATCAGTTTGCCGCCGCAATGCGCATCGATCCGGCGGACATGCATGTGGCCAAGGAGTTTGCGTTCCTTGCTTTCGAAACGGGACAGCAGCGTGAGGCGCGGCTCGTGTTCGATCGCATCCGCAAGTCCGGCGATGCAACCGCTGAAGCGGCGTTTCAGAACATCGACCGGCCGCTTGCCGAGGGCATCGACCGCTGGAAGCAGGCGCTGGAGCGAGAACCGGCAAACTTCAGCGCGCATGTGGAATTGGCAGGGTTGGCCGAGCAACGCAACGATCTGCCCCTTGCCGCGACCCACTATGAAGCGGCGTGGCGGCAACGTCCCGGCGAACGCGAATTGCTGCTGAAGATGGGCCGCGCGCTGAAGCTGATGGATCGCCAGGAAGAGGCGCTGAGCGCTCTGCTTGCGGCATCGCGCGGCGCGGAGCCGCGCACGGCTGAAATGGCACGGAGGTTGCTGCCGGAGCGCTATCCCTACGTGTATGAGTTCGAGGCGGCGCTCAAGCTGGACTCGTCGAATCTTGAGTTGCGCCGTGAACTGGCCTACCTGTTGCTCGCGATGGGCCGCAAGGAAGAGGGAGAGCGGGAGTTGCAGAAGCTCGCTCCTGCCACGCAGCCCGCGCTACAGGAACGCGGTGCGGCGCCCAAGCCGGCTGCCGCCGAGACGGCGAAGCAGATGGGCATGAAGTCGTACGACGCGGGCTACATGAAGGACGCTCTGCGTTACCTGCAATCGGCGCAAGAAGAGGATCCGCTCGACTTCGACGTGATGCTCAAGCTCGGCTGGACCAACAATATGTTGAAGCAGGACGCCGATGCTTCGCGCTGGTTCGCCCTGGCGCGCCGCAGTCCCGATACGAAAATCTCCGACGAGGCTGGACGCGCGTGGCGCTCGCTGCACGGCGATCAAGCGCGCGTACGCACCAGCTTTTGGGCGCTGCCATTCTATAGCTCGCGGTGGCAATCGGCATTCACGTATGGCCAGGCGAAAGCCGAGTTCCGGTTCAAAGGCCTGCCATTCCGCCCGTACGTCGCAGCGCGCATCGTGGGCGATTCGCGCGGTGCTGTGACGGTCGGCTCGACGCCTTACCCGCAATACCTCTCGGAGACGGCGATTATTCCCGGCGCAGGTGTGGCCACCAACACGTATCACGGCTTGATGGGTTGGGCCGAAGCCGGCTATGCGATCTCCTATCTGAGCCGGGCCGATGGTTCCTCGCGAGGGCACGCCGACTATCGCGGCGGCCTCTCGTATGGCCGCGGCTGGGGGCATCTCATGGGCTCGAAGCAGCCGGGCTATTTCGTAGAACATCACAGCGACGGCGTGTATGTGCACCGGTTCAATCGCAGCTTCCTTGTGTATGCGCAGAACCGGTTCGGCTACACCGCACGAGCAGGCGCGATGAATTTGCAATTGACCTGGAGCGCGAACGTCACTGCCGATCCGAAGCGGCAGTATTGGGCCAACTATGTGGAGACCGGTCCCGGCATTCGCTTCCGCTGGGACTCGCTGCCGCCGTCGGTCGTCTTCACCATCGACGCACTGCGCGGCGCGCACACGATTAATGCGGACAATCCACGCCGCCCCAACTACACCGACATAAGGATTGGATTCTGGTATGCGATTACTCGTTAGCGCGCTTCTTGTCGTTCAGGCGCTCAACGCCGCGGCCTCATCCGACGCGCCCGCGCCGGCGCGGCCGCGGGTGAACTTCTCCATCGCTGCGGGCGATCCGGACTCATGGCCGCGAATTCTCACCTCGATGGGCCTGCCTCCAGCCGCGGGCGAGGGCGACATTCTCGTAATCACCAGCGGCGATGGCGCACCCGATCAGTGGCCGCGGCGGGTGGAGCATGGCGCATTCGTAGTCCTGGAAGGCGCATCGAATGTGGCAGCGGCATTCGGCATCACGCCCACGGCGAAGCGGCTTCCCGCGCGGAGCGTCGCCGATGCGATTGCGCCGGAACTGGACATCATCTGGGAGCAGGCGATCGAGGTGCCCGTGTTCGAACTGCCCCCGCAGGCGCGCATCTTTGCGAAAGAACGTTGGACCGGCGCGCCGCTGGTCGCCGGATGGCGGCAGGGCGCGGGCGCGGTGTTGTGGACCGCTGTGAGTCCCGGTAAGCGTGGCTACGAACGGTTCCCCTATCTCCCGCAGGCGATGCGTGAGCTGGGCGTGCAGCCGATTGTGGAATCGCGCTCCTTGTGGGCCTTCTTCGATGCGAGCTACCGCAGCCGCGTCGATCTCGACTACTTCGCCAGGCGTTGGCGCGAATCGGGCATTGGTGCGTTGCACGTGGCGGCGTGGCACTTCTGGGAATCCGATCCGGAGCGCGATGCCTACATGAAGCGCCTGATCGAGGCTTGCCACAAGCGCTCCATTCACGTTTACGCGTGGGTTGAGTTTCCCCATGTGAGCCAGAAGTTTTGGGACGACCATCCGGAGTGGCGCGAGAAGACCGCGCTCGAACAGGACGCGCATCTCGACTGGCGCCGCCTGATGAACTTGCAGAACCCCGACGCCAAGCGCGCCATCGCCGAAGGGCTGCGCGGACTGGCGGCACGCTTCGACTGGGACGGCATCAATCTTGCCGAGCTCTATTTTGAATCGCTCGAAGGCTACGGGAATGCCGCGCGCTTCACGCCGATGAACGACAACGTTCGTGCCGAGTTCACCGCGAAGAACGGTTTCGATCCGCTCGAACTCTTTCGCGAAGGCTCACCCCGCCATCACTCGCGCAACGGCGAAGGCATGCGTAAGCTGCTCGACTTCCGCGCTGCGCTTGCGCATCGCATGCAGATCGAATGGCTCGACGAACTGGAGCGAATTCGCGCCCAACGTCCCCATCTCGACCTCGTGCTCACGCATGTCGACGACCGCTTCGACACTCGTATGCGCGACCTCATCGGCGCGGATGCCGAACGTCTGCTGCCCACGTTGGAAGCCCGCGCGGCGACGTTCCTCATCGAAGATCCGGCGACCGTGTGGAACCTCGGTCCCGAACGATATCCGGAGATCGCCGCCAAATATAAACCCATCACGGAGAAGCCGGACAAACTGGCGATCGATATCAACATCGTCGAGCGTTATCAGGACGTGTATCCGACGAAAAAACAAACCGGTGCGGAATTGTTTCAACTCGTGCACATGGCCTCGGGCGGGTTCCCGCGCGTGGCGTTGTATTTCGAAAGCTCGCTGCTCTCACAAGACCTTCCGCTGCTTGCCGCCTCGGGAGCGCGCGTAGACAACCTGATGCAGGCAGGCACGAAGCTGGCTGTGGAAGCGCGCGGCGCGCACGCCGTGCGGTGGACAGGTGCCGCGGCCGTCGATGGCAAGCTGTGGCCTGTTGGCGGGCAGGGAACCGTTCGGATTCCCGGCGGCGCGCACACCATTACGCAAGCGCAGTCGCGGGCGCCCATTTCTATACTCGATCTGGGCGCCGAGCTTACCAGCGCTTCGGCGAGCGATTCATCGAGCGAGATCGGATACGACTCGCAGGCCCGCGCATGGACACTGCTCGACCGCAAGCCAGCTCGCATCGAGCTCGACGGAGCGCCCGCGGAAATCATGCCCCTTGCGCTCGGCGATGGAACATGGTTGGTCGAGCTGCCCCGCGGCCAACATCTGGCGACGTTCGCAATTCGGTAGAAACTGTCGGTTTAGGCGAGGACGATATAATGGCGGACTGTTCCTGCTGTCATGACAGAAGTTCACGTTCCAACCATTCCCGCTCCCGTCCTGCAAGACTCCCGTCCCGAGTTTGAGGTGACCGAAGTTGTACGCCAACTCTCGCATGAGTTGCGTCAACCGCTCAGCACGATGGAATCGATCGCCTACTATCTTTCAATGGTGGTTCCGCGCCACG
>JBDTVQ010000027.1:0-32284 GCA_040007195.1 Acidobacteriota bacterium | reverse complement strand
CGCTCGACGAGAAAGAAGCCGCCAAAGAGCAACGCAAGATGGACGACGAGATTGCCAAGCGAAGCCGCGACCAGGAGAAGCGCCGCCGCGAGGCGGAAAAGGAACTTGCCGACGAACGAAAAGCTCTCGCCGAAGTGGCCGACGCCATCGACTGGCGCATTGAAGGCCAGGAAACCGTCGCCGGCCGTCCCACCTGGGTGCTCAGCGGGCTTCCCAAGCCCGGTTACAAGCCGAAGTCTCAGGAAGCCAAGGTCCTCACCAAGATGCGTGGCAAAGTATGGATCGACCGCGACGATAGCCGCATGGTGAAGGCCGACGCCATCGTCAACGACACCATCAGTTTCGGCCTGTTTCTACTGCGCATCCAGCCCGGCTTCCACTTCACCTTCGAACTGGCCCGCGTAAACGACCAGGTATGGCTGCCTCGCCACGGCTGGCTAAAGGGGTCGGCGAAATTGGTCGGCCTGAAAACCTACCGCATGGAGATGGACGTGCACTTCAGTGACTATCGCCGATTTCAAACCGACTCGAAAGTACTGGCAGGTACCGAACAATAGAACCCACCCGCCCCCGGCCCACCAGAAATCCCAAACATCTTGAAAACAACCCGCAGTATATTGGTTATCTGCGGCACTATAGTTTGTCCGGATCGTGACGTAGGCTAGGGTGGCCTGCAGTAGGCGTGGATCGCCAACCCTAATGCAGTCTAAAGCTTTCCTCCTATCCGTCCGATCTCATTCGCATCGGGAAGATCGCATTCTTCCCCGCATAGGGACTCATGAGGACGCAAACATGCACCGGCGGTGTGACAATCGCTTTCGTGCACCAGGAAGGGAGTCATGAAGCGAGCCCGCAGGTTGGTGTTGCGTCTCCGCGAGCCATGGATCACATGGCGTGCGAACCGCTATTCCGACCCGGTCGACCGGCTGCGTTACCTGCGCCAAGCCACTTCACCGCCCCCCTTTCCCAATCGAGTTCCGAAGGTGATGATCACTTTCGCTGGGATGGCCGCGGGAGCGGCATTGCTGATTCCCGGTCATCCCGGCCACTTTATGCGCGAGGTCGCCTCGCCGGCCCCGCCCGCCAGGGTCATCGCTGCCAATACGCAGGAGGCCCAGCCCGATGTGTGGCTGGTGGACTCCCGTGACGGCCAATATGAGATCTATTCCAACGGGCTTCGCATCGAAACGGCAGGCGCCGTCTCCTACCAGCCGCGCGTGTGGAGGCAGATGATGCGCCCCAGTCTCAACTCCGGCGACCTGCGCCACGACCCCGTCGGCATCGTCTACCACACCACGGAAAGCCATATCGCCCCGTTTGAATCCGCCCAGACGGACCGCCTCAAGCGCGTCGGCCAATGGCTCATCGCCTATCTGCGCAAGGAACGCAGCTATCACTATTTGATTGATCGCTTCGGCCGGGTCCATCGCATCGTCAAGGAATCCGACGCCGCCGGCCACGCCGGCCGCAGTGTCTGGGCCGACGCGAGTTCGGTCTATACGAACATGAACCACGAGTTCCTCGGCGTGGCCTTTGAATCGGCCACGCAAACTGGAGACACGCCCGCGCAGGCTGTCACCCCGGCGCAAATCCGCGCCGCGCGCGACCTCACCGAAATGCTGCGCGTCCGCTATCGAATTTCCACCGTGAATTGCGTCACCCATGCCCAGGTTTCGGTCAATCCGTCGAACCATCGCATTGGGAATCACACCGACTGGGCCTCCAATTTTCCCTTTCGGGCTTTGGGGCTGCCAGACAACTACGAACTACCGATCGCGGCCATGGAGATCTTCGGCTTCGGCTACGACCAGGATTTTGTTACCGCTACCGGCGGCCGTCTCTGGAAGGGACTGCTGCTGACCGAGGAACGCGTCCGCCAGGCGGCGAGCGCGGAAGGAGTGAGCGTCGGGCCCTATCGGGCTCAGCTCAAAGAGAAGTACCGCAAACAGCTGGCCGAACTACCGGCCTCGGGCGAGAGCAAGGAGAAACAGATATGAAAAAAGATAACAACGTTCCCGTGATGCTTGGGTTGGACGTAGGCACAAGCCGCATAGTCGTCGCCCGGCGCAATGGTGAGGAAACCGAAACCGGCAGCCAGCTCAACGCCTTCGTCAACGTCCCGTACGCGCCCATGACCGAAAAGGCCCTCAAGCGCGAAGAGATTCCCTTTGAACGCCGCGGCGCAGAACTGTTGGTGCATGGCAATGAAGCACCCCGCTTCGCCGACCTCCTCAACGTCGAAGCCCGCCGCCCGATGACGCTCGGCGTCCTCAACTCGGGTGAGCGCGAAGGCCTCTCCGTCGTTCGTAAAATCGTCTCCACGCTCGTCGGCGAACTGCCCAAGAACGAGGTCCGCCCGCGCGTCTACTACAGCGTTCCGGCCGTGCCTCTCAGCGGCGGCCTCGTCACCGAAGAAGGCCTCACCTATCACGACGCGACCGTCAAAAACCTGCTCGAAGACATGGGCTTTGAAACCCGTAGCATCACCGAAGGCCTTGCCGTCGTGTACTCCGAACTCGAAGACACAAACTACACCGGTATCGGCGTCTCCTGCGGCGGCGGTTTGTGCAACGTCTCGCTGGCCTACTTGTCCATGCCCGCCATCAGCTTCAGCATCCCCAAGGCGGGCGACTTCATCGACTCCAGCACGGCCGCGGTCACCGGCGACCTTGCTACCCGCGTGCGCATGGCCAAAGAAGAAGCTTTCCACTTCAACGGCAACTTCTCCGACAAACTGCTGCAGGCCATCAACGTCTACTACGACGACATGATCAACGCGCTCATCGCCGGCATGAAGGAAGCGTTTTCCAATTCACGCCGTATGCCGAAGTTGACCCGCCCCGTGCCAATCGTTCTAAGCGGAGGCACCGCCACCCCCAAAGGATTCCGCGAACGCTTCGAGCGCGCCATTTCGGCCACCGAGTTCCCGCTGGCGATCAGCGAAATCCGCATGGCCACCGATCCCATGACCGCCACCGCGCGCGGCGCACTCATCAGCGCCCTCGCCGAGAACTAGACCCGCCCTGGCAGCACCGCGGCCGCAATCGAGCGGAGGCCCGCGACGGAGCGGGGCATCTACGGTTGTCCCGCGTCGCTCGCAATCTGCTTGAGCGCGATCGTCTTCACGTCGCCCTCGCCCAGCTTCACTTTCTCGCTCGACGATTCGAATTTCTTGAGGAATTCAGGATCGTAGCCTTCGCTGCGGTTGAACTCCTCAAACGCATACACGCGGTAGTCGCCCGGCGGCACATTCGCAATGCTGAACGCGCCGTACTGGTCTACTGAGGCTTCCCACTGGTTCCCCGGCATTGGCCCCAGTCCCATCTGCAACGGGAATCCTCCCTCCGCCACCAGAATCACCGTGCCCGGAAGGGACTCCGGCGTCGCCTTGCCCACCATGCCCGAAACCGCCGCCGGCTTGCTCCCCAACAACACCTCGAACCGTCCCGTTGCGCCGGAAGTCAGGTCGATCACCTTCCCTGTCACGTCCTGGCCCGACATCCGCACCGACTTCAAGTACAACCCTTGCGGCAGGAACACCGTCGTGAACCGGTATTGGTCCGGCATCACGTTCTCAATCGTGAACGTGCCGTCCTCCTTCGCCCGCCCCATGGGCGACATCGCTCCTTCCGATTCCACCAGCCGCACATTCAAATTGCTCTTGCTGACGCTCGTCGTGCCCTCGATTTTGATCGTTCCCTGCACCGTCATCGTCGCGCCGAACACGAGGTTCACACCCTCCACATCGGCGTTGCCCACCTCCACCACCGCTTTTGCCGCGCCGCCGCCACCCGGCCCTCCACGCGCCGCCATGATGGTATACGACCCGGGCGCCAGACCCGTCAATTCAAACCCGCCATCCGCTCGCACGCCCACGCTCATGTTCCCTCCGCCGAACCCAAACCGGCCCTTCGGGCTCGCCATAACGCGGAGATTGCCTGCCTCCACTCCCTGCACCCGCCCACTCACTTTGTACACACGCGCCTTCTGCACCTGTAACGACAGCCCGAGAAACTCCTGGCCCACCCCCAACTCCAGCGGCTGCGCCGCACTCGCCTCCGTCGTTCCCGGGAAGTAGGTGAGGGCGTAGGTCTCCGTTTCTCCCTCGTCCACCCGCCGCATATTCCGGCCCTGCATCATCGTCCCGCGGCGCGACGCCATCGCCTGCACGTAGTATTTGCCCGGTGCGAGAGCCGCAATCCGAAACTCGCCCCGGTCGTCCGTCTGTGCGTTGCCGCTCCGCCCTATTTGCCCTAAGTTCCCTCCCAGCACACGGGGCAGCGCCATCACCTGAACATGCTCCATCGGCTCGCCATTCTCGTCCAGAATGCGCCCCGCAATCACCGACTGTGGGTCCAGCTTCACGTCGGCGCCTTTCATTTCCTGCCCGTCGGTGAGAGCGATCAGCCCGCCCCGCTGCCCATATTTCCGTGCCCCATACTCGCCGCGCAGAAAACCGCGCCGATCCGCCGACACCCGGTAGTTCCCGCCCGCCACGTTTTCGAAAACAAACTTCCCGTCCGCGCCCGCCGCCAGGCTCAACCCCTGCGATCCGTCGGACTTCTGCAGATACACCATCGCCCGCGCCACAGGCTCGCCCGTTCGCCGGTGCGTCACGGTGCCCTCCACCGACGCCGTTCCCTGCAGGGCATCCGCCTGCGTCCGCGATTGCCCCATAGCCCCGCGCCCACGCTGGCCCGGACGCGCGCCAGGGCCTCCCGGCTGTGCCCAAACGGACACCGCCATCAGGAAGATCGCCGCTAGCCGCCAGGGTCGCATGGTAAATAAGACGAAATTATCGTGTCCAGGGTTGCCCGCGGGCGGAATTAGGTCCGGCTGCGGCCTAAACAGGTTCCGCCTTCCACACGATATGATGAAAATGGAGCACCTAGGCCTAGCCGCTCCCACATTTACAGAACCCCCATGTCGCAAAAGACTTCCACGGTACCCGACTTAAATAGTTGGTTTGAAGACGAACTCCGCCAGCAATACCAGCACGACCACCGCATGGTGGACGATAGCTGGAAAGAAATATTCGATGGAAACGGTGGTCCGCGCAACGGTGCCGCAACCGCTTCCGAACCGGCCGCTCCGGTGGCCGTCACCGCGCCTCCTCCTCCGGCGGTCGCGCCCGCTCCCTCTACCGCTCCGTCCAAGGACGTTGAGAAGGCCTCTCCTCAGGTCGGCCCCTCGCAGCAGCTTGTGCCGTTGCGCGGAGCCGCTGCCCGCATCGCCGCCAACATGGAGCTGAGCCTCGGCGTTCCCATCGCCACGTCGCAGCGCGTCATCCCCGTCAAGGTGATGGAGGAAAACCGCCGCATCATCAATCAGCATCGCGGCCTCACGGGAAAATCGAAGATCAGCTTCTCGCAGATCATCGGTTACGCGATCCTCAAAACCCTCAAAACGTTTCCGCAGTTGAACGACGCATTCCTCGACAGAGACCGCGAGACGTTCCGTGTCGTCAACCAGAAGGTGAACCTCGGCATCGCGGTCGACGTCGCCGGCCAGGGCGGCAGCCGCTCCCTGGTCGTGCCCAGCATCAAAAACGCCGGTGAGATGTCGTTCTCGCAATACCTCGAGGCGTTCGAGGATATCGTCGCCCGCGCCCGCAAGAACAAACTCACCGTCGACGATTTCCAGGGCACCACCATTTCGCTCACCAACCCCGGCACTGTGGGCACCTCCGGCTCCGTGCCGCGTCTCATGCCCGGCCAAGGCTGCATCATCGCCGCCGGCGCCATTGGCTACCCGGCCGAATATCAGGGCGTCAGCTCGGAAATGCGCGCCACCATCGGCCTCAGCGCCACCATGACGATCAGCTGCACCTATGACCACCGCGTCATCCAAGGCGCCGAATCCGGGATGTTTCTCGCCAAGGTGCAGGACCTGTTGAACGGGGGCGACGAGTTCTACGACCTCATCTTCGCCAGTCTTCGCATGCCGCACCATCCCCTCGAATGGGAAGGGGATCGCACGCTCGCCCTCCCCGGCGCGTCGGGCATGGGTTCGCGTCACCGCGAAATCGCCAAGGAAGCTGCGGTCATGCAGCTAATCAACGCTTACCGCGTCCGCGGTCACCTCATCGCCGATCTCGATCCGCTCGGCAAAGAACCCGGCTATCACCCCGAACTCGACCCCACCACCTACGGCCTCACCATTTGGGATCTCGACCGTGAGTTCCTCACCGGATCCCTCGGCTCCCTCACCGGTGAAGCCGCTCCCAAGCCTCTCGCCACCCTGCGCGAAATCCTCGAAACCCTCCGCCAGACCTACTGCGGCAAAATCGGTTGCGAGTACATGAACATCCAGGCGCCGGAGCAAAAGCGCTGGCTTCAACATCGCATGGAGCCGCTCGCCAACTCCTGGCCGCTTGGGCCTGAACACCGCGTCCGCATTCTCGAGCGCATCCTGTTCGGCGAGCTCTTTGAAAGCTTCCTCCAAACCCGCTTCGTCGGCCAGAAGCGCTTCTCGCTTGAAGGCGCCGAAACGGCCATCGCCATCCTCGACGAGCTGCTCGAGCGCGCGGGCGAAACCAACGTCCACGAGGTTGTCATCGGAATGGCCCACCGCGGCCGCCTGAACGTCCTCGCCAACACCGTCGGTAAACCGCTCAGCCAGATCTTCTCCGAATTCGAAGGCAACCCCGATCCCAATTCCACACAGGGCTCCGGCGACGTCAAGTACCACCTCGGCGCAACGGGCATCCACCGCGCAAGCGCCGGTAAGGAAGTCATCGTCAGCGTCGCGCCCAACCCGTCGCACCTGGAAGCCGTCGATCCCGTCGTCGAAGGCATCGTGCGGCCCAAACAGGACCGCCTCGGCGACACCGCCCGCCAGCGCGTCATTCCCGTGCTCATCCACGGCGACGCCGCATTCGCCGGCCAGGGCGTCGTTACCGAAACGCTCAATCTCTCCCAGCTCGCCGGCTACGCCACCGGCGGCACCATCCACATCATCATCAATAATCAGATCGGCTTCACCACACGGCCCGACGAATCGCGCTCGTCGCCCTATTGCACCGACGTCGCCCGCACCGTCCAGGCGCCCATCTTCCACGTCAACGGCGACGATCCCGAAGCCGCCATCCGTGCCCTGCAGATCGCCTTCGACTTCCGCCAGCAGTTCTCCAAAGACGTCGTCGTCGACATGATCTGCTACCGCCGCCATGGCCACAACGAGACCGACGATCCCAGCTACACGCAGCCCCTGCTCTACCGCAAGATAAAGGACCAGCCTTTCGTTGGAACTATCTATAGCGAACGCCTGCAGCGCGAAAAAATCGTCAGCTCCGACCAGGTCGATAAGCTCCGCAAGCGCATCGGCGCGCGCCTCGAAGAAGGATTCGAAGAGGCCAAGCAGAACGCCGTCCGCTTCGAAGTCCAGGAGTTGGGGGTCGTCGATACCGACCACATCCCCACGGTTTGCCCCCGTACGGCCGCCGACCGCCTGCTGCTCGAAAAGGTCATCGACGGCATCACCATCATGCCCGCCGAATTCCACCTTCACCCCAAACTGAAAGGTTTCCTCGAGAAGCGTAGAGAGACGCTCAAAGGAGGCCCCGTCGATTGGGCCCTTGCCGAAGCGCTCGCCTACGGCACGCTTGTGCTGGAAGGCACGCCCGTCCGCCTCTCCGGCCAGGACTCTTCGCGCGGCACCTTCTCGCAACGCCACCTCGAGCTCTACGACTACGAAGACGGCGCCTGCCACATTCCCATGCAGCACCTGGACAAGAACCAGGCGCGCTTTGAAGTATGGGACTCCTCGCTCAGCGAGTTCGCCGTCATGGGCTTCGAGTTCGGCTACTCCGTCGGCGACCCGCTCACCCTTGTTCTGTGGGAAGCCCAGTTCGGCGACTTCGTGAACGGTGCACAGGTCATGATCGATCAGTTCATCTCCTGCGCCGAAGCCAAATGGGGTCAGCCCACCGGCCTCGTGCTTCTGCTCCCGCACGGCTACGAAGGCCAGGGTCCCGAACATTCCAGCGCCCGGATTGAACGCTTCCTCGGCCTCTGCGCCGAAAACAATATGTCCGTGGTGAACTGCACCACGCCGGCGCAGTACTTCCACGTGCTGCGCCGCCAGATGTACGGGGGCATCGATCGCCGCGGCCTGCGCAAGCCGCTCATCATCTTCACGCCGAAGAGCCTGTTGCGCCATCCGAAAGTCGTCAACACGCTCGACGATCTCTCGACCGGCGGCTTCCGCCCGCTGATGGGCGAAACCGACCCGCGCATCACGCCCGACAAAGTCTCTCGCGTGCTCATGTGCTCCGGCCGTATCTACTACGACCTCATTGCCGCGCGCGAAGAGCTCGATGCCACGCATGTCGCGATTCTCCGGCTCGAGCAGTATTACCCGTTCCCCAAACAGGAGCTGCAAGACCAGTTCGCGCGCTATTCGCTCACCACCGACGTCGTGTGGGTGCAGGACGAGCCGCGCAACATGGGAGCCTGGCGCTTCATCCGCACGCCCACCCAGCCGCTGCTGGAGCCCTCACGCCGCAAGCTGCGCTACATCGGCCGTCCCGAAGCCGCCAGCCCCGCCACCGGTTCTTATAAGCGCCACCACCAAGAGTTGCAGGACATCATCGATTCCTGCTTCCATCTCGATCAGGTCGCGCCGGTGAAAAAGGTGCGCGTCGTCCGCCACAAGAAACCGGCGAAATAACGCCTCTCATCGGGTGCACCTATTTCGGCGAGCCGGACGCCGCAGCGTTCGGCTGCCACAACACCTCGGCCTCGCCCAACACGTGCGCAGCCCAGCGGCTGTGTACAAACAGCGCATCGCTCAGCCTGTTCAAATAGCGAATCGCCTCGCCCGGGACTTCTTCCTGCCGCGCCAGAGACACCGCGATGCGCTCCGCCCGCCGGCACACCGTCCGCGCCACATGCAACTCCGCGTTCAACCGGAATCCCCCCGGCAACACGAACGACCGCAGCGCCGGCAACACCTCGTTCATCTCATCGATCTCGCACTCCAGTTGCGCGACATCGGCATCGGTCACGCGCGGCTGCTTGGGATGAACGTCCTCCGGCAGCGTCGCCAGAATCGAGCCCAGGTTGAACAGCTCATGCTGCACTCGCTTCAGGATCACGGCCAACCGGCCCGTCTCCGCCCGCTCCGCCGCTGAAACGCACGCCAGCCCCAGGATGGAATTCAGCTCATCCACCGTCCCATAAGTCTCAATCCGCAGCGCGTCCTTCGCCACGCCCTGCCCACCTACCAAATTCGTCTGCCCGCCATCACCACGCTTCGTGTAAATACGGTTCAGCGCCAGCCGCGGCTCGTTGAATGTTCCTTCGTTGCTCACGCTCCTATTCTGGTGCATCGCAGGCCGGGCGAGGGCCGGGCGTTACAATGAAACCGCCATGCTCCATCGCACCTTGAGCGGCATTCCACTCGAGAATCACTACGGCCCTGAGGACGTGCGCGCCCCCGAGCCCCCGCCCGGCAAGTTCCCCTATACGCGCGGAATTCACGACACCATGTACCGGGGCAAGCTCTGGACCATGCGCCAGTTCTCCGGTTTCGCCACCCCTGAAGAGACCAACCGCCGCTATCGCTACCTGCTCGATCAGGGGCAAACCGGGCTCAGCGTCGCCTTCGATCTCCCCACGCTCATGGGCTACGACGCCGACCACGAAAACTCTCTCGGGGAAGTCGGCAAATGCGGCGTGAGCATCTGTTCGCTCGCCGATATGGAGACCCTCTTCAACGGCATTCCGCTCGGCGGCGTCAGCGTCTCGATGACCATCAACTCGCCCGCCGCCATGATCTGGGCCATGTATCTCGCCGTCGCCGAAAAGCAGGGCGTTGCCTGGCGCGACCTCAACGGTACCCTGCAAAACGACATTCTCAAGGAGTACATCGCGCAGAAGGAGTTCATCTATCCGCCGCGCCCGTCGATGCGCATCGTGACTGACACCATCGAGTTCGCCACGCGCGAAGTGCCGCGCTACAACCCCGTTTCCATCAGCGGCTATCACATCCGCGAGGCCGGCTCCACCGCCGCGCAGGAACTCGCCTTCACCCTCCGCGATGGCTTCGAATACGTCGACTGGGCCCTCGAACGCGGCCTCCTCATCGATGAGTTCGCCCCCCGCCTCAGCTTCTTCTTCAACTCTCACAGCGACTTCTTCGAAGAGATCGCCAAGTTCCGTGCCGCCCGCCGCATCTGGGCCCGTGTCATGCGTGACCGCTATGGAGCCCGCGACGAACGTAGCACCCGCCTCCGCTTTCATGCCCAAACCGCCGGCTGCTCGCTCACCTGGCAGCAGCCCTACAACAACGTCGTACGCACCGCCACACAAGCTCTTGCCGCCGTGCTCGGCGGCTGCCAGTCGCTGCACACGAATTCGCTCGACGAAGCCTACGCGTTGCCCAGCGAGCAGGCCGTCACACTCGCCCTGCGCACGCAGCAAATCATTGCTCACGAAACCGGCGCGCCCATCGTCGCCGATCCTCTCGGTGGCAGCTACTTCCTTGAATCGCTCACCGATCAACTGGAAGCGCAGGCGCTCGCCTACATCGAACGCATCGATGCCATGGGCGGCATGATTCCCGCCATCGAACGTGGCTTCCCGCAAGGCGAAATCGCCGACGCCAGCTTTCGCTATCAGCAGGAAGTCGAGCACGGCGAACGCCTCGTCGTCGGCGTCAACTCATTCACACAGTCAGACGATCCACCGATCGATCTGCTCCAAATCGACCGCACCGCCGAAGAGGCGCAGATCAACAAGCTCCGCGCGCTCCGCACCTCCCGCAAGCAATCTGCCGTCGATCACGCACTCGGCAATCTTCGCCGCGCCGCTGACGAGAACCGAAACACCATGCCCGCGCTGCTCGAATGCGTCCGCGCCTATACGACGCTCGGCGAAATGTGCGACGCCCTCCGCGAACCATTCGGCGTATGGGTCGAGCAAGCCGTGTTATGACGCGACCCATCACGTTCGCCCGCATGCACACCTTCGCGTGCGTGCACGATGCTCGTGTCACACGCCACGCGCCCTGGCGCAACGCCCCTCCGTACACCCCTTCCACACACCCGCCCCGGCCCATCTATAATGGTTGCGGGTCACTTCCCGTTCATGAGTAACATTCGAGTCCTGGTGGCCAAACCGGGTCTGGATGGGCATGACCGCGGTGCCAAGGTCATCGCCCGAGCGCTTCGCGATGCCGGTATGGAAGTCATTTATACCGGCCTGCGGCAGTCTCCGGAGATGATCGTGAGCGCGGCCATGCAGGAAGATGTCCAGGTAATCGGGCTCTCGATTTTGTCTGGAGCGCACATGGCAATTGTGCCGAGAGTTCTGCAATTGCTACGCGAACGGGGAATGGACGATGTCGCGGTCGTGGTCGGGGGCATTGTTCCCGATGAGGACGCCGCGGAATTGAAAAAACAACGATGCGCCGGAGTCTTTCAACCCGGAGCGTCTCTCGAGGAGATCACTGGCTTCGTCCGCTCGGCGGCGCGCGCCCGATAAGGACCCGCACCCCGGAGAACAAGCCGCGATTGGGGTAGTCCGGAAGGCCAGAGCCTTCGGAGAAAGAGTTCAATGCTAGAGAAGAATATCGCCGTGTTTGTCGACTACGACAACATCGAAATCGGCGTCAAAAGCACACTGTCGCGCGAGTTCGCGGTCGGCGTCGTGCTCGATGCGCTCAAAGAGCGCGGACAGATTGTTGCCAAGTTCGCCTACGCGAATTGGAGCCGCCAGGAAGGCGCCACGCGGCAAATGGCCGAGAACGCCGTGCAAATGGTGCAGCGCATTCCGTCGCCCCGCGGTGACAAGAACGGCGCCGACATCAACCTCGCGCTCGACGCCCTGGAGATGGCCTTCACGCACAGCCACGTGAACGCCTTCGCCATCGTCAGCGGCGATTCCGATTTCGTGCCGCTCGTGAACAAGCTGAAAGAGTACGGCAAAACCGTGTTCATCGTCGGTGGCAAGGCCTTCACCTCCACCATCCTGCAGCAGAATTGCCACGAGTTCGTCAGCTACGAATCGCTGCTCGACGATCGCCCGGTCGCCACGGCGCCCGCGCCCATGCGTGAACAACGCGAGCAGCGTGATCAGCGCGAGCCCCGCGGACAACGCGAGAGCAAACTGCCGTTCATCAAGGATCCGTCGCGTGACCGCGATAGAGACCGTGACCGCGGTGGCGACCGTGGAGGCGACCGCGACGTCAAGCGCGACCCGCAGGAGCACAAGGATCAGAAGCAGCAACAACAGCGCTCGCGTCCCGCGCCCCTCGACCTTTCGCAGGCCATGCCGCTGGTCGAACGCGCCCTCGAAGTGCTCGAACGCCGCAACGTGCAGCCGCAACTCGGCCTGCTGAAATCCACCATGCTGCAGCTTTCGCCCGCGTTCAACGAACGTGCCTATGGCGCGCACAGCTTCTCCGAATTCGTCGAGCGCATGAAGGCGTCCGAATATGTGAAGGTCACCGGCTCCGGCGGCCGCTACATCATTGAGCGCAAGGTCGGCTCCGTTCAGGAAATCCCGCCGGCCAAGCCCGAAGACGCTCTGCCGCCCCTCCGCGATGTGCTCGAAACGCACCGTCTCGACATGGAAGAAGGCGTCGCCGCCGATCAGCTCGAAGCCTGGTTCACCGAAGAGATGGAAAACTTCGAAATCAAGAAGTACGGCTTCCAGCGCTTCGCCGAATTCCTCAACTTCGCCCAGGACCGCGGCGTGGTTCGCGTCGAAGCCTCCGAAGAGCGCGGCCTCATGTCCTATCTCGGAACCGAGTTCTATCCGCCCGCTCCGCCGCCCCAGCCCGAACGCCACGAAGAAGAGGAAGAGGACGACGGTCCGCAACCCATCGTGCGCGGCCAGCCGAGCTTCCTCGAACCCGACGCCAAGCCCGTCTCTCCCCGTGCCCGCAAGAAGCGCGCCCCGTCTTCCGTTGCCGATGGCAACAAGGCTCCCGCCGCGCGTAAGACCACGACGACCACTCGCCGCAGGAAGCCCACCGAATGATCGAACGCATCACGCCTGAGGGTTGCGCTACACCGCGCGGACCCTACTCGCACGCCGTTAAAGCAGGCGAGTTCCTCTACGTCTCCGGCCAGGGTCCCATCGACCCGGCCACCGACAAGATGTCCTACGGCACCATCGAACATGAAACGCGCATCGTGCTCGGCAACATCAAGCGGATCCTCGAAGGCTCGGGCGCTTCCATGAAAGACGTCGTCAAATGCGGCGTCTTTCTCCGCAACGGTGCCGACTTCGCCGCCATGAACGCCGTGTATGGCGAATTCTTCGGCGACGCCAAACCCGCGCGCACCACCGTCGAAACCAAATTCGCCGACCAGAAAATGCTCGTCGAAATCGACTGCGTCGCCTACGTCGGCTAACCCTTCACAAACAGTTCGTTCACCACACGGCCCTTCCCGTCCTTCGTGACGTAGAAGGGCCGTCGCTCTATCTCGGCGCCCGTGTCCGGCGTAATCCCCATCGCATGATAGATGCTGGCGTGCAAATCCTCGATCTTGATCGGATCTTTCACCACCTTGCACGGCCGCTCGTCATCGGTCACGCCGTAAACGAACCCGCGCTTCACGCCGCCGCCCGCCATCAACACGCTGCCCGCCTCCGTGAAGTGCCGGTGCATGCCGTAGTGCTTCGGCTCCGTCATCACGTCCGGCTGCTTCACCTGGTCCTTCACAAGCTTGCCCGGCTTGCCTTCGGTGATCAGGTCGCGCCCAAACTCGCTCGCCAGCACAATCAACGTCCGGTCCAGCAGCCCGCGCTCTTCCAAATCGAGAATCAACTGCGACACTGGCCCGTCGATCATCGCCTTCATATCGGCCGCCCGCGTGTGCCCGTTCTCATGCGTGTCCCAATAACGGAACGGAATGTACTCCGTCGTGATCTCGATGAATCGCGCGCCCGCTTCCGTCAGCCGCCGCGCCAATAAACACGCTCGTCCAAACCGCGAATCGCCGTACGGCGTGCTCCGTTTCTCCGGCTCAAGGCTCAAGTCGAAAGCCGCCGCGGCGGGCGACGTCAGCAGCCGGTGCGCATTCTCCACGCTCCGCTTCAACGACTCCTGCTGCGCGCTCGACGATTCCCGTAACACCGGATTCGCCGCCATCAACTTCTGATACCGCGCCCATCGCTCGGCAAACCGCTCGCGCGAAATATTCGCCGGCGGCCGCACGCTCGATGCCGCATCCTCAGGATTCGGAATGAAGAACGGCCCATGCTCCGTACCCAAGAATCCCGCCGTGTGAAACGCCTTCAGTGAATCGCTCTCCGCGCCAATCTCGAGCGACTGGCCCACATCAATGAACGACGGCATGTTCTGGCTCTTCGGCCCGCGTATCTTGCTGATCCACGAACCAATGTGCGGGCACGCCACGCTCTGCGGCGGCGCATAACCCGTGTGCCAGTGATACTGATGCCGGCTATGCAGTATGAACCCAAGGTCGCCCGCCTGATAGCCGCGAATCAGCGTGCAGCGGTCCATCACATTCGCGATCTTCTCCAGCCCCTTCGACAGCCGCACACCGTCGACCTTCGTCGGAATATCGGGAAACGTGCTCAGCACCTTCGCCGATGCAAGACCCGTTTCATACGCCGTGTAGCGCTTCGGATCGAACGTCTCCGTCTGCGCCATACCGCCCGCCATCCACAGAATGATGAGCGTATCGGCCGACGCCTCCACCTTCCCCGCGCCCAACAGCCGGTTCCCGCCGCCGGCCATCGCCGACAGGGTAGCCGCGCTCGCCGTCTTCAAAAAATCACGCCGCGATCGATCAACGAACATATTGAAACTCCGGACTCAACAACACGCTCCACAATAAATCTTCCAAACCCTCGGGCTTCCCGTCGCGCAAGTACTCCAACGCCACCGCGCTCTCCGCCGCCGAAGGCTTCCGTGCCAGCGCATGCAGGAACACGCGATCCACCAATGCCTGCTTGTCCTGCAACGCGGGTGGCCGTGCCACCGGAGTCTCCCCTTCGGCCGCAATCAACCGGTCCAGGTCAGGCTCCTCGCGAAACACGAAGAACCGGATGCGAGGGTTGATGTCGCTCGCCAGCGACTCCACATCCACGCCCACATTCGCAGTCAGCCGCGCCGCGCCCTTCGTGTCGACCACTATCATTGACGGCACGTTCATCAGCAGCGCCTGCGACGACTGCGTATCGCCCTTGAACACCATCGCCCCGTTCGCCTTCGCAAATGCGACTCCGGCCCAGCCCGCGCGTGTACGGCCCGGGTCGTAGCTGTCCACATCCTCCACCACCAGCCATACCTTCTTCGCGCCATCGAGCGCCACGTCCACCGGCACTTTCTGCGCGTTCACCACGCCGGAATCGAACAGCGGCTTCGGTGCCGCGGGCAGCACGCCCATCATGCGCCGCGCTCCTCTCCACAGCGAAGTGGCCATGGTCGAACCGTTCACTACCTCCAATTCCTCAAGCATCGTTGGATGGTTCACGCGCTCGGTCAGCACCTGATCGCGAATCGGCCGCCCCAGCGCCCGCGTCAGCGGAGTGCTCTTCATCTGCCACTCGCGCACATACTTCGCCGCACCAGGACCGCGCGGAATCAACGCCCGCCACTCGCCCGTAATCGAACTCACGGCATCGGAAAACTGCTCGGCGGTTAACCGCTTCGGCAACGGCCCACGAAATACATAGGGACCCGGCTCGTTACCCGCGGCGCTCGCCGCCGCATACGCAGTTGAGTTCATCATCGTCCGTAGCAGGTACTTCACATCCCAGTTGTGCGCCACGAAATCGGCCGCTAGCCAATCCAGAATCTCCGGGCTCCACGGCTCGGCATCCATATCGTCCACCGGCTCCACCAGTCCGCGCCCAAACAGCACGCGCCAGTAGCGATTCACCAACGTTCGCGGCGTCCGGCCGTTATTGCCATTCGTGAACAACTCCGCCGCCGCCGCGCGCTTCAACGCAAGCGGCGCATCCATCGCCGGCACACCGCCCAACTCCGGATAGAGAAACTTGATCGACGCCGTCTCGCCCGTCGCCACGTCGCAACGAAAAAGCGGCAGGGGCGTCTCGGAGAAGAAACTGGCCAGCCCATAGGCGTCCTTCAGCTTCCACTGGCTGATGAAACTGTCGTGGCACGAATTGCACTTCAGGTTGATCCCCATGAAGATCTGCGCGCTGTTCTGCGCCGCCTGCAACACGGGAATCTGCGACGCGCTCACATCGCCGCGCCAGTTTACGCCGATCAGAAAACCCGCCGGATCCGTCTTCTCGACAGGATTCAATAGCGTCCGCACGAACCGGTCGTACGGCATGTTCTCCAGCAGCGCCTTCTTCAACCAGGGTGTAATCGACTGCCGGTCGCCGTGGTACACAACCCCTTCGTCATTGCGCAGGTGATCGTTCCAAAAGCTGATCCAGTTATCCGCATAGCGTTCCGGATCGGCGAGCAACGTCTCCACCAGCCGCGCGCGCTTGTCTGACTCGTTCCCCGTCTCAAACTGCCGCAACTCTTCAGGCGTCGGCAACAATCCCCACAAGTCCAGATACGCCCGCCGCGCAAACTGCGCATCGCTCACCACGCCCGGCGCGCTCAGCTTCTGCTGCTTCCAATACGCATTCATCAACCGGTCCAGCGCTGCGCCCTCACCATCCGGCACGCTCGGGGCACGCAATACCAGCGACGGTTTCCACGACGTCTCTACCGGGCCTTCAGAAGCTCGCGCACCGGCATCGATCCAACGCCGCAACATGCCCACTTCACCAGCCGTCAGGGGCGGCATGTTGAGCGGCATCCGCACTCCGCGCTCACCCAATACGCGCGCCACCAGCAAACTCGAAGCACTATCGCCCGGCTTTACCGCCGGACCGCCCGCGCCTCCTTGCAGAATCTCCGCGCGGGTGTTCAATGCCAGCCCGCCCTGCTTCATGCGCGGGTTATGGCACCCGCCACACTTGGCCACCAGCAACGGGTGCACCTGCCGCGCGAAATCCGGTGGCTCCGTCTGGCCGAACGCCAGCGCACACACCACCGCGAACATCCAGGCACACCGTTTCATAGCCGCATTTTCTCACGCCCGCGCCCTTCCAATAGGCGCTCCGTCAAACTCTGCTTGCTCCGTTCGAACTGCCGTGCCGCAGCCGCCAGGTAGGGCCGGAACTCGTCTGACCAATACGCAAGAAACCCCTTGGAATGAATATCCGCCAGTGTCTCGCGGTAATGCGCCAGCAGCGTTTCATCCAACAACTCCGTCGTCCGCATCGCCGCCACAACACTCGACCGCCCCAGCCGCGCCGCCGTCTGCGGTGCGCTTCGCAGCGCCCCCAACGTCATCACCGCGGAAATTTCCAGCAGCGTCCGCTTCTGCACGGCGGCCTCTTCATTCATCTCCCGCCAAAGCCGCTCCACAGACACCGCCGCTGTCGCCGGAATCGAAGTAGCCTCCCGCCGGATCGTCGCCCAGTCGCTCTTCAATCCCGCCACATCGAGCGGCGGCGTGTTCAAGGTATCCGCCAGCTTCTCCGACGTGCGCTCCAGCCCCGCCAGCAAATCGTCCATCGTCTCGAACTTCTGCGTGGGGTCGAGCAACCCCTCTCTGGCCAGGCTCGCCGCGATCTCCCGAATCAGGTGCCGGCCCGCGCCGCTTAAATCCGCCACCGCCGCCATCACCCACACTGGCGACGCGCGAAACGCCAGCAGCCCCACCATCTCGATGCCATTGCCCGCCGCGCGCCGGATCGCGAAATCGTTCGCCAGCTCTCCTTCGCGCTCGTAGATGCCGTCCAGGTTCCCCACCTGCTCAATCAGGAATCGCAGCGTTGAATCCACAAGATTTCCATACAGCCGCGTGCGCCGCAGCGATCCCGGCAAACTCGCCTCGCCCACCTCGCGCACCAGTCCCGCCGCGAGCCCCGTCGCCGTGCGCAACACTCGTTCCGGTAACGACGCAACGTAGTGCGTCCACTTGCCTGCCATACTTTCACTATGAGTGATCTCAATCGCCAGGTGTGGCTTGTCTCCCGTCCCGCTGCTTGGCCCAGTGAAGAGAATTTCCGTCTTGTCGAGTCCCCCATGCCGCAGCCGGCCGAAGGCCAAATGCTTGTTCAGGTCCTCTACACTTCGGTCGATCCCTACCTGCGCGGCCGCATGCGCGAGCGCGCTTCCTACATCGAGCCCATCCCGCTGGACAGCGTGATGCAGGCCAGTTCCGTCGGCCGCATCGTCGTATCGCGTAATCCCAAGTTCGCCGAAGGCGACTACGTGGGCGGCATGTTGGGCTGGCAGGACTACGCCGTCGCGGGTGAACGCGAAGTCCGCAAACTCGACCCGGGCCTTGCGCCCATCACCACCGCGCTTGGCATCCTCGGCATGCCCGGCCTCACATCCTACTTCGGCATCACGGAAATCCTGCATGCCAAAGAAGGCGAGACGCTGCTTGTCTCCGGAGCGGCGGGCGCCGTCGGCAGCGTCGCCGGTCAAATCGGCAAGTTGCTCGGACTTCACGTCGCCGGCATCGCTGGCAGCGACGACAAGATCCGCTGGCTCCTCGACGAACTCCACTTCGACGCCGCCTATAACTACAAAACCGAAACCGATCACAAGGCCCGCATTGCCGCGCTCTGTCCCAAAGGCGTCGACTGCTACTTCGACAACGTCGGCGGCGTCATCAGCGATGCCGCGTTTCTCAACGTCAATGAACGCGCCCGCATCGCCGTCTGCGGCCAGATATCGCAATACAACAATGACCAGCCGGAAATGGGCCCCCGCCTCCAGTTCCAGTTCATCGTGAAGCGTGCCCGCATGGAAGGCTTCCTCGTCTTCGATTTCGCGAAGAAACATCCGGAAGCTCTCGCCCAAATGACCGAATGGTTCCGCGCCGGCAAGCTCATCAACCGCGAGACAGTTGTAGAAGGACTCGAAAACACGCCTAACGCATTCATCGGAATGCTCAAAGGCGAGAACATCGGCAAGATGATCGTCCGCATCGCGGCCGAGTAGCTACTCCGGCTTCGGCAGCAACATATACGTGATCAGCGCAATCGCCACCAGCCGCTCGCGGTCATCGGTCAGATCCACCTGCGCCACCGCCAGCGTCTTGCCAATGCGTACGAACTTCGCCCGCGCCTGCAGCCACGCCCCCGTCACCGGCAGCAGATAGTTGATCTTCAACTCCGTCGTCGTCACCGGCTGCTTACCCTGAAAACGATCCATCAACCCTACGCCCGCCGCAATGTCGGCCACACTCGCCGTGACACCGCCATGTACGACTCCGCCGAAATTCAGCAGTTCCTGCCGGATCTGAACGCGGATCGTAATCCCATCCTCGTGGCGCTCGATAATCTCAATACCTAGAAAGTCGTTGAAGTTGTACATGGGTCACCGTGGCGGCATGCGCAGCGCGCCGTCCAGCCGCACCACTTCGCCATTCAAATACGAGTTCTCCACAATGTGCCGCGCCAAAGCCGCGAACTCCGCCGGATCGCCCAGTCGCGCGGGGAAGGGAACCGATTCGCCCAACTCCGTCCGCACCGTCTCCGGCAAGGCTCTTAGCAACGGCGTATCGAACAGCCCCGGTGCAATCGCGCACACGCGTATGCCCACCTTCGTCAGTTCGCGTGCCATCGGCAGCGTCAGCCCTACGATACCCGCCTTCGACGCCGCGTATGCCGTCTGCCCGATCTGTCCCTCATAGCCCGCAATCGAAGCCGTGTTCACGATTACGCCGCGCTCACCGGCCGCATCCGCTTCATTCATCGCCATCGCCGCCGCCGCCAACCGGCACACGTTGAACGTGCCCACCAGGTTCACGCGAATCACACGCTCAAAATCGCCGAGCGCCATCGGCCCCTCTTTGCCCAGCATCCGCTTCGCCGTGGCGATCCCCGCGCAATTCACCACCACATGCACCGCCCCGAATTGCTCCCGCGCCCGGTTCACCGCCGCACTCACGGACTCATCGCCCGCCACATCCGTTTCGCAGAACAGCCCGCCGATTTCGGCCGCCACACGCTCGCCCGCCTCGACACTCCGGTCGAGCACCACCACCCGCGCTCCACTAGCGGCAAACAATCGCGCCGTCGCTTCGCCCAGCCCCGAAGCGCTTCCAGTCACCACCGCCACCTTGCCGTTCAGATTCATCACGTCTCTCAAGAGCCGGTTGAAAACTGCTGCGCCGCCCCAGATTCGAGCATCGCACGAATCTCTTCATCGCTACATCCGGCTTCACGCAACACCTCCACCGTGTGCTCGCCCACTTCCGGCGCCCACCGCGCCGCCGACTTCGGAGCGCCCTCCAGGTGAAACGGACTGGTCACCGTCTTCATCGGCCGTGGCCCGTCCACCACATCGGCAAACACCCCCGCCGCCTGCATCTGCTGATCGTCCGGATGCTCCTTCGCTTCCGGCACAATGCCGTACAACACATCGTGCTCGGCAAACCGGCGCTTCCACTCCTGCATCGGATGCGCCTCGGTAATCGCGTCGATCATGCTCACGATTTCAGCCGCATTTACGCGCCGTGCATCGGGTGTCGAATATCGAACATCGTCGATCCACTCCGGCCGCCCCAACGCCGTGCACAGCTTCGTCCAATCCTTGGCCACGTCTAACAGGCACAGCAGAAATCGCCGCCCATCCGCCGTCGCATAGTGATTCACCATCGGGTTGTGCGGCTTGCTGCGGGTCTGTGGCGCGGAAAACTCGGCTCCGCAGAGCGCCGCTTGCGTCATGCTCCCGTTCGACCACACGCCGTTGTGCATCAGGTTGGTCGTTACCTTCGCTCCCTCGCCCGTCCGCTCGCGCCGGTACAGCGCCATCATGATCGCCCCGAACAGCGTCATCGCCGTTGGGTGGTCGCCAAACCCGCACGGCGAAATCGCCGGCTCGCTGCCCGCGTTCTTGATGTACTGCATCAGTCCCGACCGCGCGAAATACGCAGTCATGTCGTAGCCCGCATTGTCCGCCTCTGCGCCCACCTCGCCGTAACCCGTCACCGACGCGAAAATCAGCCGCTCGTTCTCGGCACTCAAGTCTTCATACCGCAATCGAAACTTTTTCAGCAGCGCCGGCTGGTAGTTCGTCACAAAGACATCCGCTTTCCGCACCAGCCCCATCAGAGCCGCCCGCGCCGCTTCCTGGTTCAGATTCAGCGCCACGCTGCGTTTGCTCCGGCTGTCCATAATCCAGCAATAATTCCATTCCGTCACCGGCATTCCAGGCGCGAACGCCAGCATCCGGTAAGGGTCACCCACCGGGGGCCGCTCGATTTTGATGACATCGGCGCCATAGTCGGCCAGCACGGCGGCCGCGCTCGGACCGGCAATATAGGTGGCGCAATCGATGACACGGATTCCCGACAGCACATTCGCTTCAGACATGCGTTCCAGTACTCTATCGCAGGCCCAACGTTTGGGCTACTCCCTAGTACCCACGAACCGGCCGGATTTAGTACTCGCGCCTTATTTTGCCGATAAGTTTCCAAAGGCACAATCAATGGAACGGAGCGCAGAGGAAACCAACATGTACACGACTCACACGCAGACTGGTGGATTCGCGAAGGAATCGCGGAGCCATGGCGCGGGAGTGGCCGACAAACGCCGCAGCCCCCGGGCGTCGAAGGACCGCTTCGCTCAGGCAAAGGTGAGCTACCAGAGCAAGCCCGGCGTCTCAGACGTCATTCAGGTTCGGCTCTGTGATGCAAGCTCCTCCGGCTGCGGGATTGTGGCTCCTCAAAATCTCGTTCCCGGTTCCGTCGTCTCCATCGCAGGTCCGTTTGCGACCGACGGAACGTCGCACGAAGTTCGGCTGCGCGCCCGCATCACCTGGACCTTCGCCAATCCCGGAGGCGGCTACCGCAGCGGTTTGGTCTTTGAGCAGGAACATGAAGCCGGCGGCGCGCCCGGCGCCGAAGCCCCGGAAGCCGTTCCCGAAGACGTTGATCTGTATGAGGTCCTCCAAATAAACCCCAAAGCCGACATGGACACGATCCATCGCGTCTTCCGCCTGCTCGCCCAACGCTTTCACCCCGACAATCACGAATCGGGCGACCCGGAGCAGTTCCGCAAAATTTACGAAGCCTACAAGGTGCTCAGCGAACCGGCCCACCGGGCCGCCTACGACGCCCAGTTACAGAGCGTCCAGAACAAGCGCTGGAAAATTTTCGAAAGGCCTCAGGCCGCCGCCGGCGTCCACGCCGAGCGCCGCAAGCGGCAGGGCACCCTGGCCTTGCTCTATGTAAAAAGAATGCAGTCGCCCGAGCAACCCGGTATCTCGCTCCCCGAACTCGAAGATCTGCTCGGCGTCCCCCGCGAACATCTCGAGTTCAGCCTCTGGTATCTTCGCGAGAACGGCCTCATCACGCGCACCGACAATGGCAGAACCGTGATCACCGCCAAAGGCGTCGACGAAGCTGAGCGCTTGGAAGAGGCCGACGGACCCAAGCTCTTCCTCATGCCCGCGGCTAGCGAAACGTCCGCCTGCGAGCCTCAACAATAAAAAGCCGCCGGACGTCTTGGGGAACCGTCCGGCGGTTGCAATTTCGGATGCTCGTCGGAGGTTGAGCACACGAATCTCTTTCGAGGAGTTGCCAGCTCTAGCCGAGTAGCCCGCCGTGGCCCAGCGACGCCAATTCCCAGCCTGAAATCCGGTAGCGGGACAGCATCGGCGGCATCAGCAGGTCGACCACGTTCGGTTTGGCTGATCGAAAGCATCCCGGCGCCGACACGATCGGCACGTCGTCCCTGTAACCGAACAGCAGCAGGTTGCCCGGTTCCACGGGTGCGAGGAACTTCTCAATGTGGCACTCGATCCGCGCCAGTGACCGCCCGACCACATCCTCCGGACCCGCCGGCGCCGTCGTCGACGCCACCAGAATGCAGGTCGGCTTCGTACGCAGCAGATGCTGCATCGAACGCGCCACGTGAGACTCGTCTTCCACGCATGCCAGCACGTAGTTAGCGGTCACGCCGAACCGCTCCAGCCGCTGCCGCATGATGTTCTCGAAGAGTTGCCGCGCGCGGTCTCCCGAAGCAGGATCGGAGTACAGCACGGCCACCGCGGGTTGCCGAATCGGCCGGGCCTGCAATATCGGGCCCCGCTCCCGCAGGATCGAAACTACTGCTTCCAATTGGGCCTGAGCGATGGCAAACGGCGCGCTCTTCACGGTCGCAATCCGCTGTCCCGCCTTGGCATGACTGAAGTTGGTTGCTGTGGCAATCACAATGCTCGCTGTGCAGTTGATCTGCTTGAGCAAATCGTCGTCCACAAGTACGCAGCAATCCTCGGTGGCAAACAGATTGGCGCGTCCGCCCGCCGCCAGGCGAACCTCAAGGCAACCGCACCCCATCTCGGTGCCCACGGTTTGCACCGCCTCGTCTTCGCCGATCTCGCCATCTTCCAATTCGGTCACCCAGACCTGCGCCATCCCCTCCGTTTCCAACAACCGGACGTCTTCTTCACTAATAATGTGCCCTTTAGCGAGCAACTTGCGCCCGCCCGGCTTAAAAATGGTGCAGCAAAGAATCCTCCCTGCGGACTCTTTAATGTCGACAGTCTGAGCTTTCATCGTCTTCCCTCTGAGGGGGACTAGTACTTCTAGTCCTGCCCCGATGTGCTAAATCGTACACCTTACGGCACGTGCTTGCAAAGTACTATTTTGATTAAATCAGTACGATTTGAATGATAAATCGCACAAATGTACTCGCCCTCCATGGCTTATCCAGACCCTCGGTGAGAGGTCTCCCCTCCAGAGGAGAACCGACTGGGCTCGGCCATGCTGAGAATATGTTCGGCAGTAAGAGAAATAATCTCAGAGGAATACTACTGAGATTTGTGGGCTATCCCACGTTTTTTCCGCACTTCGGCTGTATGCCACTAGTACTACAACTGCGGCATTTCGCCCACCGTACCGATATCTATTTGATAGGGAACGGTTACTACCCCCCCTGCGGGGAGCCAGCGGTACCCTCGCACCCCGAATAGGCTCCCCCGCTCAATCATCTCCCGTCGGCTCTCTGGCATCGGGGAAACACCGAATTCCATCCCGCACGTCCGCGTTCGCCCGTTCCAGGGCGCATGCGTGCGTAAACAATTCTCCTCCCAACGCCCAATCCATGGAAAATCGGAGCGCTTCCACTGATAACCAAACTTCACCCCTAACCGCGGGGAGTATGCACGAAAAAACGCGTCCGGCCCACCCTCCAGCAGATGTGTGGTGTACCCCGCACTTCGCCCCACCCCCGGGTAAACCCGCAGGTCAAACGTCGACCCGTCCACCATCGGGCAATTCGGCCAATCAAACTCCGCGCCCGGCTTCTGCCACTCCATCAAGCCGCCCGCAAAATCCCCCTCGAATACCTTCGACCGCCCCGCGGTCACCTCAAACTGTGTCACGCCCGGTTCAATGAACGGCTCACCCATGGTCACGTGCTGCGTCCACGCCGTTGGCCAGTCATGAGCGTTCCGGTTTGTCACACGCTCTTCGACTAACACCGTGCTTCCGTCCAACCGCAGCCGCCGCTCAAACCCCAGCCGGCTCAGCTGTAGCTCGGCTCGCTGCACCAGCGTCTCGCCCTCCCGCGCGAACTCGCAGGAAGCCACCGATCCCTCCCCATGCACCCCCAGCCCTGCCTTCGACTCCTCCGCACTTGGCCCGCCGAAAATATCCAGACACAGGTTGTGGCCCATAATGCCGGCCAGCAGCCTGCCCTCGGCATTATCGCCATACGTCGCGTAATGCTGCGGACCAAACTGTCCGGGCTCGATCGTTGGCCACGGCGGCATCCATAGCGGATTCACGCCGCTCTCCTTGTGCAGCACTTCGGCAATGTGGCCGCCTTCGCCAAGCACCGTCACGCGCACCAGGTCGTTCTCCAGTTGCGCCGCGCGCCGTCCGTGAAATTGAGTATCAAGCAGCATTGGGAACAGATAGCATAACGAAAGGATGCCCGTTCTGCTTCTCGCCGCCCTCCTGTTGCAAGCCGCTCCGTTCTGGGAACTGCGCCCACCCGCGCAGTGGTCGCAATCGGAAGTGGATCAACTCCTCAGCGATTCCCCTTGGGCGCAGAATGCTGGCATCCGCGTCTACCTCGCCTCGGCTGAACCCGTGCGCCAGGCAGAGCTCTTGTGGAAGAAGTGGCGCAAGCAGCAGCTCGGCGCGGAAGGGGACTTCGAAGACGACGTGGACTACGAAGAGTTCCTCCGTCAACACCCCGGCGACTACATCGTCGTCGGCGTCTACGGGATCGATCCCACTGTTACGCCCGACCCGCGCGACGTCGCCAAGATGCAAAAGGATTCGCGCATCAAACTCGACAAGCGCAAGTACGCGATGCTGGCCTACTTCCCTCCCACTCCGGCCGACCCCATCTTGCGTATGGTCTTTCCCAAGAAAGTCCTCGGCGACGAGAAGAATCTGATCCTCGAACTCTATCTGCCCGGTGTCCATCTGCCGTACCGCAACTTTGAGTTCCCCATCAAGTCGCTCCTCTGGCAAGGGAAGCCCGCCCTATGACCGAGTTCAATTCCACTGAGATTCCGCCGGCCATCTTCGCCCTCGCCGAAGTTCTGCCGCGCTTCGAAGGAGATGGTCTCGAAAGCCAGTTGCAGACATTCGACGTGTTTTTGACCGTTCTTTCTCCCCTCGTCCGGCCCGCCTTTGCCTGTCTCCTGCAGGCCGCTGCCGCAAAAACGGACAACGCCGCCAGCCGCGCTCGCATCGAAGCCGCCGCCCAGTCCATCGCCGGAGGCGGCCGCGCCGCGGTTCCCTACAATCACAGTGAGGCCATGCGCGCCTACTCCGCCCAACACGCCGCCAACTTCGCGCCCAAGTCGGCCACCCAGCCGCCAGCTCCTCCTCCTGCCTCCCCCGAGCTTTCAGCCCCTCCCGGCACCGGCCGGCTGGTCGACGTGTCGGAATACGACGCGGTGATCAAAAGCGCGAACGCCACCCTCGATCCCAACCACAAATCGACCGGCATTGGCCTGACTGCCCGCTGGATCGCCCCCGACGGGCGACTCGTCGCCTGGCTCGTCGTCCGCTACTTCAAAGGCGAAGAAGACTACGACCACTACGCCAGCCCGTAGCCTCTCAGCCCCCGCTTGACACGCCGCCATCACAGCGCTACATTTAACGCAATCGTTAATTAACGAACATGTTAAATACAACGCCAGCCGATCCGCTCAGCAATACCTTCGCCGCTCTGGCCGACCCCACCCGCCGCGCCATTCTCGCCCGCCTCGCCTTGGGCGAAACTTCCGTCACCGAACTCGCCGAGCCATTCGACATCAGCATGCCCGCCATCTCCCGCCATCTCAAAGTGCTCGAACACGCCGGCCTCATCACGCGCGGCCGCAAAGCCCAGTGGCGTCCCTGCCGTCTGGAAGCGGGTCCGCTCAAAGAGGTCGCCGGCTGGGTCGATCACTACCGTCGCCATTGGGACGAGAGCTTCGATCGCCTCGATGTCTACTTGCGTGAATTGAAGGGCAAGCAGAAAAAGCAAACAACCAAATCACCTCGGAGGAAAAACACTCATGCCCGCTAACGAAGTCCTGATCACCCGCGTCTTCGATGCTCCTCGCGCACTCGTGTTCCAGGCCTGGACCGATCCCGAACACCTCGCCCGCTGGCATGCACCGCGCGGATGCACCATTCAATTCCGCACCTTCGATTTTCGTCCCGGGGGCGAGTTCATCAGCTACCTGAAGACTCCCGAGAACTACGAGTGCCTGTGCAAAGGTGTCTATCGCGAAATTGTCGTGCCCGAACGAATCGTCTACACGATTGCTTTTTGCGACGACGAAGGAAACTTCGTCGAACCCGCAGCCAAAGGCATGGATCCGGAGTGGCCGGGTGAAACCACCGTCACCGTGACCTTCTCCGAGCGTGAGGGCAAGACGACACTCACCCTCCATCAGTCTGTTTTGGAATCACTGGCCAAGCGCACCGGAGCACATCCGAGCTGGATCCAAATGCTCGACCGCCTCGCCGAAACGCTCCCGCCCGCTTAGGCCTTCTTTGCCGGGGCCGCCGCGCCCAAAGGTCCGCCGCCCATTTTGTTGATCTCTTCGTAGAACACCCGGCGTCCCTCGTCCATTGCCAGGTTCGCCAGAATCACGTTCGATGAATCGGTCAACCCGACTTCCAGGTCCGCCAAGGGACGCTTGCCCGTGCGGCAGCTCTCGACGAACGCCTCCAACTGCACGTCCACCGGATTCTTGTCTTCTTCCGGCACCATGACGCCCTTCTTGTACAGCCATTGCCGCGCGAACTTCATTTCTTTCTCGATGAAGCCGTCGTCGCTGCTCACCCTGTCACGGTCGAACAGGAGCGGCAACCCCCTGCCGCCCTTACCCGTGCTCAACAACGACGCGCTGGCAGTCGTGCTCTTTTCCTTGCCGCCTTTGGGCGCCGCGGTGACCTTGGCTGGCGACGGCTCGGGGAACCAGATCGCCGTCGCTGGCTCGTTATCGGTGCCCACCGTGATGTGAATCGTGCCTTCCGTGCCGCAGATCATTTCGCCGAACTCGGTCCGCGTGGAATAGAACAGAGGCAAATGATTGTTCGTCGAGATCGAGCTGTACATCAGCTTCGACCCGCCCGGATAGCTGAAGATCAAATAGATGTTGTCGTAGACGTCGCGGCCATCTTTGTATACATCGATCGAACCCACGCCCGTCACGAACTCCGGATGATTTCCGATCATCCAGTCGGCAACGTCCACTTGGTGCGACGCCAACTCCGCCGTCAATCCGCCCGAGTATTTGCGGAACGCGCGCCAGCTCGGCGGCACCCACGTCTTTCCCAGACTCCGACGATTCCACTGGGCGTACACATGCGTCACCTTGCCGATGGTCCCTTTATCTATCATCTCCTTGGCCAGCTGATAGAACCTGCTCGAGCGCCGCTGCAAGCCCACTTGCAACACCTGCTTCGGGCGGTCGTTGGATAGCTTGCGCAGCGCGTGAATCTCTTCCGGCTTGAACACCAGGCTCTTCTCGCAGAACACGTGCTTGCCCGCCAGCAGCGCATCGCGCGTAATCGGATAGTGCATGTACAGCGGCGTGGCGATTTGCACCGCGTCGATGTCTTTCATCGCCAGCACTTCGCGATAGTCCTTAAACGCCTTCGGCTTGTCCTTGGACAGCTTCTGCGCCTTGGCCAGATTCGCATCGTCGATGTCGCACACGGCCATGCACCGGCCCACATCCAGGCCGTTCCAATGCTCAATGTGGTACGTACCGCGGCCGCCCGTGCCGATCACTGCAAATTGCAGTTGGTCGTTGGCTGCTTTTACCGTCTGAATCCAGGGAGCGCCCTCAATCTTATTAGCCGTGGCCGCCACCGCCGCTACCGCGCCAGCCGCTTTCACAACTTCACGCCGCGTCACATCGACATTCTTCGACATCTGACAAGCCTTTCCACGGAGGCCCATCGCCCCCAATTTTTCCACTCCTAGCCTAATCGACGGCTCCAACCGTTTGCAAACCTTCCCGCTCCGCCGCTTCCTCGCGCGACCGCGCCGCCCACTCCGCGCCGGCCAATACCACCATCGACGCCAGGAATCCCCACAGGATAATCGTCACCGAATACATGAATGGCCCATACTCGTGATTCAACTTCGCCCGCAGCCACGGCCACGTCCATAGGTTGATGTTCTTCAGCACTTCCAGCGCCGCGCCCACCAGCAGCGAAACCGGCAACAGCGGCGCAACCGGAATCTTCGCGTTCGGCAGCAGCCAGTAGATGGAGAAGAGCATCACGATCGAAATCGGCACCGCCGCCAATTTGAACATCATTGCTCCCACAAATGCCGTCGATTCCGAGGCGATGCCCAGTTTCACCAACAACTCCTGGTTCACCGCCGTTAGCACCGTCGACAACAGCGCCAGTCCACCGCAGGCCAGAATCAGCCCCAGGCTCACAAGTTGATTGCGCAAATAGCTTCTGTTCTTTGTGATGCCCCAGGCGCGGTTCAAGGCTACTTCTAATGGTTCAAAAATGCCGTTGGCCGTAAATAACAGCAGCAATACGCTCACCAATTGGAATGGTCCGCGCTGCGCAATCACAACCTTCAAGTTGCGGATGATGAACTCGCCAAACCGGTCGTCGGGAAAATAATCGCCCAGTGCGATGTAGATCGCCTGCTCCGCCGCCTGCCAGTGCAGCAGGTAGCGGCAAATCGACACCATCACAATGAAGAACGGGAAAAAACAAAGCAGAATATTCGCCGCCATCGAGAATGCATATACATGCACCTCGGTTTCCATCAGGTAACGCAACGTGCGCCGCCAGGCAGGCAGCCCCGGAAACAGTCCTGTTCGGAAAGAAAGGGTGGAAAAGAGCACGTCGACCCCTCCAGCTTATCCAACCGCCGCCCTTCCGCCTAGCCCCCGCCGCTTGCCCACTGCTACGATGTGAAAAAGTAAATGATGCAGTTGCTCCGTAATTTCGCCGGCCACGTCCTGCCCGGAATCATTAAACCGATGCGCGTCCTCTGGAACGAGATCATCGGTTTCATGTTCCTCGTCCTGGGCGTGATTTTTGGCTTCTCCGCCTGGCGCAAATACCGGGATTTCAACGGCGACTTCGCCAGCCTCCTGCTGCTGATGATGGCCGCCATCTTCGTCGTGCTCATGATCGGCTACGGCGTATCGTCGTTCCTTCGCGCCCGGCGCATCGGCAAAGGCTAGCTCGCCGTCGCCGCGCGCCTCACCAACGGCTCTCTCCGCTCCCGGACCGGCGACTTCTTATCCCGGTGCGGCCTCACTAACTCCTGCAGCCGCATCCGTAATGCGTCCAGCTCGTCGTTCGTCGTTCCGTGCAGGCATTCCAGGTCGTACCGTGTCAGCCCGCGCGCGTAGTAGCCCACCAAAATCTCCCGCTCGCGCTTGGAAAACGTCATCAAGGCGTCTTCCACAGACCTCGTGGTCTCCTTCAATCGCCGCATGTCCACGGTCGTCAGCGCCGGCGTCATCCGCCCCAACTTCCGGCTCATCGACTCGCCCTGCTGCTGCCGTTCGATTACGCTCCGCACGAACTGTACGAAGTGCATCGGCTCCTGAATCACTCCGCGCCGGACCTCTTCCAAAGCCCCGGCCAGTGTCTCATCAACCAGAGCCTCCAGCCCAATCGAACCCAGCGATCTCCGTAACATCACGCGAATCCCCGCCGCATAATGTGTTCGGAATTCCCATCCCGCCCGCTCGTCTCCCGCCGCCACCCGCCTCGCCAGGGCGCTCCACCTCTGCCGTTCGGCTTCGATCTCCGGCGGTTCACGAAGATTGCTTCCGGTTTCCGTTGGAGAAGTCGAATTCTCCAACTCCGGAAATTCCCTAAGTTGATCGGACATCAGTGACTTTCCTCCATTGACGCTCGCCCCCAGACCACCGGGACCTTCGGAATCCACGGCTCTCTGAAGACGCCCTCTTAACCCTCGTGCGTCTTCAAACTGAGTGCTTCTGTCAAACTGTCAAGGGAGTAGTGCGATAGCTGACAGAAAATTATCAGGCGGGTAGAAATAAAAACTGAGAGTTCTAGTACTTCTTGTCCAGCGTGGCGAATGTGAAGCGAAATGCCCACAGAAAGTCCTGGGTATTAGCAACCTCAGCTGCACACGACGGGCAGATCAGGTAGTGCTCTTCCATGTGCGCTTCCATCGAGCGGTCTAGCTTTCCCAGGCAGTAGTCGTCGATGAGAAGTGAACGTTGAAAACATCCATTTTGCGCGGGAACAGTTTTTGGCATTTGAAGTTAGGGAGCGGTAGCCACACAAAGTGTGGCACGTTTCCGCTTCTCGCCCAACGCCATTCACATCCCTCGGCACCAGACATTCACAGGTTTAAATTGCTTATTTGCAAATAGATAGAACAATCAGCCTGTGGAAATCATGTGGGAATCCTGTTAGCGCTGCCGGTGCCGCGCATCCTCGAGGATGCGCTTCGCCCGCGACGGGTTGAATACGCCGCACGAACAGAAGCGTGTCATGTAGCTCGCCGCTTCCTCGGGCGTCCTACGCCCTTCCTTCACCCAGTCGATCATCTTCTTCGCCAGTGACCCAGCCACCATCCCGTGGCCGCACATCGTCATCAGCTCCAACACCTGGGTATTCGGCAGCTTCTCCGTTTTCCCCTCAAATCCCAGCGAATATCCCACGGAATGCCGCTTAATTCCGGCTGCGTCGCAACACCCCACCGCGTTCTCCATGGAACTGGAAATGTTGATCGACATCCCCAAATCGGCCTCGCGCACCGCCGTCACAAACGCCTTGGCCTTCTCCATGTCGTTGAAAACAGCTGCCACCGTGGTCGGAGCATCCAGGCCCTGCACCACCTCTTCCATGTTCGGCGTACGGTCGCGGTTCCAGTGCGCCGTCGGATTCATCTGCTGGCACGGGCGCAGCGCCCCGCCATGCCGTGCATCGCCCAGATTCACCGGCCCATACGGCACGGCCATTTCCAGGAACTTGCGCAGCTTCGGCAGCGCCTCCTGATCGTTCTTCCCCCGCGCGCACATCGCGAAAACGATGATGTCGTCCTTGAAACTCTCGGCGTTGCCTTGACGATGTAGTGTATTGGTCATCTTCGTTCTCCCTTACTGCGCGCTCAGCGCCTCTTGCCGCATCTCCACAACATCGGGGTTCGTAATGCGCCCCAGCCCAATATTCGTCTTGGCCCGCTGCGGATCGTAGCCCAGCTTCTTCAGCACCGGCAGCACTATGTTGTCCTGCCCATTTTCATCGCACTTCACGCCGACACCCAACACCACCACGGTGTCCACTTCCTTCTCAACCTTCCAAACCAGCCGGATCACTTCCTCGCACCGGTCGATCGCCACCTTGATCTCCACGATCGCCGACATGATCTTCTCGTTCAAAATATCGTCGCGGATCTCGCCCGTGGCCTTGTCCTTTAATAAGGTCGTAATCGGATTCTTCTTCTCGAACTCCACCCCCGCTCCAGCCAGCGCCATCGTCATCTTATTGATGTCGTAGAACCGCACGCCCACGCCCGGCCGACCGAATTCGATCGTGAATCCAACCTCGCCCACCTTCACGCGCCCGCTCACGTCGTTCGTCTTTACCTCTTCGGTGCCACGTCCCTCGACGCCCGTCGATTCATGCGGCACGCGCGGATCGGAGAACGCACGCCGCACCACGCGCGGCCACGTCAGGTCGTCAGGCTCGAACGCCGCCGTCGGGCATACGTCCGGCTCCGGATCGAAGCGGATGCGGAACAGCTTCAAAATGCCGCGCATCGTCCGCACCATCGTCGGATTCAGATGCTCCTGGCTCAGGCCGTTGTAGCAAGAGTGGCACTCGACA
>JBDTVQ010000026.1:0-32736 GCA_040007195.1 Acidobacteriota bacterium | reverse complement strand
CGTGGCAAAGCGCAGGATGCTGGGAACGACGGCGCCGAGCGAGGGGCCATCGTACCAGAGGCGCTCGTAGACTTCGTCGGCCAGCAGCCAGAGCTTGTGGCGGCGGGCGAATTCGAGAAGGCGGCGCTGTTCGTCCTCAGTCGCGACCCAGCCGAGAGGATTCGAGGGCGAGGTGTACAGCAGCAGGCGCGTGCGCGGGGTAACGGCGGCTTCAAGCGCGTCGAAATCGATGGTGTAGCGAACGGCGCCCGTGGCGGTGCGCTCGAGCGGCTGCGCCATCTGGATAGGCGTCGCGTTGCACATCTGCGTAATCGACGTGGCGTTGGGCCATGCCGGTGTGAGCAGGATGGCTTCGTCGCCGGGGTCGAGAGTGCAGCGGATGGCGACGTTCAACGCCTGCACGCCGCTGGTGGTAACGACGATTTCTCGTTCGGGATCGAGCGCGACGTCGTGCTTGGCTTGATAGTAAGCGGCAAGTGCCTCGCGGGTGCTTTGAAGGCCGGCGTTCGAGGTGTAGTAGGTGAAGCCCTCATTCATGGCGCGCACGGCTGCGTCGCGGATGAAGGGCGGCGTGGGGATGTTGGATTCGCCAAAGTAGAGCTTGTAGACGCCCTCCATGGTCATGGCGATTTCGGCAAGCTCCCGAATGCGCGAATGGGCGACGGCTAGGGCCGACGTGGAGAGCGCGGCGGTGGTGGGTTGTGAGGCGACGCTCACGGCCGTTTCCGCGATGAGAGCAACTGGTCGAGGCTCACAATGTCGGTGGGATAGTCGCCGGTGTAACAGGCGTAGCAGTAGTCGTGATTTTCCGAGTCCCCAACCGATTCGCGCAGGTCTTGCAGCGAAAGGTAGGCGAGCGAGTCGGCTTCGACGAATTTCTTGATTTCGTCCAGCGTGTGATTGGCGGCGATCAGTTCCTTCTTCGTAGGCGTATCGACGCCGTAAAAGCAGGGCGAGATGGTCGGCGGGCAGGATATGCGCAGGTGCACTTCGCGCGCGCCTGCCTGGCGCACCATGCGGACGATCTTGCGCGAAGTGGTGCCCCGCACGATCGAGTCGTCGACCAGCACGACGCGCTTGCCTTCGAGCAGATTGCGTACGGCGTTGAGCTTGAGCTTGACGCCGAAATCGCGGATGGCCTGCGATGGCTCAATGAACGTGCGGCCTACATAGTGGTTGCGGATGAGTGCCTGGCGGTAGGGCAGGCGGGACTCGTCGGCGTAACCGATAGCGGCGGTCACACCCGAATCGGGCACGGGAACCACGACGTCGGCGTCGACGGGATAGCGCTTGGCGAGGAAGCGGCCCATCCGTTCGCGAGAGGGCTGCACGGGCTTGCCGAAGACGATGGAATCGGGCCGCGAGAAATAGACATGCTCGAACACGCAATGGGCGCGGTTCTTGGGCGGGGCGAAGCGTTCGCGAGTAACCCCTTCGGGGCCTGCGATGACCATTTCGCCGGGCTCGACGTCATTCAAATAGACCGCGCCGATGAGGTCGAAGGCGCAGGTCTCGCTGGCGAAGACGTAGGCCGAGCGGCCGCCGCTCAATTCCATCTGGCCCATGGCGAGCGGACGGAAGCCATGCGGGTCGCGGGCCACGATGATGCGGTCTTCGGCGAGAAATACGAGCGAGTAGGCGCCTTCCAGTTGGAGTAATGCCTCGCGTAGTGCGCCGGCAAGAGTCCGTTCGCGCGAGTGAGCCACCAGGTGAAGGATGACTTCGGTGTCGCTGGTTGCCTGGAAGATGGCCCCGCTGCGTTCGAGGTCGCGGCGCAGTTCGGCGGCATTGGTGATGTTGCCGTTGTGGGCGACGGCGATCTGGCCCTTGTTGCACTTCACCGAGAAGGGCTGGGCGTTCAGGTGCGCGGAGTCTCCGGCCGTAGAGTAGCGGGTGTGGCCGATCGCGTGGTCACCCGACAGCCGCCCCAGACGCTCCGGCGTAAAAATATCGGCGACGTGCCCCATGGACTTGTCGCAGACGACGTCTTTGCCGTCCGATACGGCAAGGCCCGCGCTCTCCTGGCCGCGGTGCTGCATCGCGTAGAGGCTCAAGTAGGCCAGATTCGCCGATTCGGGATGGCCGTGAATGGCCACCACCGCGCACTCTTCGTGGAACTTATCGAACATCCGCGCTTGTCCTCCCGGTCAGTTGGCCAGCAATCCAGGCAACGCCGATTCCCACGCATTTCGTAACGCGTCCAGCTGCAGATCGCACAGCAGGCGTTCCTCGTTACGAATGGTGAGTCTGCCATCGGCGGTAGAGCCAATCACAGCTGCTTCCACTCCATACCGTGCTGCGACTGCCTGCACGGCCTCGGGGGAGGTGGTGGAAACGAGGACCCGCGATGGGCCCTCATGGAATAAAACAAAATCGTCTCGCATTGTTGCGGCGAATGCAACATCGGCTCCCACTCCGGCCGGACCGAACGAGCATTCGGCGAGCGCTGCGGCCAGACCGCCGTCGCTCAAATCGTGAGCGCTTTCGGCGTGGCCTTCGGTGACAATCTCACGCACGGTTTCGTGGACACGTTTTTCGTAGTCCATGTCGAGGGCGGGCGGAAGCCCCCAGACGGAACCGATAATCTGGCGCGCGTATTGCGAGGAACCGAAGCGCTGGGCGTCGGTGGAGCCGAAGCCCCCAATCAAAATAATGCTGCGGCCCGGGGCGCGGAAGGCGATGCCGACGGGCTCGGCGGTTTTCATCAAGCCGACGATGCCAAGCACGGGCGTAGGAAAGATGGGCACGCTAATGGTCTTGTCGACCTCGTCGTGCGTTTCGTTATAAAGACTGACGTTGCCGCCGGTGATCGGCGTGTCGAAGAAGCGGCAGGCATCGGACATGCCCTCGATCGCTTCGACAAGCTGCTTCATGATCTCCGGTCGCTCGGGGTTGGCGAAGTTCAGATTGTTCGTGGCGGCCACGGGTACCGCGCCGACGGTGGCAAGGTTGCGGCAGCATTCGGCGACCATGTGTTTGGCGCCCTCGCGCGGATCGAGCATGCACCAACGTCCGTTCCCATCCACCGACATGGCGACAGAAGTCTGGGTTTCTTTGATGCGGACGATGGCTGCATCGGCTCCGGGTCCCTGCAAAGTATTGGTGCGTACCTGGTAGTCGTACTGTTGCCAGATCCAGCGCTTGGAGCAGAGATCGGCGGAGGACATGAGCACGGTGAGCGCATCGTTGAAGCTGGCGGGCGGCTCGGGAAGCACGGGTGCCTCGAGCGGCGCCGAGCGGTGCGCGGCCACGTCGTAAGGCCGGTTGTACTGCGGGGCTTCGTCGGCAAGCTCGCGGTTGGGGATTTCGGCCACGACCACGCCGTTATGGCGTACGCGCAGAAGTCCATCACCGGTGACGACACCGACGGTGGAAGCGTCGAGCCCCCACTTGGTAAAGACGTCGAAGACTTCCTGCTCGCGGCCTTTTTCGGCGACGAGCAGCATGCGCTCCTGCGATTCGGAGAGCATCATCTCGTAGGGCGTCATGCCGGTTTCGCGCTGCGGAACCTTCATCAGTTCAATTTCGATACCGGTGCCCGCGCGGGAGCCCATTTCGCAAGTGGAACAGGTGAGGCCGGCGGCGCCCATGTCCTGAATGCCGACGATGGCGCCGGTCTTCATGGCCTCGATGCAAGCTTCGAGGAGCAGCTTTTCCATGAAGGGATCGCCCACCTGCACATTAGGACGCTTTGATTTGCTGTCTTCCTTGAAGACTTCGCTCGCCATGGCGGCGCCTTTGATGCCGTCGCGGCCGGTTTTCGCACCGACGTAGATGACGGGGTTGCCGACGCCGGTGGCTTTGCCGAAGAAGATTTCGTCGTGGCGGAAGACGCCGAGCGCGAATACGTTCACCAGCGGGTTGCCGCTGTAGCTGGCATCGAACATGCACTCGCCACCCACGGTGGGAACGCCGAAGCAGTTGCCGTAGTGGGCGATACCGCTGACTACACCTTGCACGATGCGGCGATTGCGCGCAGCAGTTGCTTCGCTGCCGGCTTCTTTCGCGGTCAGCGGTCCAAAGCGTAGTGCGTCGAGCACGGCAATAGGGCGCGCGCCCATGGTGAAGATGTCGCGAAGGATGCCGCCGACGCCGGTAGCCGCCCCCTGAAAGGGCTCAATGAAGCTCGGGTGGTTGTGCGACTCGATTTTGAAAGCGATGGCCCAGCCGCCGCCGATGTCGACGATGCCGGCGTTTTCGCCAGGACCGACAAGGACCCGCTCGCTCTGGGTCGGCAGCTTCTTGAGGTGAACCTTCGAGGTCTTATAGGAGCAGTGTTCGCTCCACATGACACCGAAGATGCCCATCTCCGTGACGTTCGGTTTGCGCCCGAGAATTTCGACCACACGGTCGTACTCTCCGGCCGTCAACCCGTGAAAAGCAGGATCTTCCTGCGCCGGCCGGGCGGGTGTTTGGGCGCTCATGATAGGATCGCGCCGACCTCCAGGGCGGCGGCCATGCTCTGCAAAACGACCAGGCCATCGGTGGAGCCCATCAACGGGTCCATGGCGCGTTCCGGATGTGGCATCATGCCAAGCACGTTGCGTTCCTTGCTGAGAATGCCGGCGATGTTGCGCAGGCTGCCGTTGGGATTGTCGACATAGCGAAACACCACGCGGTCTTCGGATTCGAGTTCGTCGAGGGTGCTCTCGTCGGCCACATAGCAGCCTTCCCCGTGGGCGATGGGCATGTGGAGGCGTGCGCCTTTAGTGGCGCCGCCTGTGATAGTGGCGCCGCCTGTGAAGGGCGAGTCCGTGCTGGCAACTTCCACCACTTCATCGCGGCATACAAACTTCAGGCCGCGATTGCGCACAAGCGCACCGGGGAGAAGCCCGGACTCAGTGAGAATTTGAAATCCATTGCAGACGCCGATGACCAGGCCGCCTTCCCGCGCGAAACGACGGACACTCTCCAACACGGGCGAAAATTTGGCGATAGCCCCGCACCGAAGGTAGTCGCCATAGCTAAAGCCACCGGGCAGCCAAACGGCATCCACATTGTTCAAGGATTGGGAGGCGTGCCAGATGAACTCAGCCTGGTGTCCGAAGTTCGCCGTAATGGCGTACCAGGCATCGTGGTCGCAATTACTTCCTGGAAACACGACGACCCCGATTTTCATAGGAGGAAATTCCAGTGTAACAAACCTGCCCCGTAGAGACACTACTCGCGAGCCGGTGAAATGGGAAATCGGTTGAGAGGCAGTACTAAGCCGTAGCGGGGGCTACCTTTTTGCGGGCGCGGGAGGCCCGTTTTTCGGCGGGAGGCTGACGATCGCTCTTTTTCAGGTGGGGAAGAACAATCGCTGTAACAAATTTCTTCTCGCCGTGATCGTCGAACTTAATCACAATCTGTTCGTCGTTGCAGGAAAGTACGGTGCCAAGCCCGAACTTGCCATGCTCGACTTGGGCATTATTCGCGAAAGCGGGCTTGCTGGCTGCCATAGGGACTAATGTCTATATTAACAATATTTTGGCCGTTTGTCAGATTCGCGGGCTGAGGTGGTGGAGAGAGGGGTAGATGTGTACACTGTACGGATATTGTCGATTGGGAGGTCCGCGTTGCGCCGCTGCACTCGCTTGCTGTGCTCTTGGATCCTGTCGATCCTGCTTTTGCCGGTATCGGCCTCTCAGGCTCAGGAGACAGAGTCCCCGAGGCAGGCGGATTCGGGACCTACCGGTCTCAAAAAACTGACCCTGGAAGAGTTGTCGCAACTGGAATTCTCCTCCGTTTCCAAGGAGGCATCGCCTGCCTTCCGCATGCCCGTCTCCGTTTTTGTGTTCACGGGGGAGGATATTCGCCGCTCGGGCGCAACCAATCTCCCGGAAGTGCTGCGCCTGATGCCCGGCGTGCAGGTTGCCCAGATCGATTCCGGGAAGTGGGCGGTAGGCGTGCGCGGCTTCCAGGGACGGCTTTCCAAAGCGGTCAGAGTCCTGATCGACGGCCGCTCTGTCTACACGCCCTTGTTTGCCGGTGTGTACTGGGAGGCGCAGTTCGTAATGCTGGAGGACATTGACCGCATCGAACTGATCCGGGGGCCGGGGGGCACCATCTGGGGCGCTAATGCCGTAAATGGCGTGATCAACATCATCACGAAAAGCGCGAAGGACACCCGAGGCATGCTGGTATCGGCGGCAGGCGGGACCGTCGATCAGGGCCGCCTCAGCTGGCGATACGGAGGCGGCACGGAGCGCCTCAGCGCCCGCGTGTACGGCAGCGGCTTCACGCGCGGCCCCGAGCTTCATGCCGACGGACGGAACTTCGACGACTGGAGAATGGGGCAGATCGGATTCCGCGCGGACTGGGCAAAGAGCGATCGCGACAGCTTCACTCTGCAGGGCGATGCGTACGGCTCCATCAACGGACAAAAACTGGTGATTTCGCAATACTCGCCGCCCATCGGGCCGGCGGTGGAGGACAACGGCTTCTACAACGGCCAGAATATCCTCGGGTTGTGGCAGCGCAAACTCGCCTCGGGAGGCGACTTTCAACTCAGCGCTTTTTTCGATCGTACCGATCGCACCGACCTCAACTATCACGAGATACGCGATACCTACGACATCGACTTCATCCATCACATCCCGCTGCACCGCCACGCCGTGACATGGGGCGTGGGCGCCCGCATGAGCCCGAGCGAGTACATTCAGACGCGGGAGACGGTCGATTTCACGCCGCACGATCAGACCTACAACATCTTCAGCGCATTCCTTCAGGACGAAATTGAACTCGTCCCCGACCGCTTTGCCCTCACCTTCGGCAGCAAAATCGAACACAACAGCTTCAGTGGAGTCGAAATCCAGCCCAGCGTCCGGCTGGCTTGGACGCCAAACAAGCAGAACACCTTCTACGGTGACGTTTCGCGCGCCGTCCGGACACCGTCGCGGATCGAGGATGGATTCCAGTACACCGCGCTCATTCAGCCCGCGCTCCCGCTCTACGTGCGCCTGATCGGCGATGGAAATTTCAATTCCGAGCAGCTCATCGGATATGAGTTCGGATATCGAAGGTTTCTGCGGAAAGGCGGATTCCTCAACTTCGCGTCGTTTCATAATCGCTACGACGATCTGTTGAGCGTGGAGAGCCGGCCGCTCGCGCCGGAGTCGGACCCGCCTCCCACGCGGCTGGTGCTGCCGTTGTATCTTCGTAACGGCGTCCGCGCCACCACCAGCGGCTTTGAAATTGCCGCGCTTTGGGACCTACGGAAATGGTGGCGGGTGCGGGGGAATTATTCTTTCATGGGATTGGATGCGCGCAACAAGCCAGGAAGCAACGACGCCTCCACCGTGCGGCAGCTTGAGGGCGATTCTCCCGCCCACAAGGTGATCGTGCAGTCGGCGTTCGACCTGCCGCATGGGTTTCAAGCGGATCTCGCGTTTCGGTACGTGAGCAGTATCCCCGATTATCAGGTGCCCGGCTACTCGACGGGAGATGTTCGCGTGGGGCGGCGGATGGGCCGGAATTTCGACCTTTCGCTGGTCGGGCAGAACCTGCTGCAGCCGTCGCACGTTGAATATGGCGGCAACCCTGGGCCGCTGGTACGGATCAGACGGAGTGCCTATTTGAAGCTCACATGGACCAGATAACGGGTTCGAGCGTCAGGCAAATTTCTCACTTTGCGGCGTTCCGCCGCCGATGGCTCCGTGCGTTTGCGTGCGCCGCGATTCTTCTTCTGCCGTTGCAATTTATGTCTGGCCAGGATCACGGATCGCGATCCGGGGAAAAGCCTTCCGAATATGAGATCAAGGCCGCTTTCCTGCTGAATTTCACAAAATTCATCGTGTGGCCCCGCGGTGCAAACGCGGAGGGAAATCCGTTCAATATTTGCATTGTGGGGGAAAATCCGTTTGGGCTCACACTGCATCAGATCGTCGAAGGAGAGAAGGTGGACGGGCATCCGATCGTGGTCCGCTCGTGGCCTGGTCCGCCCGCCAGTTCTTGCGGCATCCTGTTCATCGGCAAGCCGTATCGTGAAGTGGGAGCCCTGTTGAGCGAAATACCGGAAGGCGTGCTGACGGTGGGAGAATCGGACGATTTCCTGAAACGGGGCGGAATGATCGCGCTGGCCATAGAAAATCGCCGCGTCCGGTTTGACGTGAATGCGCGCGCGGCCGCGAAGGCCGGTTTGGGCCTTAGCTCCCGATTGTTAAACGTGGCCCGCACGGTGGAAGGTCAGACCCAGCCATGACACCATTCCGCGACCTCCCGATCAAACAGAAGCTGATGGTTCTGAACATCGGCATCGCGGCCGCCGCATTGCTCCTGTCGGGATTCCTGTTGGTGGTGATCGATGCCGTACTCTTCCACCAATCGCTGCGAAGCGATCTGGGCACGTTTGCGCGGGTAATTGCCGATAACAGCACGGCTTCGCTCGCCTTTGACGATCCGCAATCGGCCGGTGAGATTCTGGGCGCGCTGCATGCGAGGACGCATGTGATCTCGGCGTGCCTGGCCCGCGAAGACGGTTCGATGTTTGCAGACTTTACTCGCCCTGGATCCAACAGACGGTGTGAGAAGCCGCCACCCGCCGACGAAATCCATTCGACATGGGACGCGGTAATTGTAACTCGAGGGGTCGTCCTGAAGGGGCGGAAAATCGGCAGCCTGACGATCGCCTATGACAACGGCGAACTCACGGAGCGGATTCGCATTTGGGGTGCGGCGGTGCTCGCAGTGCTCGCATTGTCCTGCTTAGTGGTGGTGTGGTTCTCCGCGCGCCTGCGTTCGATCTTTCTGACGCCGATTGTGGAACTGGCGCGCACGACGGCAGCGGTTTCGGCGACGAAGGTTTATTCCGTGCGTGCCGCTTCAACATCGGGCGACGAAGTGGGACAGTTGGCGGGAGCGTTTAACGAGATGCTGGCGGGCATCGAGAGCCGCGACGCGGACCTGCGTACGACGTTACTCGAACGGGAGCAGGCACTGGCGAGGCTGGCGGAAGTGAACTGGGAGTTTCAACGATCAAACGAGCAACTGGCGCGATCCAATGAGGACCTGGAGCGGTTTGCCTTCATCGCCAGCCACGACATGCAAGAACCGCTGCGTATGGTGACCATCTATTCGCAACTATTGGTCAAGCAGTGTGGGGAGGCGAATGCCGAAACCGCCAACTACCGCGACTACATCATCTCCGGCACGGCGCGGATGCGGGATTTGATCGCCGACCTTCGCTCCTACCTCGACATCACCACGGCGCCAAGGGAAATGGGGCCTGTCGATGTGAACGGCGCCATCCTCAAGGCCAAGGAGAGTCTGCGCGCGGCGATCGAAGAGTCGGGCGCCGACGTAATTTCCGGACCAATGCCCGTGGTGAACGGTTTGGAATCGCACATCGTGTCGCTGTTTCAAAATCTGATTGGTAACGCGATCAAGTATCGAAGCGATCAGCCGCCGCGCATCCGAATTTCAGCGGCGGTTGTAGATGGCATGAACTGCTTCGAGGTGTCCGACAACGGAATCGGCATTGCGCCCGAGTTCCATTCCCAGGTCTTCCAGGCGTTCAGGCGGCTGCACGGACGCGAGATTGACGGCACCGGCATCGGGCTCGCGATTTGCCAGAGGATCGTCGAAAGGAAAGGCGGACGCATCTGGGTGGAATCGCAGGTGGGCCAGGGCGCAACGTTCAAGTTCGCGCTTCCCAGGCTGCATAGCGAGGACGTATGAGTAACAAGATCTCGATCCTACTGATGGAAGACAATCCGGGAGATGTTCAGTTATTGCGCCTGGCCCTGAGCACGGCTGGCGTGGACTGCGAGTTCATCGTGATTAGCGATGGCGCACAGGCCATTCAGTTCGCCAACCAATGCGCGGAGGATTCCGGGCGGATAGTGCCCGATCTGGCAATACTCGATATGGATCTGCCAAAGCACGACGGACTGGCGATTCTGGAGGCGCTGCGCGGATCGGCCCACTTCGCCGCGCTGCCGGTGGTGATTCTGACGTCGTCGCCGACTCTGCGGGAACTACCGAAACTGCAAAGCCTGGGCATCACCCGGCATCTCACCAAGCCACCGGACCTGGACGCGTTTATGGCCTTGGGAGTGGTCATAAAAGAAATACTCGAAGCAAACCGCCGGTCGTGACCAGCATCTCTCCGGCCCTCCGTCTGCTATCCCAACAGCCCGCAAACGAGAGCATCGGCGTCTTCGAAAATGACCTGCTGGTGATCTCGAACCAGTAGCGAATGCTGCGGGTGAAGCGACCCTACGCCGCAAACTGGTCGCGGCACTTCTCCGAGCAGAAGACGTGCGTTTTGCCGCCGACCGTGCGCTTGAACGCGGAGTTGGAAGAAACGTAGGTCCCGCACACGGGATCCTTCAGCAACTCGCCGCCGACTTCCCTGGGAGCCGCCTTGCCGCCTGGTCCCTTAGCGGCCTGCTCTTCCTTAAACAGGTCGCCCACACCTTTGGTGAGGATGCCGACCACACCCCGTATAAAAGTAATGAGCAGGATGCTGAGCAAGGCGTAAATGAGTCCTCGCAGCATCCTGCTCCTTCTTTCCCTTATTTTCCAGCGCGGGCGCGACTACTTCTTTTTCGCCGGCGCTTTCTTCTTCGCGTCTGGGTTTTGATAGGTCGTCGCCAACTGCGCGTCCATCATCTGAATCATGCCTTTGGCCGAATCGGCGAACGGTCCGGTAGGCTTCAGCTCCAAGTACTTCTGGAACGCGGCAAGGGTGCCCTCGGGCGGAACCACTTTACCGTCGGCCGTGGTCTGCGCCTTGCTCATGAGGTAGATGCCGTACTGATACTGCGCGTCGGCGTGATTGGGATCGGCGTCGATGGCCTTCTTGAAGGCGGAACCGGCGGGCTCGGTCTGGCCGATGTTGGTGAGCACGGCGCCAAGGTTGTAGAAGTAGGTACCGGCCTTGGGCGGATCGAGAGTGGCCGCTTTGGTCAGCTCCTCTTCGGCTTCCTTGTACTTCTTTCCCTTGGCGAGGGCGAGCGCATAGTTGTTGTGGTACTCAGGCGCGTCGGGCTTCAGCTCGATTGCCTTGCCCCAGGCCTCCATACCCTTCGCCATGATCGGCTCGGCTTCGGTCGGTTTCGCCGACGCCTGGCCAATATAGCTCTCGGCAAGGTTCGCCCACACGGTGTGCTGTTTGGGGTCGAGTTCGGAGGCTTTGGCGAATTGGGTGACCGCTTCGTCGAAATTCTTGGCCGTCAGAGCCGTCATGCCCGCATTGAAGGCGTCGTTCAGCTCTTTGTTCTTCGACATCGCCGCCGCGCGCTCTTTCATCTGCTTTTCGAGAGCTTCGCGCTGCTCTTTGCTCATCTCGCGCGACATTTCGGGCGTCAGCGTGCCGGTGGCGGCAGCCTGATCGATTGCCTTGCGTTTGGCTGCGCGCTCCACGAGGCTGAAGTTCACTTCGATCGGATCGCCCAGGCGCGTGCGCACGCCTTTAATCGAGTCGACGATCTCGCCGCCCTCAACTTTGTTCTTTACCTTCTTGCCACCGACATTGCATTGGACGTCGTAGGTGCCCAACGGAAGACCGGCGTGAAAGTACTCGCCCTTCTTGTTGGACCCTACCATGTAGTCGCCCTTGATGTCGGTGCGGGTGATCAAGATCCAGGCGTCTTTCAACGGCTGCCCGTCTTCGCCGATGACCTTACCGGCTATCGCGCCCGTCTGGGCCATCGCGGCTCCCATGGAAAGGACAGCGAGGCCAGCCAGGCCAAGTATTCTCTGCACAATGGCTCGGTGCGACATTGCAGGAACCTCCCTACTCAAATAAGTCAACTCACCAGCATACTACGCCATCCGCCGGCTTCCGAAAACCGGCAACCAGAGCGGCCCGGGAGCATCCAAATGGGTGGACCGCCCAATTAATATGGATGCCTTTATACTGAAAGTAGTTACTTCCCACCTCACGCGTCCCATGAAAAGACTCCTCCTGGCCCCGCTTCTTTTCGCTGCGTGCGCGCCAGCGGCCGAGCTCGCTCAAGCGCAGGAACAATACGATCGCACCGAATATCGCGAGGCGCTCAAGCTGCTGAATCTCAAGGGTTCCCAGAACCCGGCGGAGTTGCTATTGGCGGGCAAGAGCCTGTTCGCGACGGGCGAATTCAAGAAGGCTGTCGAGATTCTCCACCGGGCCGCGGCGCTTGAACCCTCCAGCTCCCCGATTCAGCATTGGCTCGGCAAAAGTTATGGACGGCTGGCGGAGACCTCGAGTTTCTTCACCGCGCCCGGCCACGCCTCCAATTGCCGCAAGGCTTTTGAGAAAGCCGTGGCGCTGGATGGCAAAAACATTCTGGCGATGAACGACTTGTTCGAGTACTATCTCGAAGCGCCGGGGTTTTTGGGCGGCGGCTTGGATAAGGCCGAGGCCCTCGCGACGCGCATTGGGGAGTTGGATCCAGCGGAACAGCACTATGCCCTTGCGAAGTTGGCCGAGAAGCGGCGCGATCCGAAGGACGCCGAACAGCAGTTGCGCCATGCCGTGCAGGCCGCACCGCAGCAGGTGGGCCGGCTGATCGACCTCGCGCAGTTCCTGGCGCGCCAAGGCCGCCACCAGGAGAGCGACAAGACGTTTCAGCAGGCCGAGCGTATCGCCCCGGGAGCACCAGTGCTGCTGTTTCAACGCGCCAGCACGCTCATTCAGGCCAAGCGCAATCTGCCGGAAGCCAGGCACCTGCTGGAGCAGTATCTGCAGGCTCCGTTGACCCCCGACGATCCTCCTAGAGCGGAAGCGAAGAAACTGCTTGAGCACATGTCTGGCGTGTAGCGATGAATACGGAACAACCGGCCCGGCGTAAGGCGTTCTCGTGGTCCGAAGCGTTCCGATTCTCTTGGGCGGCATTGCGCGCGAATAAGGTCCGCACGTTGCTCACGGCGCTGGGCCTGGTGATCGGCAACGCCAGCGTCATCCTGGTGGTGACAATTTCGCTCACCTCGCGCGACTACATCCTGGAACAGATTCGCGGTATCGGCTCGAACATGATCTACGCCTACTACGAGGCGGGTTCTCAAACCGCGACCAAGGTAGACGCCGATTTCGTGAAGATGGCCGATGTCGACGCCGTACGCCAGCAACTGGGCGGACGCATTGCCGCGGCAACGGGCGTCATGACCAATTACGACCGCATGGTGATCGCCGGCCGCGAGCAGGACGTCGCGGTGCTGGGTTCCGACGACCAGTACGCGCCGGTGCGCAACCACGTTCTGCTCGCCGGGCGGTTCCTCGATTCGAACGATATTGCGCTGCGTCAGAAGGTGGCGGTGTTGACGAAGCGGCTGGCCGAGCGCCTCTACAGTACGCCGCCGAACGCCATCGGCGAGATTCTCAAAGTCCATGGCCTGCAGTTCACCGTCATCGGCGTCTTCCGTGAGAAGACGAGCACGTATGGTCTGTCGGAGTTGGCTGACGAGACGATCGTCATTCCCATCTCGGTCATTCGTTATTTCACGCCGGTCGAGCGCATCGACCCGATGTATGTGCAGGTGCGCACGCCCGCCGACGTCGTTCCGGTAACGGCGGTGGTGCAGCAGATTCTCGAAAGCCGGCATCGGGCCGGAGCACGTTACCGCGTGGAAAACCTGACGTCGATTCTCGAAGCGGCATCGGCCATCGCGCTCATCCTGACGCTGGTGCTGATTCTCGTCGCCGCTATCGCACTGATCATCAGCGGCATCGGCATCATGAACATCATGCTGGTGACGGTGACCGAGCGCACGCGCGAGATTGGGCTACGCAAGTCGGTGGGCGCGACTCGCGGTGAAATTCTGCGGCAGTTCCTTCTGGAGGCCGTGCTCATCAGCGTAGGCGGCGGCTTCCTGGGAATTCTCCTGGGCATCGCGATGCCGTTGAGCGTGCGCGTGTTCACTGATGGCATCGACATCCCCATCTCCGGCGTCAGCATCGCCGTCGCCTTCGCAGTTTCGTTCCTGGTGGGAATCGTTTTCGGCCTTCTACCCGCCACCCGTGCCTCCCAACTCAGCCCCATCGAAGCACTACGCTACGAATAGGAGTTCCTTATGCGTCTGTGTGTTTCTCTTTTGCTCGCTTGCTCTCTCGTGTCCGCCGAAGTGCACACTCTGTCGCTGCGTCAGGCGGCGGCGCGGGCCCTGGCGCAGAACCCCGATGTGTTGATGGCACGGCTCGATGAGCAGAAAGCGGCCCAACAAGTGCGCATCGCGCGCGACCCCTTCGTGCCGAAAGTGTACGCCGGATCGGGCCTCGCCTACTCGTATGGATTTCCAATGAGCATCGAGGGTGCGGCGCCGAGCGTGGTGCAGGCGCGCGCCGTGTCCAGTCTCTACAACCGCTCAAAGACCTATGCGCTGGCGCAGACCAAGGAGCAGGCACGCGGCATGAGCTTCCTGACGCAAACCCGCGGCGAGGATGCCGTGCTGCGCACGATCGAGTTGTGGCTCGACGCCGAGCATGCGGCGCGGTCGCTCGAGGCCGCCGAGGCGCAGGTGGAGACGGCGCGCAAGCTGGAAGTGATCGCGCGCAATCGCGTGGAGGGCGGCGCGGAGTTGCCGATCGAAGCTCGCAAGGCGTTGCTCGAAACGGCCAAGGCCCGGCAGCGCGCCCAGGCGTTCGATGCGGACCGGGAATTGCTTGAAGCGACGCTGGCAAATGTGCTGGGCTATGAGCCCGGCGACCGTGTGCGTCCCGTACCGGGCGAGCGCCCGTTGCCCGATGTTCCCGCGTCCGAGGCCGACGCGCGCGCCGAAGCCTGGAAGCAGAGCAAAGAGCTTCGCAAACTGGAATCGGACCTGATGGCCAGAGAGTTGGAGGGCCGCTCGGCACGCGCCACGCGTTTGCCGACGCTCGACCTCGTCGCGCAATACGGCCTGTTTGCCAAATTCAATAACTACGACGAGTACTTCAACCGCTTCCAACGCAACAACGCCCAGCTCGGGCTGAGCATCACGGTGCCGCTATTCCTCGGACCAGCCGCGCAAGCACAGGCTACGCAGGCATCGATCGAGACCACCCGCCTCCGCACGCAGATCCAGGCCACGCGGAATCGCATCGCACTCGATGTGGACGAAGATTTCCTTGTACTAAAGCGCGCGCAGACGGCGCTCGAAGTAAGCCGGCTGGATCTGGACGTGGCGCGCGACTCGCTCGGCGTGCTGCTGAAACGGCACGAGATGGGCGAAGGAACACTTGGCGATGTCGAGGCCGCGCGGCGGCTGGAGTCCGAAAAATGGCTCGCCTGGCTCGGCGCGCAGCATCAGATTGAGCGCGCGCGCTTTGCGCTGCTGCACCGGACGGGCGCGCTGTTGGCGGCAGTGCAGTAGGGACGCTACCGCACCGCGATCGTCACCGTGTTGCTAACCGTGCCCGCGATGATCTGCAGCTGCACGTTATCTCCTACGGGTGATGCCGCCGGGACCTGCACGTTTACCTGGAATAGTCCGACAAAGCCGGGTGCCAGGCCCGAAAAGAGCACGGTGCCGAACTGGCTGCTGCCGAACGTGACGATCGTTTGGCCGATAAGCCGGGCCAGCGGACCGCCGGGAGAGGCGTTCCCCGATGCCGGCGTATTGGACACCGGTCCAAGGCCGGTCGCATAAACGACCACGATCTCGCCGCGCGCAGCGGGATTGGCCGCCGTGACGAGCGATCCATCGGCGCCGTGTGTGACGATACCAGCCGTCGTGGGTGCGACGGTGAAGATGCCTGGGCCCGCCGGTCCCGTGTTGTTTGTCACGGTGTTGCTCGGCACGCCGCTGTTCACCACGCGTACATTGACAGACGAGCTGCCCGCCAACTCCCACGGAGCCTGCGCGTTGATCTGCCCTGGGGAGACGAATATCAGGCGCGCGAGTTGCCCATTCATCAGCACCTGCGTGCCGCCGAGAGCCGTCGGCAGCGGCAGGCTCGCGGCGCCCGCCGTCGTTGTACTCATGTTCGTGCCGAAGATCGAGATGAGAGCGCCGGGCGCGATCGGAGCCGGCGCCGCGGCAAACGACGCGCCGTTCACCACGCCGCCCGTCGAGATTTTCGGAGCAGTTGGGGGTATGGTCGCCGGATTTACTGTCAAGGTCACGTACACCACCAGAGGAATATTCTGCGCGCCGGCGGGCGTAATCGTGACCGTCGCGTCGTACACACCGGCAGCCAACCCGGTCGCGCTCGCGCTCAGGCTCACCGTCGCCGGCGTCGTACCGCCGGAAAGCGTTGCGGTCAGCCAATTGGCGCCCGACTGAAAGGCGAGGGTAGAGGTAATCGACAACGGCGTGCCCGAACTTGTCAGGTTCACCCGCAGCACGGGCAACGCCGACTGGTTCAGCGCCGCCACAAACGAGACCGCGCTCACGTTCCCAACCACGCTCACCGGCGGAGGATTGGGCGTCACCTTCCGAATGCGATTGAAGCCGTAGTCGGAGAAGTAGAGGTTGCCGTCGGGACCGATCGCCACATCCTTCGGCGCGAACAGGCGCGTGGCGGTGGCTAACTTTCCATCGGCGAATCCCTCCACGGGCGCTCCATTGCCCACCGCCGTCGTAATCGTCCCCGACGGGTCGACCTTGCGAATACGGTCGTTGCCGCTGTCGCAGATGTACAGGTTCCCTTGTCCATCCAACGCCAGCCCCAGCGGCGTGTTCAATCGGGCGCTCGTCGCCGGGCCGCCATCGCCCGCAAACCCCAGAGTGCCGCTACCCGCCACGGTCGTAATCATTCCCGACGTGTCGATCTTGCGCACGCGGAAATTGCCCATGTCGGAGAAGTAGACATTTCCCGCGGCGTCGACCATGATGCCGCGTGGCTGATTGATTGCCGCGCTGGCCGCCGGGCCACCATCGCCAGTGAACGCCTGGGTGCCCGTTCCGGCGATGGTGGTCGTCACCCCGGCCGGCGTCACCTTTTTGATGCGGCTGTTGCTCGTATCCGCGATATAGAGGTTGCCCGCGCTATCCACGGCCACTCCGTGCGGGTTGAACAGCGAGCCGGTGCCCAGCACCTGGCCCGAGCCGGCGACCGTGTTGATGATCCCGTTGGTATCCACTTTCCGGATTCGGTGGTTCAGGATGTCCGCAATGTAGATATTTCCGGCGGTATCCAGAGCGATTCCCTGGTAAATGCCCGTTCCTAGCAAGGCCGCTTCGGTGGCCGGACCGCCATCGCCCGAAAATCCCAGCTTGGGTGCCGGCGTCGGACTGCCCGCAACCGTCGAGATAAGGCCGCTGGTGTCGATTTTGCGGATTCGGCTGCCTCCGTCGGCGAAATAGAGATTTCCCTCGCTGTCGAAGGCCAGCCCTTGCGGACCTTGCAATCCGGCGCTGATGGCGCTGAGGTTTTCGCCAAAGTAGGCGTTGGCGCCAGTGCCTGCCACCGTGGACACATAGCCTTGCCCATGGCACAACGCGGGAGCGAGCAAGAGAACGCAAGCGAGAACTGGACGGATGAAGTATGAGCGCAAGTGCATGATATGGAATACCCACTCCACTCTACGCAGAATGGGCAGCACAACCGTCACGCAGGCTTGCGGAAATCGGAAATTTTCTAATCATCCCCCGGGCCGGGGAGCCGCTCATCACCGGGTGAGAACCCCGCCCCGGCTGTCGCGGTACCACGGCGGCCGGAATCGCAGGGCGTTAGCGAAGCTGCGATTCGGGTTCAGGAAGCTGCGCGCCAGCGACCTATAGACGGGATTCGTGGTCGCGCGCTCGACACGCCGGATCACAAAGCGGTCCATGGCGTCTTCGGCCACCATTACGCCGAGGCCGCCGAGCGGCGTGATCACCAGGTCAACAGCACCGGACTTTCCGCCGGTGCTGCCGACGTTTCCCAACGAAGCCTCGGACGCGGGTCCAAACTCGAAGTTGGCGCTGTACACTGCCGCGAATCCGGCCGCCCGCAGGCGGCTGGTCCAATAGGCGCGCGAAGTGCCGAACTCGACGCGGCGGAAGCGCGGATCGTTTTGAACCTGAATGTAGCCCGCCACGGCGCCCTCGAAAGGATGGCCGACATAGTTGACTAGAAATGGATCGTAGTCGTCCCAACCCTTCAGCCCCTTCACGGACCGGAAATAGTCGCGCAGAAATGGACCGCGCATCTCGCTCCGCGTCCCGGGTTCGGTGGCGAAGCGGAAACTATGCTGGATGCCGAGGAAGAGCGCCGATTGGGCCAGCGCCGAGCCCCACTGAAAGGATTCGCCGGCCGCGTTTTGGCCAGCGGCGGCAATCGGGCTGCGCAGAAGTACGGCGGGAAGGAAGGGGATGGCTCGCTTCATTTTAAAAGCAGGCATCTCCAACTCTGATTTTCTCTCCCGGCGCGCATTCCGTCAACGGAGCCTTCAAATTCCGTCGTTGGTCTCCACGTTCCCCACTCGGGACCGGTAGGAATTGGCGCCCTTGATGGCAGTGTAGAGGGCGGCTGCGTCGGATTCATCTACCCAATGCGAAGTGGCGAGTTTGCCGGCCAAGCGGGTCGATTCATCGAAAATTGCCTGCCACGAAACCCAGCTGCCAGGATCGGCATAGTCGGCCGAAACAATGTACCGGCTCGCCGGAGGACCGCCTCGCGTCAGCCACTCATGGAGCTGTTGCGACAGGTATCCGAATGCCTCCGACTGCTGAACGCTGGTGGTGAGTTTGAGAAGGTCGAAAATTGCATGCGTGCACTCGTGGACGATCAAGCCATCACCGGCCGACGAGCCTAATTCAATGAGGGCGGGCACCGCTCCACTGTAGTAATACGCCATATGACCGTGGGCCGGGACCAACTTCACGACAATCTTGCCCGCTTCGATGGCCTTGGCGATTTGTTCGTAGTAGCTGGCGGAAATGATGAGGAAGCCGACGCCGAAGGTCATCCGCGGCATTACGGGGCCGCGCAGGACGGCGAGCACGCGTTGGCGGGCAAGTTGGTCGGGCGTCAGCGGCACCGTGGCCGCCGCGGCCGGAGGGGGAAGCCAGATTCCACCGGGCGGATTAAATCGGTAGTTGCGAAAGTCGGGACTCAGTTGCGTGCAGCCGACGTAGTGCTCCAGATACCAGTTCACTTCCTTTGCCGCCAGTTGGAGGTCCGTGGGAAGAGTGGGGTAGTTGAAGCGGATGAGGTCCCAGGCGCTGATACCCAGCGGCGCGGCGAGGGAGGCCCAATTTTCGGTCGACTGCACGGGGTGCCAGCGTCCACCGGGTGGGCGATAGGTTTGTGGGACGAGATTGGTGGGCCTTCGAATGTGAGCGGGGTTGATGGGCAACTGCGGCTCCTGAATAGCCATACGCGACAGAGACGGCGGCGGGGGATCAGCAACCAACTCCGTTAAACCTTCTTGACAATCCGCAACTTGCACCGTCGCGGCGGGTTAAGATGTATCGTTCATGCGGTTCGCTCGAAGTCTGGTCATCCTTCTCCTTTCGTTCGTGAGCTGCGTCTCGTCACTTGTTGCGGCCACCTTTGGAACGGTCGTTTCGGTCACGGGCGGCGCTTCCGATCTGGCCCTCGACGACGCGCGCCAGCGGCTCTATCTGGTGAATTCCACGCGCAATCAGATTGAGGTCTACTCGATTCCGCAGCGGCGTTTTCTCGATCCGGTAGCCGTGGAGCAGTTGCCCTTGTCGGCTGCCCTGTCGCGCGACGGCAAGACGCTCTACGTCGTCTGCAACGGCGCGGCGTCGCTCGTAATGGTCAGTACGGAGCGCCTTCAAGTGGCTGGGCGCATCTCGCTTCCCGCCAAGCCCGAGGGCGTGGCGGTGGGCTACGACGAGCGCGTATTGATCTCGACTGTCGGTACGGGCGCCAACAACGCATTCAATGTACTGTTGATTTACGATCCGGCCGCCAGCGGCACGAATCAGGCTGTTACGGCGGTCGCCGTTGCGCCGCCGGCTCCGGCCAACCCTTTGCTGCCGCCGAACAACCTCGGCCGGCCCGCCTTGATTCCCAGAAGTTTCCTCAACGCCAGTTTGGATGGCCGATTCATCATGGGCGTCAACCTGCCCAACGCCACCAACCGCGTGGCCTTCGTTTATGAAGCCGCCAGCGGCTCCGTGCTGCGCAGCCGCACCCTTGCCGGCGTGAGCCCGGTGGTCAGCGTCTCCCCGGACGGCTCCAAGTTCATGGCCGGCCTGACGCTGCTCCACTCGCAAACCCTCGACGTCATCGCGCAGCAAAACGCCGCCAACGCCAACTACCCGTTTCCGACCGGAACCAACTTCAACCTGCAGCAGAACCAGGGAGGCAGCGTCTTTACGGCCGACGGCGGACGCCTTTATACGGCCTTCAATATCGCCCCTGTGCAGACGCCCGCCGCCAGGCCGAACGTCAGCCAGTTGATGTTAAACGATCCGGACAACCTGCTGATCGAAACCGCGTTCCAGTTGCCCGAAAACGCCACCGGCCAGATGGTGATCAGCCGCGACGGCGCCAATATCTTCGCCCTTTCGGAGTCGGGATTCATGATTGTGCCCATCGGCACGGCCTCACAGAGCCCCATCGCGATGCTCGACACCAACGTGCAACTGCTCGTCAACGATCAGTGCGGCGTATACTCCACGCAACGCACCGGCACGGCGTTCTTGCGCAACACCGGCCGGGGGCGCATGACGGCCACGGCGACCGTGCAGGCGGAAGCCACCAACGCGGGCGCAATCGTCGGGCCAGGCGGGATCGGCGGGCCGGGCGGAGCGGGCGGAGGCATCGTCGGCGGTGGAGGCATTGTGATTCCGCTGCCGGGAACGGGCGGAGCCGCCGCGGCCACCACGGCCAACGCGCCCCAGGTGCGCACGACCGTCGCCGCCGATGGCGTCAATCTCAATTTCACGTTTAGCGCCGCCGCCGCGCGCTCGCTGGGCACCTCCCTGCCCACCAGCCTCTTCCTGGTCCAATCCTCGGAAGCGATCAACATCCCCCCGGCCGTGCGCGTGTATCAGAACAACCGCAATTCGGAAGCCACGGGCAATATCTTCCAGATCCCGATCAACCTCACGCCCGCCGAAGGCCTGACCGATATGGTGCAGGACGTCACCCGGCAGCGCCTGTACATTGCCAATTCCGGCCTGAACAGAGTGGAGATTTTCGATATGCGGGCGCAGCGGCTGCTGCCTCCGGTCAAGGTCGGACAACTTCCGCGCTCGCTTGCGCTCTCACCGGACGCACTCACGTTGTATGTCGCCAATTCCGGCGGCGAATCAGTTTCCATCATCGATCTGGACACGCTGACGGTCACCGGAAACGTGCGTTTTCCCGCCCTACCCTTCAACACCAACGTCGCTCTGATCACCCCACGGCTGATCACGTCCACACAGCGCGGCCCGCTGGTGATGATGAGCAACGGCACCCTCTGGCGCATCGTGGGGCAAGACGCCGTACCGCGCCAGTTCAACTCCGCCGTCCTGCCGCCCAACAACCAGGGGGTTCAGCTTCTCACCTCGCCCTGGACCATGTCCTCCAGCCCCAACGGCGAAATGAGTATCGTCCTGGCCGGCAACGGGTACGCCTATCTTTACGACGCCCTGCTCGACGACTTTGTACAGAGCCGGCAGGTGATCACCACCACGCCCATCACCGGTTACTACGGCCCGATCGCCGCCGGACCGCGCGGCCAGTATTTCCTCGTAAACGGCCTCGTGCTGAATCAGGCCCTCACCCCAACTGCCAATGCCGGCACTACCCCGGGCGTGCCCCCCCGTCCCGGCTTGCCCGCCACCGACGTCGTCCGCCCCGTGGCAGCGGTGGCCGCCATCGGCGCCACTCAGTTCGCCCGTTTCGCGCAGCCTTCGATCGCCAATGCCAACGCGGTAATCACCGATAACGGCACGATCGAAATTGTCGATGTAAATTCAGGAGCGGTGCTGCGCACGGCCACGCCGCTGGAGCGGCCGCTTTCGACGCCCACCGGTAATCAGCGCTCCAACATCGACGGCCGGACGATGTCCGTCGATCCATCCGGCACGAACGCCTACGTGCTTACCACTAGCGGGCTGTCGATTGTTTCGCTGGCTCCCCCCACCCAGACCACCCGGCCGACGATCAATCCCGGCGGCGTGGTGAACCTTGCCAGCTACACGCCGGAATTCGCCCAGGGCGGGCTGTTCTCGATTTTCGGGCGCAATATGGGCAACAACGGCGCGTTCAATTCCACCCCGCTGCCGACCGTGCTCGGCAACTCGTGCGTAACCTTGAACAACCAGCCGCTTCCGCTGATGCTCATGTCCGACGGCCAACTCAACGCTCAGATTCCTCCCACTCTCGCCCCAGGTACCTATCCGCTGGTAATTCGAAATCTCACCCGGCTCACCTCTTCCACCCCGTCGAATATCCGGGTGGCCAAATACGCTCCGGCAGTGTTTGTCGATCCGGTCACCCAGTTGCCGGCGATTCTCCATCCCGATGGCACGCCCGTCAGCAAGCAGCACCCCGCCCAGCGCGACAAGCGGCTTGTCCTGTACGCCATCGGCCTCGGACCCACCACGGGCGGCCGCGTCACGTCCGGGATGCCCGCACCGGCCGATCCGCTGGCCGAAACCGACGAAGTGAAAGTCTACTTTGGCGACCCGACCATTCGCGGCACGGAGATGATCGTCGAGTGGAGCGGCCTGGCGCCCGGCTATATCGGGCTTTACCAGATCAATCTCCTGGTGCCGGGCGCACGTTGGAAAGGCGAGGATCTGCCTGTAACCGTGCGCATTGGCGGCGTGAGCAGCCCCATCAAGGGTCCGGTCGTACCCTACGTCACGGTGGAATAGCGCCATCCTCCCGGCCTGAGTGAAGTCTGGCGCCTGGCATGCCGATAGTCCTTTCGTACCATCTGTTTCAAACGCCAGGGTCCCTGGAACCGCCACTGTAGTCCCATTGCCGGTGCAAGGGCGATATGATGAACTGATTAGGCAGGAAAGTTATGTTTAGGGCAACCCATTCGACCATCAAGATGTTTCTGGCCGCCGCCATCATTGTTCTGCTGGTGGCCTGCGGTAGCGCGGAAACCCAGAAGAAGCGGCTCGTGGAAGCGGGGAACAAGTTCTTCAAAGAAGGAAAATTCAAAGAAGCGAGCATCATTTACCGCAAATCTTTGCAAAAGGATGCCCGCTACGGCGAAGCGTACTACCGCCTCGGCCTGTCCGAACTCCGGCTGGGCCGGTACGGTGAAGCGCTCCGCGCACTCGAACGCGCCTCTGAGCTGCAGCCGGAAAACGATGACGCGCACGCGCGCCTGGGCGACCTGTACCTGAGCATCTATCTTTCCGATAAGAATCGATTCAAACAGTTGCTGACCGATTTCAGCGAACTGGCCGACCGGATGCTCAAGCGCAATCCGAATTCTTTCACCGGTCTACGTATGAAGGGCTACCAACTGGTGGCGGAGAGCAAGGTGAAAGAGGCCTCCGTCTATTTTGAAAAGGCACTGGCACTGAAACCGGACGACGCGCCGATGATGCTGGCATACGTCCAGGCTCTTTATGGCAGCGACGACCGGCCGAAGTCGATCGAACTCGCTAAGGACTATCTCTCCAAACATAAGACCTTCGGCCCGCTCTACGACTTCCTCTACCTGAACGCGCTTCGCGATAAGAACATTCCCGAAGCCGAGTCGATTCTCAAAAGCAAGGTCGACAACAATCCAAAATCGGCGGTCGTGTATACGGAGTTGGCCGCCCACTACCTGCGCGCTCAAAAGGACGTCGAAATGCGGGCGACTCTTGAGCGGATGACTAAAAATTCAAAGGATTTTCCCGAAGGACATAAGACCGCGGGCGATTTCTTCTTCCGCATCGGTGCCTTTGAAGCCGCTATTCACGAGTATGAATTGGGCATCCAGGCGCAGCCGAATCTGAAGAAGGATTACCAAAAGCGCATTGTCGAAGTGATGAATCTGCAGGGCCGCCGCGCCGACGCCGTCGCACTCGCCAATAAGGTCGTCGAAGAAAACAAGGACGACGCGGAAGCGCAGGCGATTCGCGCCAGCCTTCGCATGCGCGGCGGGTCGCGCGAGGATGTCGAGACCTCGATCAAGGAATTTCAAAGCATCATCTCGCGCATGCCCGACAACCCCGTGGTGCGTTTCAATCTGGGCGAAGCGCTGATGTCGAAGGGCGAACTCGATCAGGCTCGCGTTCAGTTCGACGAAGCGATTAAGCTGCGGTCGAGCTATCTGCCGCCTCGGCTGGCGCTATCGCGCATCCACTTGCTGAAGGGTGAGTTCCCGAAAGCCAAGCAGTTGTCCGAAGAGATCCTCCAACAGGCGCCGCGCAGCATTCCCGGCCATCTGATCCGCGCCTCGGCGCTCATGGGCCAGAGCGACCTGAAGAACGCTCGCGAAGAGCTGAATGCAATCTTTCAGCTCAGCCCGGAAAACAATGACGCCTACTATCTGCGGGCAATGATTGATTACTCGGAAGGCAAGCTGAAAGACGCCGAAGATGCGTTCAAGAAGCTGTATAACTCCAAACCGATGGACGCCCGTGGCCTGCTGGGCCTGGTGGAAATCGCCATGGTGCAAAATCGTCCCGCCGATGCCAAGGCGTTGTTGGAAAAGGAACTCCCCACCACCAAGGATCCGCGTGTCGTGCGGCTGGCCCTGGCCAATGTCTTCGTGCGCTCGGGCGACTACGATCGGGCCATTCAGGAATATCAGGTGCTCATCGAAAAGTCCCCCGATTCGGAGGACCTGAACCTGCGCCTGGGCGAAACCTACCTCCGCGCACGCAAGCTGCCGGAAGCGATGAAGCACTTCGAGAAGGCGGCACAGGTGAATCCGCAGAATCCCTTGCCACTGTTGAAACAGGCCGTGATTTACGAACTTTCCAACGAGAAGTCCAAGACCAAGCCAATCTACGAGAAGATCCTCAAAATTTCACCCGACAATCCGATCGCGCTGAACAATCTGGCCTATATGATGGCCGAGAGCGGCGTGGATCTGGATCAGGCGCTCACCTATGCCCAACGCGCGAAGCAAAAGCTTCCGAATAACGCCGACGTCGCCGACACGCTTGGCTGGGTATATATCAAGAAGAACCTTTCCGATGACGCCATCAAGATCTTCCGTGATCTCCTGCAAGCCAAACCGGATCACGTCACGTGGCGCTACCACTTGGCGATCGCGCTGTTCCAGAAGGGCGATAAGCTCCAGGCCAAAAAAGAACTGGAGACCGCTATGAAGCACAGCCCCCGGCAGGACGAAGCGTCCAAGATCAAGGAACTGATGAGCCGCATCGGATAGGCCCCACTCGGGCGGACGTAGCCAACAACCACATGCTGAAACATCCGGCGGCGCCCTATATCGGCCCATTCCTCGTCTTCATCGCCTTCCTGGCCTTGGGCGATTTTCTAGGCCTCGGCGAATGGGAATTCCCGTTTCGAGTCGGTATATTAGCCGCGTCGATCTGGTTCTTTTCGCGTAGCGTACTCGACCTGCGCGCTCCCTACTGGCTGGCCAGTATCGGGGTGGGTATCGCGGTGTTCGTCATCTGGGTCGCACCCGACTACCTGATTCCCGGCTACCGCCAACACTGGCTGTTTTCGAATTCCATCATGGGGAAAGTGGCCAGTTCCCTGCCAGACGGATTTCACATGAGCACCTTCGTGCTGGTGTTCCGTACGCTGCGGGCGGTTGTTATCGTGCCCATCGTCGAAGAACTGTTCTGGCGTGGGTGGCTGATGCGCTGGCTCATCGATAACGACTTTCAAAAGTTGCCGCTGGGCGCGTTTACGTGGTCGTCGTTCGTCATCACCAGCCTGCTGTTCGCAAGTGAGCATGGTCCCTATTGGGAGGTGGGCCTGCTTGCCGGCGCCATCTACAACCTGTGGATCGTAAGCACAAAATCGCTCGGCGATTGCATCCTGGCGCATGCGGTGACCAATGGCGTCCTTTCGGGCTATGTCATTGCGGCAGGCAAGTGGGAATACTGGCTGTAGGCGCAATTGGCGGGTGCGGTCAGCACCGCCATGGCCCTCAAGTACAATAGAGAAAGGCTTCTCCGGAAGCCTCCCCAGCAAATCCCCAGGAAGCTTGATCTAAACATGGAAATACTCCGTCCCGGCGCAACCGCCCACGGCGCACGCGTGGCCCTCTTCGATTTTGACGGCACGATTTCGACAATCCGCTCAGGATGGGTCGACGTGATGGTCCCCATGATGGTCGAGGCTCTGGTCGAGACCAAATCGGGCGAGAGCGAAGCCGAACTGACCGAAATCGTGCGCGAGTTTGTCGGCCGCCTCACCGGACGCCAGACGATCTACCAGATGATCGAACTGGTGGACAACATCGAGAAGCGCGGTGGTAAGGCGCTCGATCCCCTCGAATACAAGCATCGCTACCTCGAACTGCTTTGGGTACAGATCAAGGACCGCGTGGAGGCGCTCGAAAAGGGCCAAATCGCACCCGAAAAGTACGTCGTGCCAGGCTCCTTCGAGCTGCTCGACATGCTCCAGGCGCGCGGCATGAAGTTTTACCTCGCCAGCGGCACCGATCACGAATACATGAAGCGTGAGGCGCACCTGCTGGGCCTGGAGCGGTACTTCGGCGAGCACATTTACGGCGCCCTCGACGACTACAAGAGCTTCTCGAAAGCCATCCTCATCCAGCGCCTGATCAGCGGCGCCGAAGCCAAGGGCGAGGAGTTCCTCGGCTTTGGCGATGGCTACGTGGAGATTGAAAACGTGAAAGCCGTCGGCGGCGTCACGGTGGGCGTGGCAAGCGACGAACCGGCCTGCGAGCGCGTAGACGAATGGAAGCGCGGGCGCCTGTTAAACGTCGGAGCCGACTACATCGTCCCCAACTTCCTTTGCCACCGTGAGTTGGCGGCAACCCTGTTTCCCCAATAAGGCAACAACCCAGTGCCCAGCCGCTACCCGCTCTTCGATCGTGCCCGCCTGCTCGTGAAGCCTCTCGCCGAACGTGCGAACGATCTTCCTCTCAGCCGCTGGCTCGCCCTCGACGACCCGACGCCCGAGTTCTCGCACGCCGACCTTCCCGTCATCGTCCAACGCCTCGCCGCGGCCCGCGCCGCAGGCGCCTCGCGCATTTTGATGATGGGAGCGCACGTGCTGCGCGCCGGTGTAAACCGCCACCTCATCGACCTCATGGAGCGTGGCTTCGTTTCGCACATTGCCATGAATGGCGCTGGTGCGATTCACGACTACGAACTGGCACGCATCGGCGCCACCACGGAGAGCGTGGCCCGCTACATTCGCTCAGGCGAGTTCGGCCTGTGGAACGAGACGGGCGAGTTGAACGGCTGGATCGCCGAAGCCGCCTCGCTCGGCCGCGGAATTGGCGAGCACATTGGCCAGCGCATTCACGAGAGCGCCTTCCCCCACAAAGACCTCAGCGTCTACGCGCACGCCTGGCGCTTGGGCGTTCCGGTGACGGTGCACTGCGGCATTGGCTACGATATTCTCCACGAGCACCCCAACTGTGATGGAGCGGCGATTGGACAGGCCAGCTACACCGATTTCCTCATCTTCGCCCGCGCCGTCGAAGCGCTGGAAGGGGGCGTCATGTTGAGCTTCGGTTCGGCCATCATGGCACCGGAAGTGTATTTGAAGGCCCTCGCCATGGCCCGTAACGTGGCGCACCAGAACGGCAGCCACATTCGCAACTTCACCACCGCCGTCTTCGACATGGTGCCCATTCGCGGCGACATCCATCGCGAACTCGACAAGACCGACCCGGGCTATTACTTCCGCCCGCACAAAACAATTCTCGTGCGCACGGTAGCCGATGGCGGCGAAAGCTACTACTTCTGCGGCGATCACCGGGCGACGCTGCCCGCACTGCACCGCCTGGCCGTAAGTCTGGATAAGGGAGACCCACAATGACGACCGCAGCCGTGCTACGCCGGTTTCCCCAGTTGTCGGCCCTGGTAGTCGGCGACATCTGCCTGGACCGCTGGTGCACCTACGATCCTGCGCTCGCCGAAGCCTCGCGAGAAACCGGCATCCCGCGCATCGCCGTCACAAACGTGGAAACCACGCCTGGCGCCGGCGGGACCATTGCCAACAACCTCGCCGCTCTCGGCGCGGGCCGCATCGCCGTGCTGGGCGCCATCGGAGAAGACGGCTTCGGTTGGGAACTGCAGCGCGCCCTGCGCGCACGCGGCATCTCGCCCGATCTGCTGGTCTCCTCGCCCGCACTACAAACCTTCACCTATACGAAATACTGGAACTCGGCGACCGGAGAAGAAGATCTGGCCCGTACCGATTTCATCAACGCGCAGCCTCTAGCCGCCGACGTCGAGCGGCGTATCGTGGCCACCCTCGGCGCGCACGCGGCAAGCTTCGACGTCATTCTCGTGAGCGATCAATCGGAAACCGATGCCGGCGGCGTCGTCACGGCAGCCGTGCGCGAGGCTGTCTGCAAATTGTCGAACCGGGTGATCTGGGTCGATTCGCGCCTGCGCGCGGAACTGTTCCATAACGTCATCGTGAAGCCCAACCAGCGCGAAGCCGAAGAGGCCTGCCAGCGTCTGTTTGGCCGCGTCGACTATCTCGCTTTGCGCCGCCACGTCGGCCCGCATCCACTGGTGGTAACCCAAGGCGGAGAAGGCGTGGTGATCGTGGACGGTACGGGCGAGCATCGCGTGACTACAGTGCCCGTCGCCCAACCGGTGGACATCTGCGGCGCGGGCGACAGTTTCTCCGCCGGGGCCGCCCTCTCCATGGCCGCCTGCAACGATATCCACGAAGCCGCCCGCATCGGCAACCTCGTCGCCTCCATCACCATCATGAAGAAGGGTACCGGCACCGCGACGCCCGCCGAAGTGCTCGCCGCTTCCGAACGGGTATCCTCGCCTGCCTCATGAACGTACTGGCGCTGGACATCGGCGGCACCAAATTTTCGCTGGCGTTATTTGAGGACGGGCGAATGGCGCGGCGCATGTCGCGTAAGACCGACCGCGACGGCGGACGCGACTGGATGCTCAGTGCCATCGCCGAAGCAGTAGCCGGCTGGCGTACTGAGGGCACTTCGATCGACCGCTGTGGCATCGGCTTCGGCGGGCCCGTGTTGTTTGGCCGCCAGCGTGTCGCGCTCTCCACCCATGTCGGCGGCTGGAGCGACTTCGATCTGACCGAATGGGCGACAGCGCAGTTCGGCGTTCCTGCCATCATGGACAACGACGCAAACGTGGGCGCGCTGGGAGAAGGATTTCATGGAGCCGGTGCCCACGGCAGCGCCCCCACCGATCCTTTCTTCTATATGACGCTCTCCACCGGCATCGGCGGCGGCATTCTCACCGGCGGCCGCGTGCTGCGCGGAGCCGACTCCTACGCGGGCGAAATCGGCCACACGGTGATCCGGCCCGATGGTCCCGATTGCCTCTGCGGCGCCCGCGGATGCTTCGAGCGGATGTGCTGCGGCCTGTGGCTCGAACGTGACCATGGCCGCCCCGCCCATGAACTGCTCGGCGACCGCGCCTTCGCCGGCCGTTACGTCGTGGACTTGGCCGCCGGACTGAAAACCGTCCTGATGCTCCTCAACCCTGAACGGCTCGTCATCGGCGGCGGCATCGCGAAGGCAGGCGACGCACTCTTCCTGCCACTGCGCGAGGAACTCGGCCGCCAGATGACTGCCTGGAGCCGCGCCCGCATCGACATCCGGCCGGCCGCACTGGCAGACGACAGCGTCCTGTGGGGCGCGCTCGTCCTGGCCTTAACCGAACTGACTCCCACATCCTAAGGAACTTCCCATGAGCACCACTCAGCTATCCTTTCCCGCTCTCTACAAACGCGAACTTCTAGATGCCATCGACCGCATCCCGCTCGATGCCGTCAACCAGGCCATCGAGATCTTTCGCCAAGCCCGCGTCGCCGGGCGTACCATCTTCACCTGCGGCAATGGCGGCAGCGCCTCCACGGCCTCGCACTTTGTCTGCGATATCGTAAAAGGTGCCAGCTTCCAACGCGAAGACCGCTTCCGCATGATGTCGCTCAACGACTCTCTCGCTACGCTCACGGCCTACTCCAACGACGTAGCCTACGAGGTTGCATTTGTAGAACAGTTAAAGAACTTCGCACAACGGGACGATGTGGTATTGGCGATCAGCGGATCGGGCAACTCCCCGAACGTGGTGAAGGCGGTCGAGTACGCCAATTCGATTGGCTGCCGGACGATTGCCTTGTCCGGTCGCGATGGTGGGAAGCTAGGCGCCGCGGCGCAGTTGAACATTCAAGTGAGCGTGCCTCACATGGGCCGCATTGAAGACGCGCACATGATCATCTGTCACATGATTGGCTACTACTTCATGGAAGAGGGAAATGCAGGACCGAACCAATCGGCAGGAGGCACTGGAGGCCCGGCTTAGCCAGATCCTCCAACGGAGCGATTTCCCCGCTCTCGCCGAACACATTCAGGAACTACTGGCGCGGCTGGCCGACCCCAACGCTAACGCTTCGACGATTTCGACCATCGTCGGCAAAGATGTCGGCTTGTCGCTGCGCATCATCCGCACCGCGAACTCAATCCAATACAACCGCTCGGGAAAGCCGATTCTCGCCCTTCCTCACGCCGTGGCGCTGATGGGCATGGAGACGATTCGTGAGTTGGCGGCCGGGCTGATGATGGTGAACCACTTCCGCAACCGGCCGCCGGGCGTACGGCAGTTGCTGGCCCTGTCTCTGCTCAGCGCGAACCACGCCCGCCAGGGGGCGCTGGTGACGCACTATCCGCGCACCGAAGAGGCGTATTTGTGCGGATTGTTTCGCAATCTGGGAGAGGTGTTGATCGCCTGCTACTTCCCCGCGGATTACGCGCTGGTCCTGGCCGCCATGCAGGAAAAGGGAGGCGGCGAGCGCGAGGCCTGCCTGCGTGTGCTGGAATTTCCCTTTGAGGAACTGGGCCGCGAGGTGGTGCGCCGCTGGAATCTTCCGCCGCAAGTGTCGCAGGTTCTCGATTCGGCCGCTCCGCTCGTGGTTTCCCATCCCCATACCGAAGAGCAGCACCTGGCCTTGCTCGCCGGTTTCGGCCATGAGCTGACTGCCGCCATGCACCGCGTGGCGCCCAACCAGAGCACGCAACGCGTGGACCGCGTATTAAAGTCATTCGGTAAGTCGCTGAAGATTTCCGACAAGGCTCTGGCCAAGATTGCGCACGCCGCCGTAGAAGAAACCAAGGCGACGTTCAAAGCCCTGAACCTGCCGCTAGACGAACTGCGGCTGGAGAGGCAGGTGGAACTGGCGCTTAGTTCCGGACTGCTGGCTCCGCCCGGACCCGTCGGCGGCGAAGAAGAAGCTTCGCCCGAATGGGCGGAGTTGGCGCGCGATATCCACAACGCCGACCTCCAGTCGCTGCTCAGCCGCATTCTCGACCTCGGCATGAGCCTCGGCGGCTTCGAACGCGCCATTTTCGGACTTGTTTCTCCGAATCACGATTCCGTTTGCGCGCGCCTCCACGCCGGCTCAACCGATGCCGAGTGGATGGGACGCTTTCAATTTCCGCTGGAACGGCGCGCCGGTCCGGTGACTGCGGCTTTGGTAGGCAAACGCGACCTGTTCGTCTGCGGCGGGCCCTATCTGGACTCCGACTTCGCACGCAGGTTGGACACTGGCTGCTTCGCGCTGCTGCCCGTGGTCATCAACGGCATCCTGGCCGGATGCCTGTATTTCGACCGTAAGGCACCGCCCGGCAGCGTGAAGGGCCCGGAACCGGCCGTACCTCCCAACCTGGTGCGGGCGCGTGACATGGCTGCAGAGGCGATTGCCGCCGCACGTCATCCGTTGTAGAGGCGGCGCTCTCAGTCCTCTAAAATCACAAAGGCCATCGCCTGCTGTGCCGTGTGCGTCATCGACAGCGAAATGCTCTTCACCCCGAGTTTCTCCGCCACCTGCGCCGCCACTCCATGCAATCGCAGCGTCGGCTTCCCCGACGGCAAATTTGCCACTTCGAAATCCTGCCACCGCACGCCCCGACGCCAGCCCGTCCCAATCGCTTTCATCCCCGCTTCCTTCGCCGCGAACCGCGCCGCGTACCGCTCGTACTTGTTCGCCTTGCGCTGCACATAGGCAATCTCGCCCGGCGTGTACACGCGATTCAGAAACCGCTCCCCATACCGCTCAACGGAATGCTGAATCCGGTCCACCTCTGCCAGGTCGACACCGGTTCCCAATATCAAAACCCGGCTCCTGTCGTGGTAATGGTCAATCTTCCATGCTTCACGCCCTTTGTCGCGATGAGCGCGTCCGCAATCTTCCGGACGGCTTCCGACTTGCCCTTTACGACCAAGACCTCCAGGCAGTTGTCATGGTCCAGGTGCACGTGTAGCGTCGAGAGAATATTGTGATGATGGTCGTGCTGCAGGTTGGTCAGCCGCTCACTCAACTGACGAACATGGTGGTCGTAAACCAGCGTTACCGTGCCCACCACCTGCGACTCCGGACTCTCCCAATCCTGACGGATTAGCTCGTCGCGAATCAGGTCGCGAAACGCTTCGGAGCGGTTCGTGTATCCGCGCCCCGAAATGAGTTGATCGAATTTTTCCAACAGGCCGGCGTCGATTGCGACACCGATTCGGCTCAGATCGCTCATGGTTATTCCCACCACGAGCCTAGCCGAGGCTTATCGCCAAGGCAAGTATTAGTCGGCCTTCTGCTGCTTCCGGTACTCGCTCCAACGTTTTTTCTGTGCTTCGGCAATGCGCTTACGGGCGGCGGCGCTCATCTTGCGGCGGCGTTTCGGTTTCGCTTCCGAAGCCGCGGCAACGCTGGCAGTCTTCGCCGGCCGTCCTGGAGATTTCTTGCCTAGGAGTCCACGTAGCTGCTGGATTTGATCTTCGATCCGGTCCTTCTGAAGCAACAGACCTTCTAGTGCGGCTGCCAGCAGGTTCGGATCATTGATAAGT
>JBDTVQ010000025.1:0-33240 GCA_040007195.1 Acidobacteriota bacterium | reverse complement strand
TGGGCTTTCGCAGTCCGACTGCGAAGCCGGCCTGGAAATGAACATCGACTTCTTCCTCGGGATCCTGAACGCCCTGAACTGCGGCGACGTGCTGAACGAAGTCGCCTTCGCGATGCGGCCCTACGAAGCGACGCACGGCGACACGGACGCCACGTTGAATCGCGCCATGGACTACATGCACGAGGTCTTCCGCAAGCGGCAACCGTGGAAGCTCGAAGACCGCATGAGCAATTTCCTGGGCGGCTTTAAGGACACTGCGGAATATATCGGCAAGTTTGTGAATCAGTTGGCCGGCGACGATATGACTGCGTCGCTTGAGCGCTGCCGCGACATGTTCGACGAAGTGGAGATCGACCGCCTGCGTGTGAAGCCGATCGTGAAGATCACCGGCGAATTTTGGGCGCAAACCACCGAAGGCGACGGCAACTTCAACATGTTCGACTTCCTGGAGCGCGAAGGCGCGCAGGTGATGGTCGAGCCGGTCGGCACATGGATCACCTACATGATTCACCAGGTGGTTCAGAAATACCGCGACACGAAGGGCCTCACCGAAGGCGCCGTGCTGCCGCCGATGTGGCGTCTGGACAAGCGGCTGAAGATCGAAATCAACCATCGCAACAAGCTGGCGAAGCTGAGCCTGGCCGAGACCATCTTCAAGCGCGAGTATCATCGCCTCGTCGACGCGCTCGGACCGTTGGGCCACCATCTGGCCGACCAGTACGAGTTGCAGCGTATCGGACATCCTTTCTACAACTCGCGTGCGGGCGGCGGCGAAGGCCACCTGGAAGTCGCCAAGAACATCTACTACTCGAACAAAGATCTGGCCCATATGGTCCTCAGCGTGAAGCCGTTCGGCTGCATGCCTTCGACCCAGTCCGACGGCGCGCAGGCGGCCGTGGTCAGCCACTTCAAAGACATCATCTACCTGCCCATCGAAACCTCGGGCGAAGGCGAAGTGAACGCTCACTCGCGCGTTCAGATGGCGCTCGGCGAGGCCAAGAACAAGGCCAAGCGCGAGTTCGCCGATGTGCTCGAGCGCATCGGAATGACTCTCGAAGATTTACAGCAGTTCGTGGATGAGCATCCGGAAACGAAGCGCCCCATGTACCACGTGCCCCACACCAAGGGCATTGTCGGAGTAGCCGCGAACTTCGCGATGCACGCTGCCGACCGCGCTAAAAAAGAAGGCTGGGCTCCTAAACTGGCCGTTGCCGTACAGTAAGCGCCGTTTTAAATGGGCGTAAACTGACATCGTCGATCATTAAGGAGATCGCCATTGGCTCGACGTTTATCGATCGGATTTGATATTGGTTCCACAACGGTGAAAGCCGTTGTCGTGGATATCGCCACCGACCAGGTTTTGTGGTGCGATTACCAACGCCACGACACCAAGCAGCCCGAGAAGTCGCTGGAATTTGTGAAGCGCATCGAGGCTGAGGTTCCCGACTTCAAATCGGCGGACACCCGCATGTTCGTCACCGGCTCAGGCGGCAGCAATATTGGCCGCTTCCTCGGTGGCAAGTTCGTGCAGGAAGTGAACGCTGTTTCGATGGCCGTGGAGAAGCTGTACCCGAAGTGCAACTCCGTAGTCGAGCTCGGCGGCCAGGACGCCAAAATCATCATCTTCAAAGAGGACCCGGAAACGGGCCGCAAGAAGAAGGTGCCGTCGATGAACGACAAGTGCGCCGGCGGTACGGGCGCGGTCATCGACAAGATCAACGCGAAGCTGCGCATTCCCTCTGACGAGCTGTGCGGCATGGGCTATAAGGGGATCAAGCTCCACCCCGTGGCCGGCAAGTGCGGCGTGTTCGCCGAAACCGATATCAACGGACTGCAGAAGTCCGGCGTGCCAAGCGACGAATTGATGGCCTCGCTGTTTGAGGCCATTGTCATGCAGAACCTTTCGGTGCTCACGCGCGGCAATACGCTGCGCCCCGAAGTGCTGCTGCTCGGCGGTCCCAATACCTACATCAAAGGGATGCAGGATTGCTGGCGGTCGAACATTCCGAAAATCTGGGCCGAACGTGGCACCCCGCTGCCTGAGGGAGTCGACCCGGAAGAGCTGATTAAGATCCCCGACAACGGCCAGTACTTCGCCGCACTGGGCGCGGTTGAATTCGGCAAGGACGAGGACGATAAGATCGGTGTCTATTCCGGCTACGAAAAGCTGGAGTGGTATATCACCACCGGCCGCGAAGAAGAGAAAAAGAAGAAGGGCGGCAACGGCGGCCTGGCCAAGAACGCGGAAGATCTGGAAACGTTCAAGGCCAAGTACCGGCACAAGACGTTCGTCCCCGCCAACTTCGACACAACGCCCGTGGTTGAAGGGTTCATTGGTATCGACGGCGGCTCGACATCGACCAAGGCCGTACTCATTTCCAAGGACAAGAACCGCACGATCCTGGCCAAGTCGTATCAGCTTTCCAAGGGCAATCCCATCGAAGACACGATGGAGATTTTTGCCAAGCTGGAAAAGCAGATCACCGACCAGGGCGCCAAGCTCAAGGTGTTGGGCGTAGGCACCACCGGTTACGCGAAAGACATCCTGAAAGAAGTGATCGGCGCCGATGCCGCCGTGGTCGAAACCGTCGCCCACACGCAGGCGGGCCTGCACTTCTACGACGACGTCGATGTCATCTGCGACGTCGGCGGCCAGGATATCAAGATCATCATTCTGAAGAACGGCCGCGTGAAGGACTTCAAACTCAACACGCAGTGTTCGGCCGGCAACGGCTACTTCCTGCAATCCACCGCGCAGGGCTTCGGCTATCCGGTGGAGCAGTTCGCCGACGTGGCGTTCAACGCTAACGGCTATCCGAGCTTCGGCTACGGCTGCGCCGTATTCATGCAGTCCGATATCGTCGACTTTCAGCGGCAGGGTTGGAAGCCGGAAGAGATCATGGCCGGGCTGTGCAACGTGCTGCCGAAGAACATCTGGCTGTACGTTTCGCAGATTCCGAACATCAGCGCCATCGGCCGGCGCTTCCTGTTGCAAGGCGGCACGCAGTACAACCTGGCCGCCGTTAAAACCCAGGTCGACTTCATCGAGTCGCGGTTCAAGGGCAAGGACGTGCAGGCCGACGTGATCGTCCACGAGCATTGCGGCGAGGCCGGGGCGATTGGCGCGGGCCTGGAAGCTGGACGCCTGTGGGACAACGGCCGGCAGTCGACCTTCATCGGCCTGGATTCGGTTCAGCAGATCGCGTACAAGACCACACGTTCGGAAGCGACGCGCTGCTACTTCTGCAAGAACAAGTGCCTGCGCACGTTCATCGACGTGAAGACGATTCAGATCAACCCGCTTGGCTATCGTCCGCAGAAGACGAAGGTTCCGCTCGAAGCCGGTTCGCAGCGTCTCATCATCGCCACCTGCGAAAAGGGCACCGTTGAAGACATCAACGACATGCGCAACATCAAGGGCGATCTCGATAAGGCGAAGGCCGAGAATCCGAACTTCGCTGAAATCGCCGCCAAGGCCGTGTTCCGCGCGCCGAAGGTAGAGCTTGTCGCAGACGCTCCGCCGAAGATTCAGATTACGCCCGCGCAAAAGCGGCGGGCCCTGGCCATGAAGAAGCGCGCCACGCTTCGCATCGGAATGCCGCGCGTGCTCAACATGTACTCGCAGGCCCCTGTGTTTACCGGCTACTTTGCCGCACTCGGCATTCAGCCGGAGAACATGGTCTGGTCCGATTACACGGGCGAGGAGATGTACAAGGCCGGCGCCAAGCGTGGATCGATCGATCCCTGTTTCCCGTCGAAACTCGGCATCCCGCACGTTCACAATTTGCTGCACACGCATCACGTGAAGAAGCCTCTGGACATCATCTTCTTCCCGATGATCGATTGCCTCACCTCGGAGTTGAGAGGCGTACAGGCGTCGCGTTCGTGTCCCACCGTGGCCACCACGCCTGAGGCCGTCAAAGCGGCCTTCAAGAAGGAAGGCGATCTGTTCGCCGAGAAGGGCATCACCTTCCTCGACACGTTCGTCAATATCTCCAAGCCCGACATGCTGGAGCGCCAGATGTGGGAGCAGTTCTCCGACATCCTCGGCCTGTCGCCCGAAGAGAACAAGAAGGCTGTCGAGCAGGGCTACAAAGCGCTCGACCATTTCAACAACGTCACGTTGCGGGCGCATGGCCGCGAAGTGCTCGAACAACTGGAGCGCGAAGAGCGCATCGGCATTGTGATGCTCGGCCGCCCGTATCACAACGATCCCGGCTGTAACCACGAGATTCTCGAAGAGTTCCAGAAGCTTGGCTATCCGGTCTTCACGCAGGACTCGCTGCCTATCGACGACGACATCCTGTGGAAGCTGTTTGGCGCCGAAGTTGAAGCGGGCGAAATCGACCACCCCATGTCGATTTCCGACGTGTGGAAGAACTCTTACTCCGAAAATACGTCGCGCAAGGTGTGGGCGGCGAAATATATCGCGCGCCATCCGAACCTCGTCGCACTCGAGCTATCGAGCTTCAAGTGCGGCCACGACGCGCCCATCTATACCGTGGTCGAAGAGATTGTCGAACACTCCGGAACGCCGTACTTCTGTTTCAAGGACATCGACGAGAACAAGCCCACGGGATCGATCAAGATCCGCACCGAGACGATTGGCTACTTCCTGAAGCGCTACCGCGAAGACATGGTGGCGAACACGAAGAAGACCAGCGTGATCGACCAGCAGCTGCGCGAATTCGAAGCCCGTATTCGACGCGAGCTTCTGCGTGACAAGCTCTCGGCGATGCAACAGCACGACGAGCATCCCGATGGCGTGTTGCCGACGATTCACGTAAGCCTTGGGCAGTTGGCGGCCTCCGCGCGGCCCGCGCCGCGTCCGCACGCCAGCGGCGACTAAGTTACAGCCGGCATCCGGGTGTAAAGAGTTTTTCTTGTGCTGTAGGGGCGCAAATTCCCGCCCCTACAGCCACAAGTTGGACTAGTTCTTGCTTTCTTAATCAGCAAATTTTCAAGTGCCAACGGCGCGAGTGCCCGTAAAGGCGGCGTGTCAAGCTGGCTGTAAAGTTGTAAAGTTTGCTGCCTCAACGGAGCGGTTGCTGGGCCGTCGTGATGAACGCTTTTAGGCCACAGTCAACCGCTCGCCCGACGGTAGCATGCCGTGCGTCTGAGATGAATGCGCGTCGGGCGCATCTAGTTGAGGGTCATCAGAAAATTAGCGGTGGTTGATCGGTGATTTGCCCGTGGAGGATTATCCGACCAGCACTTCGACACGCTCAATGGTGGTTACCATCGCCTGCGCGCGCTGGCGTAGGTCACGCCCAGCCGCGGCACCGCGCTCGGCCCCATCGGCTGTATGGGAGGTGACGCGACCGACCTCCGAGACGCGGCGCGTGATACCCGTCAGGATCTCCGCTTGACTTGCGCTCGACTGGCCCACGGCGCTCACGACGACCGTGACTGTTTGCAGGCTGTGTGAGATCGACTCGAACGCGCCGGTGACCGTGCCCAACTTGTCCATGCCATGACGCGAGGCGTGGATGGACTCCTCGATGAGCTGCGAAGTTTCTTTGGCCGCTTGGGCGGAACGTCGGGCGAGGTTTCGCACCTCATCGGCGACGACCGCGAATCCCATGCCTGCCGCGCCCGCGCGCGCCGCCTCCACAGCCGCGTTCAACGCGAGAATGTTCGTCTGGAATGCGATCTCATCGATGACTTTGACGATGCGCGCGACGTTGTCGCTCGACGACTTGACGGCCTGCATGGCGTGCATCAGATCGGCCAATTTCCCATTCGCCTCTATCAAGTTATGGCTGGCTTCGCCGCTTATCTTCGCCGAGCGACCGGCCTGAGATGCACCCTCGTGCGCGGCCTCACTTACTCGCCCGCCCGACTCGTTGATCTCGTGCAGCGCAGCTGCTTGTTCACGCGCACCTGCCGCTACTTCATCGCCGGTGTCCACCATTGCGGCCGATGCTTTCGCCAAGTCCCGCGACTGGTGGCAGAGCATGGAAGCCAGGGCCGTGAGGCTGCGAAGCGGACCGCGGGATCGCCACCACATTCCGGCCGCCAACGCCAGGCCTACGGCCACTAGTGCGAGCGTCCACCTCACTTGCGAATGCGCTTCCGCCGAAGCCTCGGCTCCCGAGATGGCAGCCAATCGACCTTGCTCCTCATTCCATCCACGCGCCGTCGCCGCGACAGCTACCGCGAGAGACCGCAACTTCTCCGCGCTGGCTTTGTGCGCGCCGGCGAACGACCCTCTGCCCGCCGCCGACAGGAACTGTCGATATTGATCGCTCCACTCGCCCGCTGCCGCTTCCATTTGCTTTGCGGCCTCTCTTTCACCGGCGGAATCCCCCAGAATCCGCAGCCGCGCCAATCGCTCCCGCAGGGTGATCTCGGCTTGGTCGAACTGGGCGGCAAACGCCTTCGTATCGGCAGCTTTGTGACATCCCGCGCACGCCGTGAATTCACCAGCTACGCTTGCGAGCTTCCTCACCCAGCGCCGTTTGATTTTCTTGCGGAAGACCTCATTTTCGCCGGCCAGCTTTCCAGCCATCTGAACGACCGCGGCGTGTTGTGCCTCGCCGGCATGCCGCTCGAGGGCCGCGAATGCGTCCCGCGCTTCGTCGATTGCCGCTGCCTTAGCCGCAGCTTCCTGGGCAACCGCCCCGACACGCCCACTTAGATTCCGAAAGGCAAAGTATGACAATCCGCCTAATCCCAGCACGACCGCCGAAAGGGTGCCCAGGCTCACGGCGAGCCGATTCCCAATCGTCACAACCACCTCCAACGCCTGTGGCGCTAGAGTGCATATCGGCGAAAGACCCTATAGTCCTTGTGGAATTTTGGAGGCGGAATCCAGGACGCACTTGGCAGCGGTGATCAGGGCCTTCGATTGTAAGATTGAACTTGTTGTTACGCCCACTGACTCTGCTGGCAATCACGCTGAGCGCCGCTGCACAATCGCAGTCCGGCTCCGAGCAGGAGTTCGCCGCGGCCATGCGGCTGATTGGTGACGGCGACTTCCCGCAGGCCGAGCGAAAACTGCGGGCGCTCGAAAAGGCCCATCCCGGCTTGATTGAAGTGCGCTACCGGCTGGGACTCGTACTCTCACCCAGAAAAAAATTCTGGCTATGCTCGCCTCCCCAGATTTGGAACTACTATCCAAACTCTCAATCGCACACGATACCCGGCGAGAATGACTTCACTTCAGGATTACAGCGTGATTTCATTCCAGCCTAAGTCTCGTGTTGCGCGCGAGATGCTCAGCAGCTTTGGGTATGCATGGAGCGGGGCGGGACTTGGAGCAAGCCAAATATGCAACAGTAAGGGGTAAAGATTTGCGGGGCCTCCCGCGCTCAAAGTGACGACAAAGGTTTAGGTAATTTTCGTGTGTTTCTTAGGGCCAGTGGAAAGTGCATCGAATTGCGCGGCCATTACTTTCCCGGAGGACGGCAGCGATAGATCTCCCAATGTGTCGGCGGGCGTCGAGCGGGTTGGCATATAGACGACTTAGCTGTTGGAATTGCGCTATCGGTCCTCCGCAAGGCGAGGATCGCGCCTCACGCTTCGGACCCCCGCTCAGAGTCTGTGCGCGCTCGCCATTAGGCGATCAGGTCTTTGACAACGTGGCCGTGGACGTCGGGCAGCGTGACGTCCCGGCCGCCGAAACGGAAAGCAAGCTTCGTGTGGTCGAGCCCGAGCAAGTGGAGGATCGTCGCGTGAAGATCGTGCACGGTCATTGGGTTTTCGGCCGCTTCATTGCCTAGCTCATCCGTGGAGCCATAGATGAGGCCTGGCTTTGCGCCGCCACCTGCAAGCCAGATGGTAAACCCCGCCGTGTGGTGGTCGCGGCCATCGCCGTTACCGGTGTCGGGTGTTCTGCCAAACTCGCCGGCCCAAACGATCAGCGTGTCCTTCAGAAGGCCGCGCGCTTTGAGGTCGGCGACGAGGGCGGCGACGCCCTGATCGGTTACCATCGCGTTGGTTTCGTGCCCATGCTTGAGATCACCATGCTGATCCCACGTGCCGTTGTTGCCGAATAGCGACGGGGGCGTCACTTCGACGAACCGCACTCCCGCCTCAATCAAACGGCGGGCACGCAAACACTGCAGACCGTAGGCGCGTTTGTGGACGTCGGTGGAGTCGAGGCCATAAAGCTTGTGGATCGAAGCGGGCTCCTTCGAAAGATCGAGCACGCCGGGCGCGAGCGATTGCATACGATAGGCCATTTCGAAGTTGGCGATGGCGGCATCGACGGCGGGTTCGTGCGCGGTGGCTGCGGAAAACTCGCGGTCCTGAGCGAGCAGGGTGTCGAGCTTGAGCTTCTGAATCGACGCTTCGTCGGCGGGCACGAGGTTGTCCACCGCCGTGCCTTCGGCGCGCACTCCCATGGCCTGATGTTGCGCGGGCAGAAATCCGTTGGAAAAATTCTCCAAGCCACCGGGAGGATTGTCGCCGTGATTCAAGAGGAGAAAGCCGGGCAGATTCTTGTTCTCGCTACCCAACCCGTAGGTGACCCACGATCCGAGACTCGGATAGCCGCTGAAGTTGCGGCCTGTGTGCAGAAACACGTTGGCCCGCGCATGCAGGGGGAACTCCGATTTCATGGAGCGGATGACAGTGAGGTCGTCGACGACCTTCGTTATGTGCGGGAACAGTTCGCTGACGGGCAGTCCGGCCTGGCCGTACGTTTTGAATGCCCAGGGCGATTTGAGCCATTTGCGTTTCGGACCGGCTACATAGCTGTCGAGCTTGGCCTGCTGGCCGTCGAGTTCGGCGAGCTTCGGTTTGGGGTCGAAGGTGTCCATGTGCGACACGCCGCCGGGCATGAACAGGAAAATGACGTTTTTCGCTTTGGCCGGGAAGTGCGGGCCCGGCGCAGCCGCGACGCGGGACTGTTCCACCAACAGCGCCGACAGGGCCAGATAACCGAAGCCATTCGATGCCGTCTGCAAAAACTCGCGGCGCGTGCGCGGGTTTTCCAACATCCTCCGGTCAACGGACATAAACAAACTCTTTCATGTTGAAGAATGTGTGGGCGGCATCTTTCCAAACGTCCACGTTCGACAATATATCGGACTCAGGGACGTTGCGCCGCGCGGCCAGGGACTGAACCATTCCGCGCAGGCGCGCCAACTCGGCCGGGGACGCCGGATGCGCGAAGGCCGATTCGAACATGCGTGACAGGCGCGCGTCCACGGCGTCGTCCGGCCCGATTGCAATCAGCCGAAGCGCCCATGCGCGGGCCTCGGCGGTGACGAACGGATCGTTCAACAGGGCCAGTGATTGCGAGGGAACATTGGTGACGTCGCGGTTGCCGCGTGTCTGCATGGGCGGCGGGAAATCGAAGGTCTCGAGGAAACGAGGGCCCTGCATGCGGGTGATCTTCAAATAAATGCTGCGGCGGCTGTTGCCATCGAGCGGCCCTTGGAACAGGCGGCGGTAGGGAGTGGCTTCGTCGCGATGCGGCTGCACGCTGGGACCGAATTGTTTGAGATCGAGCGAACCTGCGACGGCGAGGATGGAGTCGCGCACGGCTTCGGCTTCCATACGTCGAATGGGAAAGCGGCTCCAGAGAAGATTTTGCGGATCGGCCGCGGCGGACTTCGCTGGTGCCTTGCTCGATTGGCGGAAGGCGTCGGAGAGCATCATCAACCGGATGGATTTCTTCATCGACCAGCCATCGTTCATAAATTGCGTCGCGAGGTAGTCCAGAAGCTCGGGATCGGTTGGCGCGTCACCGTAGCGGCCGAAGTTGTCGGTGGTTGCCGTGAGTCCGCGGCCAAACACGTAGTGCCAGAGGCGATTCACCATCACGCGCGCGGTCAGTGGGTTCTCGCCGCTGGCGATCGCTTCCGCCAACTGGAGCCGGCCGCTATGTTCTGGATTCACTGTTCGCAGCGACGCAGGCATGAGCGTCAGGAAGTGACGGGGAGCGATGCGGCCTGGGGCGCGGGCTTCTCCGCCCCTGAGAATCGGATAATCCGATCCGGAATCGAGGTCGGCCATGCTCGAAACAACGGCGGGTTCGGAGATGCCTGCCTCAGCTTTCCGGTAGTTTTCGGTGAGCGATCGGAGTTCCGGTGACTGGTTGCGCGAGTTGCCGAGCAGGCGATTGCGCAGCATCCAGTCGAGCCAAACGGCGTCGTCAGCCGTCGCTCGATCCTCACTCCAGGATTGCAGCGCGCTACGAACGACGCCTTCAAACCGCGCGCCAAGTTCCTGCGCGGTTTGCGGAGGCGCGCCCGCCAGGAAGCGGCCCATGTGACCTAACTCCGCCTTCGGCTCGACGTCTTCGTTGTGAAGCAGAACGCGGGTGACGCCCCAGAACGAGCGTGGTGAATCGAGCTGCTCCTCGCGGAAGTCTTTGAATTTCTCCGGCCTCTCGGGCAGCCGCGGATTGTCGCGCTTGGTGGCAAGTTCGAGATAGGTGGGCAGCGGCTGATCGGACTTGCTTGATGTCTTCAGCCATTGCAGTCCGCGGCTCTCAATGAGCTGGTGGTCTTCGCCTATGACGCAGCCGTCCAATATCAGGCGAATCGCTCCTAAATTGCCGCCGGCGGTCTGGAGGGTGATGAACTTCTTATCCTTAGGAAGAATGGGAGAACGGAGAACACCGTTTAGGCGATCTGAAAGCAGATTTGTGAAAACTCCCGCCGGCACGATGGAGATGATGGCGTCTCCTCCTTCCGTGGCTACAGCGAAGTCGCCGTTTGTAGCTCGTCCCGTGCGGAAGCCCCAGCCGTCGCCGCTCCAACCCGCGGGAAGGGCGGTGCGAAAATCGGCGAAAACAGTAAACTTTTTGGCGTTGAATTTTTGCCGCGATGCGGTTTCTTCCACGTAACTTGCGGCCAACTCGCGCCACTTGTCTTCGCCGGGATTGTTTATCCAATGGATCACCGGGTACAGCGGGTCGCTCATGTCGACCTTTTTGCGTTGCAGCAGATCCTGAAACTGGCCGATGCGGGCGCGGTTCAAACCTGGAGCGGGATCGGCGACATCGCTCTCCCACGAGATGGCGGCCGCAAGATGAGTTCCTAATCCGACGCTCTCGCGGAGCCAGACGGAAGCGAGCTCGCGGCGAATTTTCGCTTTGAGCGCCGAGAGTTGTTCACGCGTGGCTTCGGCGGGACCGGTGAGATCCACAGTCCGTGTGACGGGGCGCGAGCTGTTCAGGATGCCGTAGAGGGCGTAGTAGTCTTCGGTCGGAATAGGGTCGATTTTGTGATCGTGGCAGCGGGCGCACGATACCGTCAGGCCCTGAAAAGATTTGGTGAGCGTATCGATCTGGTTGTCGACCACGTCGGTGCGGATTTCAGGGAACTGGTTGCAGTTGTCGTGGCCCATCTCCCCCAGGCGGTAGAAGGCCGTGGCCAGCACGGACTCATTCCAGCGCCCGTTTTCCCGAGTGCGTGGATGCGGCAGCAGGTCCCCTGCAATGTGCTCACGAACGAATTGATCATAGGGTAAATCGCTGTTGAATGCCCGAATCAGGTAATCGCGATATCGCCAGGCGCCGTGAATTTCATAGTTCCATTCATAGCCGTAGGTCTCGGCATAGCGGACGAGATCCATCCAATGGCGCGCCCAACGCTCGCCGAATTGAGGGGAGGCCATCAGGCGGTCGACCAACCGTTCGTAGGCCGATGTAGAGGCATCGTTGAGAAAAGTGTGCAGGTCCTCGGAGCTCAGCGGCAGCCCCGTGAGCACGAATGCCGCACGGCGGGCCAGGATGTGCTTTTCGGCGCCTGGGGCCATGTCAAGATTCGACGATCGCAACTTCGAAGAGATGAACCGATCGATGGGATTTGCGGCGGGGCCATCGGGAATCGCGACGTTTTTCAGCGGCTGAAAGGCCCAGTGCTCGCGTAGGATCTGAGCGTAGAACGCCGGATCGCCCGCGGCGAGCTTGATGCCTTTGTCTTCGGGCCACGGCAGGCCGAGTTGGACCCACTGTTCAAGCGCGGCGATCTCTTCCGGTTTGAGCTTTCCGCCAACGGGCATTTTGAGGCCATCGTGCCGCACGGCCTTGATGAGAAGGCTCTCGGCCGGCTTGCTAGCAACAGCCGCAGGGCCGTGCGCGCCTCCGCGCAGAATGCGATCGCGTGAATCGAGCCGCAGGCTCCCGAATTGCTTGTCCGGACCATGGCAGGCGTAGCAGTTGGCGGCCAGCAGCGGTCGGATTTTGGTCTCGAAAAACGTGGAATCCGCCGCCCGCGTGCAAGAAGCGAGCAACAGGACGCAGACTAGGAAGCGGCCGGGCACGGACCTAGTTTGACACGCCGCTACAACTCCGTCTCGGCCTCGTTTCGCAGCCCGGCTGTATCGAGAATCTCCACCGTGCGCCGATCCAGCTTCAGCAGACCTTCGGATTGGAACCGGCCGAGGTTGCGGGACACTACCTCACGCACGGTGCCCAGCCGGTTGGCCAATTCTTCCTGTGTTTCTTGCAACTGCAACAGCCGGCTTCCGGCTACCGTGGACCGTTCGAGCAGGTCGAGCGCGAGTCGCTGGCGAATCGTGCCGAAGGTAACGCGCTCGGCCAATCCGACGAGTTGCCGGAGGCGGCGACCGAACACGCGCAGGAATCGCAATGTGAGGGCGGAATTATTTTGGCAAAGTGAGAGAAAGTCCTGTTTGAGGATCAAGAGAGCGGTGGTTTGGTGAATGGCGACGAGGCTTGCCGGATACGGCCCGCCATCGAAGACGGGAACCTCGGCCACGGTGGACGGAGCCTCCTGAATGGCCAGGACTAGTTGACGGCCTTGCGGGGTGGTTTTCACCACTTTGGCGGCACCCTCCCCGATGATCCACAGCCCTTGGCACGGCTGGCCTTCCAGGAAGAGCACATCGCCAGGCCCATACTCCTTGGCAATGGCGAGCTTCGCGAGATTCCCTAGCGCATCGGGGCCAACATCAGAAAAGAGCTCGATCGACTGCAACATTTCGAGTTTGGAGCGGCTCATCGCTCTCCAGTGTGGCATGAAGAACGCCAACTTCCCCGCGGTGTGACTTCGGTCATAGAGGAACCCGCATGGGAACCCTATTCTGTTGCTGGAGCACGACAAAACGATGCGCGACTTTTCCGAATCTCCCCTGTTGGTGTTGTGGGAAGTCACTCAAGCGTGCGATTTGGCTTGCCGCCACTGCCGTGCGGCCGCGCAACCGGAACGCAATGAAGCGGAGTTGTCGACGAGCGAGGCCTACGAAGTACTGGATCAGATTCGCGAGCTTGGCAATCCGCTGGTTGTGTTTACGGGCGGCGATCCTCTCAAGCGGCCCGACCTATTCAATCTGATTGAGCGCAGTGTGGGACTGGGACTTCGAACAACGGTGACGCCGAGCGCGACGCCGCTGCTGACGCGAGCCGCAGTGGCGCGATTCAAAGACAGCGGCGTTTCGCGAATGGCCGTGAGCCTGGATGGACCTAATAAGGAGATCCATGATGGCTTCCGCGGGGTGGCGGGTTCGTACGCGCGGACGATGGCTGCGCTGCATATGGCTGCGAAGATCGGCCTCGAAACGCAAATCAACACGACCGTCGCGCGTCACAACGTGGAGTGGCTGGAGCAGATCGCGAGGATCGTGGCCGACACTCATGCGCGACTATGGAGTGTTTTTTTCCTCGTTGTGACGGGGCGTGCGCGGTTGGAAGACGACCTGCCGGGCGAGGAATACGAACGGGTCTTCGAATTCCTCTACAAGTTGAGCCTGATCGCGGCGTTCGACATCAAGACGACCGAAGCTCCCCACTACCGGCGCTTCTACGCGCAGCAGCGGAAGCTCTCAGGTGGCGGCTCTATGGCACCTGATGGCCCAGCGGCGTCTGGTGCGTCGCCGATCCAGCGCTATGCGGGCATCAACGACGGCAAAGGATTGCTCTTCATTTCCCACACCGGTGAGATTTACCCGAGCGGCTTTCTGGAACTATCCGCCGGCAACATACGAGCTTGCCGGCTCACGGACGCTTACCGGAACTCGGAACTCTTTCAAGTGATTCGGGACTCCGATCAGCTCGAGGGTAAATGCGGCGTTTGCGACTACAGGTATCTATGCGGCGGGTCGCGCTCACGGGCACTTGCCTTGACGGGCAACTTCATGGCCTCGGACCCGCGATGTGTGTATCAGCCTACGGGAAGACCCGAGTAAAGGAGACAGCGAAATGAATTTGACCGCGACACAAACGGTTGGAGAATTGGCCGTGCAATCTTTAGAGGCGCTTCGAATGTTCGAAGAACGCGGGATCGACTTTTGCTGCGGCGGCCAGCGTCCGTTGGAACAAGTGTGCCGTAAAAAAGGGATCGACGCGCAGGAACTGCTTGCCCAGGTTGAGGCCATGGAGAAGTCGCAGCAGGCGCCCGGACGCGATTGGACCGGCGCGCCGCTGGGCGAACTGATCGAACACATCGTGACGACTCATCACGCTTATCTCCGGCGCGAGCTTCCGGTTATTCAACAACGGACTGCCAAGGTTCTGGCGGCGCATGGTGAGCGGCACGGAGCATCGTTGACGCTATTGGCGAGAGTGTTCGGAGAGATGAGGGCAGAGTTGGAAACGCATATGCAGAAAGAAGAGCGGATGCTCTTTCCAGCGATCGTTCAGGTCGAGCGGGCGGCCGCGGCCGGACGGCCCTGGCTGCCGCTTCCCTTCGGCAGATTCGGCAATCCAATCGAGGTCATGGAGGATGAACACGATTCAACTGGCCGCGCGCTCGAAGCGATGCGGAGGCTAGCTCACAACTATACGCCCCCCTCCGATGCCTGCAACACCTTCCGCGTGTTGTATGCGGGTCTTGCGGAGTTGGAGCACGACCTGCACCTGCACATTCATCTGGAGAACAACATCCTGTTTCCGCGCGCCATTGCGCTGGAGCGTGAGGCAGCCTAGCGCGCGGAGGGCGCAACGGCATTTTGCGAGAGTCCGAACTCTTCGGCAAAATTGGCAACAAATGATTCCAGTGCCGTCCAATCGGTATAAACGTGGTCGCGCGAGGTATCGGTCGACCCGCCTGCTTTCCTGGAGATTTGCTTGAGGATGAAGCGCTTGAGGAAATTGTACTTTGTATAGCGCAAGGCCCCGGCCACTGCTTTCACGTGGGCTGGATGCCAGCCCGTCTCGGCGTAAAAGCAATCGAGAACCTGCTGTACTCCCGCGGCGGACCGGACTCGAGCTTCAGGCGTCGCCTTCGACATCTCCACCCCGGCCTGACTTAAGGTGACCGAAACAAAAGCGCTGGGCATTGCTTCCAGTGAGGCGCGATGCAGACGCGCAAATCGCACCATCTCGGGTTCGTGGTGGCCCACGTGTACCGAAGCAGCCAGCACTGCCGCATCATATCGATCCAGTTCAATCTCGCGCCTGGTGGCGCCGAGGTCAATGACGTCCACGCTGGCTCCGAGATCACGCAGCTTACGAGCAATGCCCACGGCGATGAGCGCGGTATGCCCCTCGCGCGTGGCGTACAGCACGGCGGCGCGTTTCATGCGAGTATCCTCCTGACTCCTATTTTCATGAAGCATGTGAGGTGCCATTCGCGACGGGAACGCGTTGGGTCCGCACCATGGCATTCGCCGTGCACAATACCGGGTGCCATGACGACTCCCACTCTCGCCTCGACGGCAAGCGTACTGGATGCGGAAGCCCTGCGAATGCTGGCTGCTAAAACCGGACCTTGCATTACGATCGTGATTCCGGACCGGCATCCTGGCGCCCCTGAGGGCTCACAGCGAGCCTTGCTGCGGAGACATCTGCAGAGCGCCCAGCGGCAATTGCGGGCGGGAAGTCTGGCCTTTTTCGCGGAAACGCTTTTAGCCCGACTGGAAGAGATTGGTCTTGATCCGGCGTTGAAGTCGGGCGGACCGGGCTGGGCGATTTTCCGCATGCCGGCATTTGTTGCGTGCTATCGCGCGCACACGGGTATGGATACGCTATCGATCGCAAGCCATCCGCTGCTGGCTCCCTTCGTGAGGGATGCGCTCGCGGCGCCAGATTCAGTGGTGCTCGGGCTGAATTCCAAATGCCTGCGGTTATTTGAATGCTCGCGCGACGATTGCCGCGAGGTAGAGCTTCCACCGGACGTTCCGCTGAACGCTGAAGCCGCGGGAAAGTTTGGGCACGCCACCCGGGCGGTCGAGAACAGGTCGATGTACGGTTCCCCACTTGGCCACTCAGGCGTCGTCCGTTTTGGCACGGCTACGGATCGTGAGAATAAGGATGCGTTCTTGCACGATTTCTTCGAAGTGGTTCATCGTGGCATCTCGCCGATTCTTGCTGGGCGGCCACTGGTCTTGATGGGCGTGCAGACCGAGATCGCAGCCTACCGGCGCGCTGCCAAAGGGGGGGAAGAACTACTGGCCGGCGATCCCGCGAACGCCGCGATTTTGACCCCGTCCGAGATTGGAGCAATGGCGCGCGAGGCGGTGCTTGCGCACGATATGGCTCGCGCAGAGGCCGTGCTGGCAAAGCTCAAGGAGATCCGCGACCGGAGCCACGTATCCATGGTGGCCGAGGACGTATTGCGTGCCGCCGGCGCCGGCCGAGTGCACCACCTCTGCGCACGTGAAGGCACGCCACTGATGGGACGCATGGAGCCGGAACTCGACCGCATTCGCGCCGACAAGGAAGACCTTGTGAACGCCGCGATTGTGGAAACGTTGCGGACGGGCGGGACAGTGCACATGTTGCCCCAAGACAGCATGGCTGGCACGGAGCCCCTGGCGGCAATCCTTCGCTACTGATGGTTCGGCCCCGCGCGTGCGTTCGAATCACCAGGAAATAAGGAAATGGAAACTTTGGTACGGGATCATCTAGTGTTTATCTGCTTCGCCGCCGCGACAGCCGTTGCGATTGCGGCATACGCAACGCTGGTTGTTACTGGCTGGATGAGTTATGGGCGGCACCATGCGGGGCTGCTTGGAGACGATCAGGCCGACTCGCTGCTGGACCGCTTCCTGCCGCAGTTTGAGGTGCGGGAGCAGCATCACATCCAGATTGCCGCTCCGGCGGCGATTGCGTACGAGGCAGCCCGGGCCGTGAATCTCTCTGACTCAGGGATCATTCGCGCCATCTTCCGGCTGCGCGAATGGGTTGTTGGAGCGCCACGTACAGAAGAGAAGCAGAGCGGCCACGAAGGTCTTGTGAACAACGCCATAGCGATGGGGTGGGGAAAGCTGGCCGAAATTCCGGGCCGCGTGATTGTTATGGGTGCCGTAACCCAACCGTGGGCCAAGAAAGTTGTGTTCCGTGCTATTTCAACCGAGCAGTTCGCGAGTTTCGCGCAGCCCGGGTACGTGAAGATCGTGTGGAGTCTGCGCGTGGATCCGAAGGGTTCGGGAAACTCGCTGCACGTGACGGAGACGCGCGCGTGCGCTACGGACTCCACGGCGCGCGGGGCGTTCCGTAGATATTGGGCCTGTTTCTCTCCAGGTATTGTGCTCATCCGGCTCATCGCGATTCGTCTGGTGAAGGCCAGGGCCGAACGCGCTGCTCGTCTGCAATTGACAGGTGCAAACATCGGCCATCTGGGAGCAGGCGCCGCGCACCGGCACTGAGCCTGCTTTGCCCCACAGCCGGCTCATCCCTGCGAAAATAGGGAACGATTGGTATGGCGAACTGGCGTCCCGATCAATATCTACTGTTTGAAGAGGAGCGCACGCGCCCCTGCCGCGATCTCGCCGGCCGCGTTGCCGTCGAACACGTTCAGAACGCTATCGATCTCGGTTGCGGCACCGGCACCAGCACGTCCGTGCTTTGCCGGCGTTGGCCCGACGCAAGAATTTCCGGTCTCGACAGTTCGAGCGAGATGCTCGAGCGTGCGCGCCGCGATGCTCCCCAGGGCGTGTGGATACACGGCGACATTGCCGCATGGTCCCAGGGCGATCGCGATGAATACGACGTTGTGTTTTCCAATGCGGCGTTGCATTGGGTGCAAGATCATGCGGCCGTCTATCCGCGGCTGTTCGCGCGAGTCGCGTCGGGGGGCGCGCTGGCGGTTCAAGTTCCCTACAATCTCGATTCTCCGGCGCACGTGGTGATGCGCGATCTGGCTTCGTCAGAAACTTGGCGTGCCCGATTTCCGGTTGGCGGTGTGCGGCAGTGGTTCGTGCACGAGGCGGGGTTCTACTACGATCTGCTTGCCGCCGCCGCGTCGAGGATCGACATTTGGAAGACCACCTACATGCAGGTGATGCCCAACGTGGAAGCGATCGCCGAATGGTACAAAGGCACTGGCATGCGACCGTTTCTCGATGCGCTTGAGTCTGAAGCAGTTCGCGCCGCGTTTATCAGCGACTATGTGAACGAAATCCGCGCTGAATACCCGGTGCGTACCGATGGACATGTGCTGTTCCCATTCCGGCGCCAGTTCTTGATTGCCGCGCGATAGGGCGAACTTCCGCACCTACCACGACCGAGGTAGCCTTGCGTACCTCTTGCGAAGTGGATGGCGTTAACGTGACCTAGGGTGTCGGCCTAGCTGCTGCGCACATTAGAATTGTGAGTGCGCTCTGGCGCAACTCCGTGTCAACCTGGGAACGTTCACTCTCCTGCGCGCTCAACGGACTGCTCTGCTTGATGCTCAGCGGATGCCAACCGGCACGGCTGAAGGTGGAGCCTTCGATCGAATTCACGCACCTACCGCCGGCGGGCGAAGGAAGTCCCGACAAGCTGGTGGCGATCGAGGGCCACGTCACTGGAGCGCAACCGGGACAGCGGATCGTGTTGTTTGCGAGAAGCGGCGTATGGTGGGTGCAGCCAACCGCGCGGGAGCCGTACACCGCTATTCGACACGACGGGCATTGGAAGAACGACACGCATCCCGGCATTGCTTACGCCGCGCTGCTTGTCACCGCGAATTTCAGGCCGCCGACGACGATCAGCGATTTGCCCAACAAGAGCGGAGACGTTTTGGCCGTTGCCATTGCCGAAGGTAAGAGGCTGTCGAGACCCGTCGCTCGTTCGGTCAGCTTTAGCGGATACCAATGGGAGTTGCGGCAGACGCCAAGCGGTCGTGGAGGCACGAGGAATGCGTACGATCCGGCGAACGCCTGGACCGACAAGAGCGGATTCCTTCACCTGCGCATCGACAAACAAGCGAAGGATTGGACGAGCGCCGAGGTGACGCTGACGCACAGCCTCGGATACGGCTCTTATCGCTTCGTCGTGCGCGATATGTCGAAGTTGGAACCGGCCGTTGTGTTCAGCGTATTCACCTGGGACGAGGCGGGGCCACCGCGGGAGATGAATATTGAGATCGGCCGCTGGGGTGAAACGGCCGTAAAGAATGCACAGTATGTAATCCAGCCCTATTACGTACCGGCCAACGTAGTTCGATTCATGGCTCCCGCCGGAGTACTTACCCATTCGTTTCGCTGGGAGCCGGGACGCGTGATATTTCAGACGGCACGCGGGGTGGGCGCCGGTGCAACGCCGGTGGCATCGCACACATTTTCTTCCGGCGTTCCCGCGCCGGGTAGTGAGGCGGTTCACATGAATCTCTACGTTTACGACAACAAGAGCAATCCGCTACGGAATAGCGCCGAGGTGGTCGTTGAGAAGTTCGAATACCTCCCATAGTCGGCCCCTGGCCCGATGCCTCGCCCTGGGCTGGCTGGTAGGTGTAGCGCTCCTGTTCGCGCCGGCTGCACTGGCGGTAGATCCAGCACGCGCGATCTCGCAGTATGTGCGCGACCGATGGGGACCCGACCAAGGATTTCCCCGCGGGCCCGTATATGCGATATCGCAAACGCCCGACGGCTACTTGTGGATCGGCACCGAAGCCGGGCTGGTGCGCTTTGATGGACTGAATTTCCGGTTGATCAGGGGGAAGTCTATGCCGGTTGGGAGCGTGCTCGGCTTAACTGAGGACGGTGAGGGCAACCTGTGGGTGAGGATGGCGGGGCCCACCCTGCTGCGATACCGGGACGGAGTTTTCACGGACGCGATGGCAAGGCTGGGCATGCCCTACTCCAACCTGACAGTGATGAGCCGGGCGCCCAATGGCGGCGTTGTGTTGGCGCGGCTGGAAGATGGAGCAGTTCTGTATCACAGGGGCAGATTCGACGCGATCGCAGCGGCGACGCCGCTGGCGCGGTCACCCGTACTCTCGATTGCGCAAGCATCGGACGGCGACGTTTGGATGGGAACCAGGGACGCGGGATTGTTCCGCGTTCACGGGGATCGCGTCGCGGCGCTGAACAACGGCCTGCCGGACATGAAGGTCAACTGCCTTTTGCCAGAGGAGGACGGCCGGTTATGGGTGGGTACCGACAACGGCCTTGCGCTATGGGATGGCGCGCGGCTGACGGCGGGAGGCAAACCGGCGGAGGTGAATCGCTTTCAGGCGCTGGCGCTCGTGAGGGACCGCGACAGCAACATCTGGGTGGGCACCGATGCGCATGGACTGATCCGCGTGAACGCACAAGGCGCCGCGTATGTGAATCGCCTGAATGGGTCGGGAGAAGCCATCACCGCGTTGTTCGAAGACCGTGAGGGCAACCTATGGATTGGGAGTTCGAACGGCATCGAGCGGCTCAGAGACAGCGCGTTTGTGACGTATTCGTCGCCGGAAGGCGTTCCAGCCGACGGCAGTCATCCCATTTTTGTGGATTCCGAAGGCCGCGCCTGGTTTGCGCCGGTCGCGGGCGGACTGTGGTGGTTAAAGGATGGGAAGCACGGACAGGTGACGGCCGGAGGGGTGGGCAAGGATGTTGTTTATTCGATCACCGGAGCCAATGGAGAGTTGTGGCTCGGCAGGCAGCGTGGGGGCTTGACGAGGCTCACCTCGGCGGCTGGCGCAGCCGTGGCGAAGACCTACACGCGCGCCGATGGCCTCGCGCACGACAGCGTGTATTCGGTCTATCTGTCGCGCGACGGCGCCGTATGGGCGGGAACGCTCGGTGGTGGCGTCAGCAGGTTTCACGCGGGGAAATTTACAAACTTCACGGCCGCCGATGGACTGGCTTCGAACACGGTGGCTTCCATTTTGGAAGGGGCGGACGGGACGATGTGGTTCGCTACTCCGACCGGCTTGAGCGCTTTGTCCAAGGGCCGCTGGCGCAGTTATGCGATGGAGGATGGATTGCCTTCGGCGAACGTGAACTCGCTGTTCGAAGACTCGCATGGAGTTTTGTGGGCCGGAACCGCCGCGGGACTGGCCTCCTTTCGCGACGGTACTGGATTTCAGCCGCACAAGGACGTGCCGGCCGCACTGCGCGAACAAATACTGGGCATCGGTGAAGACCACAGCGGATGGCTGTGGATGGCGACGTCGAGCCATGTTGTGCGGGTCCAGCGTGACAAGCTGCTGAACGGTTCTCTGGCCGACGGAGACGTTCGCGAGTATGGTTTGGCCGATGGGCTTCGCGGTGTTGAAGGCGTGAAGCGTCACCGGTCGGTGGTGAGCGATTCTCGCGGCCGGATCTGGTTTTCGATGAACGCCGGCATCTCGATGGTCGACCCGGCGCGGCTCACCAACAGTACGCCCGCCATTGTCCGTATCCATACTATCGACGCCGACGGAGACCTCGCCGACATTCGGGGACCGGCGCGAATTCCCGGCGGAAAGCGGCGCATTACTCTGCACTACGACGGTCTTAGCCTGTCGATTCCCGAGCGCGTTCGATATCGTTACCGGCTCGACGGATTCGACCGTGACTGGAGCGACCCGGTCGCGGCGCGGGAGGCCGTATATACGAACCTTGCTCCAGCCAAGTACCGGTTTCGTGTCATCGCGAGCAACCCGGATGGGGTTTGGAATAGTGAGGAAGCGGATCTGGAATTTGAAATCGCGCCCCTATTCTGGCAGGCATGGTGGTTCAGGATGGGCATCGTCCTGGCCGTCGCGTTTGCGATCGTCTTCCTCTATCAGTACCGCCTGCATGATCTGACCAGGCAACTGAATTTGCGATTTGAAGAGCGATTGGCCGAGCGAACGCGAATCGCACAGGAACTGCACGACACTCTGCTGCAGGGTTTTCTCAGCGCATCGATGCAACTGCACATTGTTGCCGAAAAGGTGGCAGAAGACTCGCCCGCGAAGCCGCCTCTGAATCGCGTACTCCAATTGATGGGGCAGGTAATCGAAGAAGGGCGTAACGCCGTGCGCGGCCTTCGCTCCTCGCAAAGCAAATCACTCGATCTGGAGCAGGCGTTCTGTCAAATCCAACAGGAAACGGCAGCAGGCGCCGCCGCCGAATTTCGCGTCATCACCGAAGGGCAACTGCGCCCCCTGCATCCCGTTCTGCGCGACGACATTTATCGCATCGGCCGCGAGGCGCTGGTGAATGCCTTCCGCCATTCGAAGGCCGAGAGCATTGAAGTTGAAATCGATTACGGCTCGCGGGAGTTTCGCCTGCTGGTTCGCGACAATGGCTGTGGGATTGAACCGGGTGTACTCAAGTCCGGCCGGGAAGGGCATTGGGGACTGCCCGGAATGCGCGAGCGCGCGGAGAACATAGGCGCGCAGTTGAATCTGTGGAGCAGCGCCGCGGCTGGAACTGAGGTCATACTCTCCGTGCCGGCGCAGATCGCCTATCAGGCGGGCGTCACCAAGTCGCGCTGGAGGTGGCTGGGCCGGCCGAAGTCGCGACAGAATGGTGGGAACGAATGAGCGAACAGATTCCGATTCGAGTGTTCAGCGTCGACGACCATCCGCTTCTGCGCGAGGGCATCGCCGCGATGATCAACAGCCAACCGGACATGTTGCTTGTGGCGCAGGCCGCAAGCGGAGCCGAGGCCGTACAGAAATTTCGCGAACAGAGGCCCGACGTTACGCTGATGGACCTGCGCCTTCCCGACATGAGCGGCATCGATGCGCTGATCGCCATCCGCGCCGAGTTTGACGGCGCCCGCATCATCATCCTCACGACTTTTGAGGGCGACGTGGAAATTCAACGCGCCCTCCAGGCTGGCGCCCGTGGTTATCTACTCAAGAGCATGCCGCCAAAGGAACTGGTCGACGTGATTCGCCAGGTGCATGCCGGCAAAAAGCGAGTTCCCCCCGAGGTTGCCGCGCAGCTGGCCGAGCACCTGAGCGACGAAGCCTTGACCGAGCGAGAGATCGACGTTCTTCGCCACCTCGCAGGCGGCAATCGCAATAAAGACATCGCCGAACTGCTGTTCATCTCCGAAGAAACCGTGAAGGTGCACGTAAAGCACATCATGGAAAAACTTGGAGCAAGCGACCGAACGCAAGCTGTTGCCATTGCCGTGCGCCGAGGCATTATTCAGCTATAACGCCTGATTTCCGCGGTGCCGGGCTACCACGATTGGGGTAGCTCATGATTCCGGCGTTAGGGGATTCGGTTTCCGGAGCAGGCGGCTACTCTACACTCAGGTGCGCTCGAAGCATCTCAACGTAGGGTAAGGAGGAGTGCGCTGCAACGTTTGTTTTCCACGTTTCCAGGAGGGTGGCCCGGCGTAGGGCTACTTCTATTGCGGGGCGCGGCCGGTGTGACGGCTGCAGTTCAAGGTTTGAACTGCCTGTCCGGAGGCGCGCAGACCGCGGCGTCCGAGTGGGCGTTCGGAGTGGCGGCGATACTCGCCGGACTGATGCTCGCTAGTGGATTCCTCACGCCGCTCGCGGGCGCCCTAGTGGCCTTCGGCACCGTTGCGCTAGCGTTCGGATGGTTTCCGCAGCCGGTACCCAATCTGCTCGACGCGGAGTTGGCTTCCGTTTTTGTCGTGATCATTTCCATTGCCGTCACTTTCCTCGGTCCGGGCGCTTACTCCGTGGATGCACGCCTGTTCGGAAGGCGCGAGATCATCATTCCTCAAACGGCACGCTCCACGAAGAAGTAGAGCCCGCTACCACGATCGCGTTAGAAGCATTCCATACCATTTTGTGATGTATGGCGTGCGCGATTCCGGCAAAATCCAATATATGGCAACATTGGCTACTTCCCTACTCCGGGCACCCGGCCCAACAACGGAATTTCCATGGAGGATGACGTCGTCGGAGGCGTGCATTCGCGTGCTCACCGTGGATGAGCAGCCCTTGGTTCGAGAGGGGCTGGCCGCGGTGATTAACCAACAACCGGGAATGACGGTCATTGCGGAGGCGGCGAGCGGCACGGAGGCGATCCGCCAGTTCCGCGAATATAAACCGGATGTAGTTACCATCGATCTGCACCTTCCCGATATGCCCGGTGAAGTGTTGGCCAGCCGCATTCGTACGGAGTTTCCCGATGCCCGGATTGTGGCGATCACGAGTGCGCGCGGCGATGTGCATTTGCTGCGGGCGTTGGAAGCGGGCGTGAAGGGAGTGGTGTGGAAGGGGATGGCGAATAGCGAATTACTCGACGCAATTCGACAGGTTCACGCAGGTAAGAGGACCATTCCCCGGCAGGTGGCGACGATGCTCGCCGAGCACCTCGGCGATGAAGCACTTACGCCGCGAGAGGTGCAGGTGCTGCGCCTGGTGGCGCAGGGGAACCGTAACAAGCAGGTTGCAGCGCTGCTCTCCATCGCGGATGAGACGGTACGCATGCACATGAAAAATATTTTGAGCAAATTGTGCGCCAACGACCGCACCCACGCAGTCACTATTGCCTTGGCGCGCGGCGTATTTTTCCTGTGATGATGAAAGGGAATGAGCAATCTTCTGCCTTCGGCCGAAGCGCAAGAATGTAGTGCGCTACCGCGTGAGAACTCGGCGATGGAGGCGCTTCCGGACCGCACCGTGCGCCTTGGGGCCCTGGAAGTTCATCGCGTTCTGCCCGTAAGCGGAAGGCGGCTGATTGGCCCGTGGTGTTTTTTCGACCGCTTCGGGCCGGTATCATTCGCTCAAGAAAAGCCGATGGATGTTGCGCCGCATCCCCACATCGGGCTGCAAACGGTGACATGGCTGTTCTCCGGCGAGGTTGTACACAACGACAGCCTGGGCAGCCAGTGTCTGGTTCGTCCCGGGCAGTTGAGTTTAATGACCGCGGGGCGGGGAATCGCCCACACCGAAGAGACGCCACGCGACAATTCCGGCAAGTTGGACGGCGTTCAGTTGTGGGTCGCATTGCCTGAACAAAGCCGTGCCATGGCACCTGAGTATCAATGTATATCGGAGCAACCCGTTGTGGAGCGCCCGGGTGGACGTGTCTCCGTGATTCTCGGAGAGTTCTCCGGTGCTTCGTCCAAGGGCAATCAATTCAGTCTGGGCATCGGTGCAGAGATCGCCGTCGATGCGGGTGCGAGGCTGGGCGTGGAAATGGTCCCCTCATTTGAGTACGGGGTACTCCTGGCCTCCGGAGACGCAGTGGTAGCGGGAGTGCCGTTGACGCCCAACACCTTGTACTATCTTGGGTCTGGCCGTAATGAGATTGTCATTGAGAGCGCGGCGGGGGCCAGGCTTCTCCTGCTCGGCGGCCCACCATTCGCGGAGACCATCGTCATGTGGTGGAACTTTGTCGGCCGCAGCGCCGAAGAGATCGCGAAGGCCCGTGCATCCTGGGAGGACCCTGAAGCATCTGAGGCGATCTTCGGCAGCGTGCGGCGGTATCGCGGTATGCGACTCAAAGCCCCGGAATTGTTGGGCAAACCGATTGGCAGCTGACATTAAATAACCCAATCGTGGTATTTCGCGACTGTGAGCGATTGGGCTGCATCCAATCGGGCTAGATGGCCCATACTTCGTTCGTGACTAGGCTTCGCCCGCTTCGTGTATTCAATTTTCTGACCCTTCTGTTCCTCGCCGTTCTGTCGGTTGCTTGCGGTGGATCGGCGAGGGAAGCTCAGGCTAAACAGGGGGCGCCGCGGTTTCCCGTGACGGCGGTTATCGCCCAAACCAAATCGGTACCCATTTTTCAGGAGTTCATAGGTGCGACGTTTGCGTTGAATACCGTGCAGGTGAACTCGCGCGTGAACGGCTACATCGAAAAGTGGTTGTTCCGCCCGGGCGACTTTGTCTCGGAAGGACAACTCCTCTATGCGATTGATCAACGCACCTACCGCGCCGATGTGCAGAAGGCTGCGGCCGAACTGGCGCGGGCCGAGGCCCAAGTTGTCTTCGCCCGTGAAGGTGTGGAAGTGCTCCGTGCGGATTCCGAACTGGCTCAGGCTGAGGCGTCGTTGATCAAAGCCGAGCAGGACGTCTCACGCGTCAGGCCCCTCGTGGCTGAGAAAGCGCTTCCCGAACAGGATCTGGACGCGGTTCTTGCAAACGGGCGGGTGGCACAAAATAACTACCGCGCTCGCGAAGCCAACGTGAACCAGTTGCGCCTTACGCAGAAAACGCAAATCCAGCAGGCAGAGGCAGCTGTACTGTCGGCAAAGGCAGCGTTACAGCTGGCGGAATTGAATTTGAGCTTCACGGAGATCAAGGCACCGACGGCCGGACGCATTGGCGAGACGAAAATTCAGATCGGTGGGCTAGTCTCCGCGAACTCGCCCGAACCTCTGACATTGATCAGCCCGCTCGATCCGATCTACGTAGAGTTCACCGTTACCGAGCGCGATTACCTCGACTACACGCGCAAGCAGTTGGCTTCGCAACAGGCGACGGGTAAAGGCGTACCGGTGGCGCCGCTGGAACTGCTGCTTGCAGACGGCACCGTGTATCCCTACAAGGGTACCTACCGCTATGCCGACCGCGCCGTGAATGTCCAGACGGGCACGCTGAAACTGATTGGCGACTTCCCGAACCCCAACCGGATCCTGCTTCCCGGCCAGTTCAGCCGCGTGCGTCTGCGGACGGGAATGAAGGACGGCGTATTCGTCGTGCCGCAGCGTGCCGTGCAGGAATTGCAGGGCTTGCGTCAACTTCTGTTGCTTGACAAGGACGATCGGGTGGTGGCGCGCACTGTGACGGCAACCGACCGCGTCGGCTCGATGTGGGTAATCGAGAAGGGTTTGTCGCCGGGCGACAGGGTCATTATCGATGGTTTGCAGAAGGCGTTCCCGGGATCACAGGTGGCTCCAAAAATTGTGGCCGAAACCGCGCCGGACGCGAAGTAAGGGAACGCCATCATGATTTCCACTTTCTTCATCAATCGACCGGTGTTTGCGAGCGTTCTCGCCATCGTCATCACTCTGGTGGGCTTCGTGACGCTGCTGGGCTTGCCTATCGACCGCTATCCGGAAATCACGCCACCCACCGTTCGCGTGACGGCGCAGTACCTCGGCGCAAGCGCAGAGGTGGTGGAAGAGACCGTTGCCGCACCGATCGAACAGCAATTGAACGGTGTGGAGAACATGCTGTACTTCGAGTCGAAGGCGACCAATGACGGACGCCTTACGACCACGGTGACGTTCGAAGTGGGCACGGACCTGGACATTGCCGCGGTGCAGGTGCAAAACCGCGTGGCGCTGGCAGAACCGCAACTGCCGGACGAAGTTCGACGGCAGGGTATCAGTGTGCGCAAACAATCGACGTCGCTGCTGTTGGCGATGGCGATCGAATCGCCCGATAACTCATACGATCAACTTTTTCTCTCCAACTACTCGAAGATCAATGTGCGCGACCGGCTATCGCGTATCTATGGCGTCGGGGATGTTCAACTCCCTGGCGAGCGCGAATACGGGATGCGGGTGTGGTTGAAGCCGGATGCGATGTTTAAGCTCGGGCTGACCACGACCGACGTGATTGCCGCGATTCGCGAACAAAACGTGCAGGCTGCCGCTGGCCGCATCGGCCAATCGCCCGCGCCCAAGGGACAGGAGATCGAATACACGATTCGTACCGCGGGCCGGTTGAAGGATCCCGAGGAGTTCCAGAACATTATCCTGCGGTCCAATACCGACGGTTCTGTCGTGCGTGTGGGCGACGTGGCGCGCGTGGAGTTGGGCGCGTTCGACTACTCCGGCTTCACCCGCGTGAACGGGCGCGAGGCGGTGAACATGCTCATCTTCCAATTGCCGGGCACTAACGCCGTGGACGTCGTCAATAAAGTGAACGCGGAGATGAAATTGGCTTCGGCTACCTTCCCGAAAGGCATCCGATACCGGATCTTGTACGACGCCACCAACTTCATTCGCGCCTCGATCAGTGAAGTGTTGCATACGCTAGTTGAGGCGATTATTCTCGTTATCGTCGTCGTTTTCATCTTCCTGCAAAGCTGGCGGGCGACTCTGATCCCGCTGATCACCGTGCCCGTTTCGCTGGTGGGTGCGTTCATGTTCTTCCCCATACTGGGATTCACCGTGAACGTGCTGACATTGTTCGGCCTTGTACTGGCTATCGGCATTGTCGTCGACGACGCCATCGTCGTCGTGGAGGCCGTGGAACATCACATTTCGGAAGGTATGACCCCGCATGCGGCATCGCTCCGCGCGATGCAGGAAGTGTCGGGAGCGGTGGTTGCGATTGCACTGATCCTGGTGGCGGTATTCGTGCCGGTAGCGTTCCTCTCCGGCATTACGGGCCAGTTGTACAAGCAATTCGCACTGACCATTGCCGTGTCGGTGGTGCTGTCGGCGATCAATGCGCTGACGCTCAGCCCAGCGCTCTGCGCCCTCTTGCTCAAAAGCAAGCATGAGGAAAAACGCAGTATCCTCGCGCCATTTTTCAATGCATTCAACCGCATCTTTGATGCGACGCTCGGCGCCTACTCGCGTGTCGTCCAAACGCTTATCCGGCGCGGAGCGATCGTGGCGATCCTTCTTGCGCTTGTGCTGGGGATGACATGGAACCTCTATAGAGTTACACCGGCCGGGTTCCTTCCTGGCGAGGACGAAGGCTACTTCATCGTCGATGTTGGTCTGCCCAATGGAGCTTCGCTTGAGCGCACCGCGGCGGTAATGGCCGAAGCTGAGGAGATGATGCTGAAGACTCCCGGCGTGGCCGACGTGTTCGACCTGGTCGGCACTAGTTTCGTCAAGGGCGATACCTCGTCGAGCGTGGGTTCGATGTTCGGCATTATGAAGCCGTGGGACGAACGTACGAAGCCGGAAGAGCAAACCAACGCCGTTGTGCAAGACCTGCAAAAGCGGCTATTCGCCATCGAAGGCGCCTTCATTCTCGTATTCCAGCCGCCTCCGATCCGCGGCTTGGGCAACACCGGCGGCGTGAATATGAAGCTGCAGGATCGCACGGGAGGCGACGTGGCGGGCCTCGCTCGTGTGACGAACAACTTTTTGGCTGAGGCACGGAAAGACCCGACTTTCGGACAAATGGTTTCGACCTTTGTGCCCAACGAGCCGCAGCTGAAGTTGGACGTGGACCGTGAGCGTGCGCGTTCTATGGGCGTGCCGATTGTCGACGTGTATCAGGCGATGCAGACATACTTGGGCGGCATCTATGTAAACGACTTCAACCTGTTTGGCCGCACCTATCGCGTGGTGGCACAAGCCGAGCCGCAGTTTCGCCGCGATCCGAGCGATATTTCTCGATACTATGTGCGGTCGCTCTCAGGGAACATGATTCCGTTGAGCATCTTAGTGAAAATGGAACCGACCAACGGGCCACTGTCGATTGGGCGCTACAACCTGTTTCGCTCAGCCGACATTCTGGGCGGTCCCGCGCCCGGGTATTCGACGGGACAGGCGCTGGACGCGGCTGAAAAACTCGCCGAACGAACTCTGCCCGCGGGCTTCGGATTCGAGTGGACGGCGATGTCCTACCAAGAGAAAAAGGCAGGCTCGAGCACGGGCGTTTTTGCACTGGCGTTGCTGATGGTGGTGTTGTTCCTGGCCGCCCAATTTGAAAGCTGGATCATCCCCATCGCCGTCGTGCTTGGTGTGCCGGCCGGTGTCTTCGGCGCGATCTTCACGGAGTGGTTCCGGGGCATCCCCGACGACGTGTATTGCCGCATCGGCCTGATCATGCTCATCGGACTCGCGGCCAAGAACGCCATCTTAATCGTCGAGTTCGCCCGGCAACGGCGCGACACTGGTGTGTCGATCGACGAAGCGGCATTGGAGGCCGCCACGCTTCGATTCCGTCCGATTCTGATGACGAGCTTTGCGTTCATCCTGGGTGTGGTGCCGCTGGTGCGCGCCACCGGCGCCGGATCGGCGAGCCGCCAATCACTTGGGAGCGCGGTGTTCGGTGGGATGCTCGCGGCCACAATACTCGGCGTGTTCATGATCCCCACCTTCTACACATGGTTTCAACGGCTGGCTGATCGATTAGGCAAGCCCAAGCCGTCGCTTGCTCCGCAGGTGGCGATGCTCCTGATCGTCGCAATGACGCTGTCGGGCTGCATGATGGGTCCCAATTACAAAGCGCCCAAGTTGCCGGTGCCTCCGCAGTATCGCAACGCCGTTGTGGAGAGTGCTACATCCATGGGCGACATGAAGTGGGCCGAAGTGTTCCAGGACGAGGCTCTACGCGAACTGGTGACCGAGGCCCTGAAAAACAATTACGACGTTCGCATAGCCGCGCAGAACATTCTCGACGCCCGTGCGCAGATCACCGTGGCGCGGTCGAACCAGTTGCCCGTCGTTTCCGGCCGCGGAGCACTGACGAATCGCGAGATCTCGGTTGGCGGTGGAACGCCGGTGCCATCGGGCGTGCAGCGCGAGGCCACCTTCGGCAGCAGCGTGCTTGACATGACTTTTCAACTGGATTTCTGGGGGCGCTATCGAAGGCTCACCGAGGCCGCTCGTGCCGATTATCTACGCCAGGAGGCGGCGCAACGCACAGTTATCGTCTCGTTGGTGGCCGACGTGGCGACCACATACTTCCAGCTGATCGAGCTGGATCGCGAGTTGGAGGTGTCGCGCCAGACGCTCGCCTCGCGCCAGGAATCTCTGCGGCTGGTGCGTGCCCGCGAGAGCCGCGGTGTCGCGAGCGGACTCGATGTGAGCCAAGCCGAGACACTGGTGTTTACTGCGAGTTCCCGCATCCCCGTCCTCGAGCGCCAGGCGAACATTCTCGAGAATGCTCTGAGCATCCTTCTGGCGCGCAATCCCGGCGCCATTCAGAATCGCGGCACTTTGATCGGCCAAAAAGTGCCATCGGAAATACCCGCCGGCCTGCCGGGTACCCTGCTGCAACGCCGGCCTGATTTGCAGGAGGCCGAAGCCGCGCTTCGTGCCGCCAACGCCCGCATCGGCGTCGCTGTCGCATCGCAGTATCCTCAGTTCTCGCTCACCGGCCTGTTCGGTTTTGAGAGTCTGACGCTCGCCCAGTTCATCAGCGACCGCGCCAAGCAGTACTCGGTTGCGCCCACTTTCACCGCGCCCCTTTTCAATAGCGGCGCCCTTCGCGCCAGCGTCAAGAGCGCCCGCGCCCGTTCCGAAGCGGCCGCGCTCATTTATGAACGCAGCTTCCAGAACGCCTTGCGGGAGACTTCCGACGCCCTGGTCAGCGTGCAAAAAACGCGCGAACAACGCACCGAACAAGAGCAATTGTTGCGAGCCCTGCGCGAGGCTACGCGCCTCTCCCGGCTGCGCTATCAAGGCGGCGTTGACAGCTATTTGCAGGTGCTCGACGCCGAACGCACCCTATTCGACGCCGAACTCGGGCTGGCCCAGGTTCAACGCGACGAACTGCTCTCCGTAGTGCGCCTCTACAGCGCGTTGGGGGGGGGATGGCAATGAAACCGCTGGTAGGAGGAACCCTGCGACCTTCCGTGAAGTGTGTACATCCTATAAGGGCCATGAGACACATTCTTCTGCTGATGTTCGCCGCGGTATTGTTGCCGGCGCCTGATTCGGTTCATGAATTCACGATGAATTCCATCGAGGGTACGCAAGCCCCGCTAGCTCAGTTCAAGGGCAAGACGGTGTTGTTCGTCAACGTTGCAAGCCAATGTGGTTACACGCCGCAGTACAAGGGGCTCGAGGCGCTCTACCGCAAGTACAAGGACAATGGATTCGTCGTCGTCGGCGTGCCTGCCAACAACTTTGGCGCGCAAGAGCCCGGCACGAACCAGGAGATCCAAACTTTCTGCAAGCGTAACTTCGACGTCAGTTTCCCGATGATGGCTAAGGTGAGCGTGAAGGGCGACGACATTACGCCGTTGTACCGCCACCTTGTCAGCCAGACTGGACGCGACATCCAATGGAACTTCACCAAAATTCTTGTGGATAAACAAGGGAAGGTGCTGCAACGTTTCGAGCCGAATGTCGACCCGGAAGCCTCCGAGTTGGTCACCGCCGTCGAGCGTGCCCTGCGTGAATGAAGAAACCATACATCCTGGCTGTTGACGACGACCTTTCCGTATTGCGGGCGGTGGAGCGCGACCTGAAGACGAAATTCGCGGCGAACTACCGTATCGTCGCGATCGATTCTCCCAAGAAAGCGATGGACACCGTCCGCCAGTTGACCTCGCGTGGGGACCGCGTGGCGCTCTTCCTGGTGGATCAGCGGATGCCACAGATGAGTGGCACGGAGTTCCTGCACGAGGCAATCGTGCTTCAGCCTCAAGCGCGCCGTGTGCTGCTCACTGCCTACGCAGATTCCACAGCGGCCATCGACGCGATTAACAAGGTCAAGCTGAATCACTATCTGATGAAGCCATGGGAGCCGCCGGACCAGCACCTCTATCCTGTACTCAACGATCAACTGGACGACTGGCAGGCAGGCAATCGCGAAGCCTTCGACGGCGCCTATATCATCGGAACGCGGTGGGCGCCCGAGACGCACAAGCTGAAAGATTTTCTCGCCAAAAGCCAGGTGCCGTACCGTTGGCTCGAACCTGGGGGCCTCTCCGATCCGCGCGTACTCGCCGCCATCGGGGACCGCGAAGTCGCTATGCCCGCAATGATTTTCCCCGACGGCTCTCTCGTCGAGCGTCCGGAACTTTCGCAGGTGGCAGACAAGCTCGGGTTGGTCAGCATTCCCAGCCGCCGCTTTTACGATGTCATCGTGATCGGCGCCGGGCCCGCGGGCCTTGCGTGCGCGCTCTACTGCAGCACCGAAGGATTGAAAACCGTGCTTGTCGAGCGGGAAGCCGCGGGTGGCCAGGCCGGGCTCAGTTCGCGCATCGAGAATTATCTGGGCTTTCCTTCTGGACTGAGCGGCGCCGATCTTGCGCGCCGTGGCGTGACACAGGTGAAGCGATTCGGAACGGAGGTGCTGGCGCCCGCCGAAGCGGCCACCCTCATCGTCGACGGCGAGTATCGCGTCGTGAAGTTATCCAACGGTCAGGAACTGGCGGCGCACAGTGTCGTGATTGCGGCCGGCGTGCAATGGCGTCGATTGGATATCGAAGGCATGGACCGTCTGACCGGCGCGGGCATCTACTACGGCGCCGCGATCACAGAGTCGTCCTCCTGCAAAGACGAAGACGTATACATCGTCGGTGGCGCCAATTCCGCCGGCCAAGCGGCGGTTCATTTCTCCGAAGTGGCGCGGTCCGTGCGCATGATCGTTCGCGGAGACTCGCTCTCGAAATCGATGTCGCACTATC
>JBDTVQ010000024.1:0-33241 GCA_040007195.1 Acidobacteriota bacterium | reverse complement strand
GGGATAGGTAGACGGGGGGATAGGTAGACGGGGGGATAGGTAGACGGGGGGACAGGTAGACGGGGGGACAGGTAGACGGGGGATAGGTAGACGGGGGGCAGGCTTATGGGGGGACGAGTATATGGGAGGACGGGTATATGGGAGGAAGCGGAACAGGGCTGTGGCGGCGAACGGCTGGTGGCGGGAGGTTTTGGCTGCTTCGCCGGGCGGCGAATGCTAGTGATTCAGAGGCCGCAGTGAGCGGTTCACCGCGGACCTCTGAAGAGTTGTGGTAGGTGCCTTCGCAGAATTAACGGCTCAGCCGGCGGCGACGGAGCGCGGCCAGGCAGAGCATGCCGGAACCGAACAACACGATGCTGGCCGGCTCGGGTACCGCCGAATTGCTATCGCTAAAAATGGTGAAGGAATTGCCTCCTCCAGCGCCGCAATCGCCGACCGGGCTACCGCTTACCGCGAAACTGCATGTCGTGGGACCGAGATTGACATCCCAGGCGACGAATTGGCTATTCGCGCTGTCATTGGCGCCGCCCAAAGTGAGGTAATATGTGCTGCCCGAGGAGAGCAGTCCCGAGAGCCCGCCGACGGTGGCAGTGTACACGTCATAGCCAAAACCGTTCGCACCGAAGAAGGCAAATCCGACTTGAGGCGTGGAACCGCTGCTAATCTCGCTTCCGAACGCCGAAGTGCCGAGCGCCCAGGAAACAGTGGTCGGCGTGAGGCCGGAGGTGACCCACACTCCGAAATCGAGGCTGGTGGCGATACCAGTGCCGGTGGCGACAAATCCGTTCGAAATGGTTTGCGAAAATGGGCCGGCCCCCGGGCCGTCAATAAATAAGGCGTTAGCTGAGCCATTTGTGGGGCCATTGTCATAGAGAATGGCGGCAGAGGCAGGAACACCTAACGCGAGGCACAGAATCAGTGAGATAGAAGCAATTCGAATTTTCAAGTTTGGTCTCCTCCGGGAGATGACTCGATTGTAGGTCTCTGTCGCCGGATTCTCAAGGGGGGAAAATTGATAAAGTACTGGGGTAAGCCATTATATTTGAGTGGTTTAGGACTAGAACGTGAGGTACAGTACTAGGCTAATCCGGGGCAGCGCCGAGGGGGGTCCAAGGGGAGTGTCGGCAATCCCTGTGCCCCGCTCAAGTACCTTGCCCCAGAGTAATCCAGCCCCGTTTCGGCGTCCTGTTCTTTGCCGGTGATTCGCATGGTTCTGCTACCACATGACCGCCGTCACCGTATTCGCTGCTTGGCCGTAGACGCGTAGGACGATGGGGAGTTCGCCGCGGCCGCGGAGGGTGGCGGCATTGGTGCGGAGGTCGCGGTATTCGGCATCGAGGAGGGCGTCGAGGTTTTCCTATTCGGCGACAACGGAAGTGGCGGGTTGGGGGAGATCGGCTCCGTAGCCGGTGGAGCGCACGGCATCGACGAGGGCGGCGGGGGGGGATTCAGCGGGGCGGTAGGCGGCGGTGGCGTTGTGGAGGAGGAGGTTGACGGTGGCGGTTTCGACGCCGGGCTGCTCTTCGAGGGTCTTTTGGACGAAGGACTGGCAGGCGGCGCAGGTCATGCCGGTGACGGGGAAGGTGATGCGGGTGGCGGGGGCGGCGGTGGGGGCGGCCGTGCCGGATGCGGGCATGTCAGGACTCCTGCGTGGCGGCGAAGCCGATTTTGGAGACGGCGGCGGTGATGGCTTCGGGCGTGGCGGCGGAGGGATCGAAGGCGAGTTCGGCGCGGCCGACCTGGACGGATTTGACTTCGACGCCTGGGAGGTGGGAGAGGGCGGCGGTGACGCGGCGGACGCAGCCGTCGCAGTGCATGCCGGTGATCGAGAGGGTGCGTGGAGTGGACAACTCAGGCTCCTTTCGACTCCCAATTCTATAGACCTCGCACCCCTATTTCATTAGATAGGGGGAGGGGGTATATACCGGATTGACATCCGCTACCCTTCGAATGCGGAGAGCGATGTGATCGCCGCCGATCCCTTCTCGTATCTTGTATCTTGGTACTGGTGCGTTCTAGGTGTGCGGACATGCTCCGCCGATCACACTCTGTTTCGAGCCGAGGGGAAAGGAAACAGGCAATGGCTATCGATCCTCAGCAAGAGCGCCAGCAGGCCCACGCGCTGCTCGACCTTCTGCCTCCCGCTAAGCTTGGCGCTGTCCGTTCGCTCCTCGAAGCAATGATCGACGAAGACGGCGACACGCTCAGCCCCGCCGAAGCCAAGGCCATCGCCGAAGCCGACGAATGGAGCAAGCACAACGCCCCCATCCCGCACGAACAGGTGCTTGCCGAGTTCGGCCTCACCATGGCCGACTGGGAGAAGACGAGCCGCGAGCCGTAGAGAGATGGGCAAGCAGATCGTCTGGACCGATCAGGCCAGGGCCGACCTTCGCGCCATCGAGCAGCCCATCGCCATCCAGATTCTCAAGGCCCTAGGCGGCACGTCCTCACCGGCGAAGGAGCCACCAAGCAACTCAAGGGTGTCACTCCGCCGCTGATCCGGCTCCGCGCCCAGAACCACCGCGTCTTCTTCCGTGATCACGGCGATTCCCTCAAGATCGAACGCGTGCTCGACCGCAAGGAAGCCTACCGCCAGTAAGGCCGCGCCGCTTATATAACGTCATATACCTTTGTTCTTGGGCTTTCCGCCGTTCCGTGTTACTTGATTTGTTGCCGGGTTTCTTCCCGGCGCCCACGGTCCGGGAAAGTACAGTACTGTACTCTACAAAAAGATTTTTCTTTTTAGCCGCTCTCGTGCAAGTGTCGTGAGCGAAGCGAACGACATCTTCTGGACCAACATCTTATGCGTATCTGGAATGGTAAATACCTTCACGCCACTGAAGGAACCATCATGGACTCTTTACTCACCCAACCTCGCCGACGAACTCCTCGTCCAAGACATCACCGAACCAAGCGCCGTTCTCGGCTCTCTTTCCGATCACGAACTCCAAGCTGCCTACGATCACATCCTCGAACAGTTCGCCCTGGAACTTCTGATCGGCGCTCACGAAAATTCCGAGTGGTCGAGCGGCAAGCTCGTCATCGACGCTAACCACGGCCCCATCCATCTCCTGCAAGCCGCCTTCTACGCAGTGAAGCTCGAACTACAGCGACGTGACGCTGTAACCTAACCCTTACAACCTTCACGACTGCCGTTGTGGTTGGCTTAACACGTAGAGATCCGGGGCGTCCTTCAGGTAGAGTTCGATGAACTGGCAGAATGATTGCGCCACCGTCTTAGGTTCCAAGGTGCCAACGTGAATGATGGGCTGGCATCCACGGTCCCGGCCACTCAGATCAATGGCATAGGCCCAGGACCACTGTAGGTAATCAGCAAACACAAAGTGCTTATCGAGTGCCTCGCCTGCCGGGATCGTCACGCCAGATTCGCTGCATACCTCGGGAACCGACCTCACTTCATCTAGGGGCCAAAAACGAAATCCATTCGCATCACAGTCGCTTCCTGGAATGTTCAGCATCCCGTTGGCTACGGCCAAGTACTGCCGCATATCCGGTGGAAGATGCACGGCGTTTTTGGTCTCGAACTCGGCCAATCTGGCTTCACTGTTGCCTTTAGCAAGAGAAAGCCCTTGATCCTTCCACAGCGCAATCAAGCGGGACATTGTGTTCACCATGAAAAGCTCTCTTACCAAAGCGAAAGGATCTTCTTCATTAGCTCAAGCCGCTCGGGTAGCTGAGTGTTGGTTGTGCCATTTTGTGCAGCCTTGATGGCGGCCTGTTCGTACTTCTGGAGAAGTTGCTTGACGGTATTCTTGGTGAGTCCCTGTCGCTTCATCTGCTCAACCGCAGCCCTCGTCAGCCCTCTCGCAAGAGCACGTGTTGCTCCTGCTCCACCTTGTCCGGTACCCCAGCCAATCACTCCGCCAGCCTCCGCATTTGTGATCGTGCCAGCGAATAACTCGGCGACCGCAGCGCATCCGTAGTAACACGCCACACCGCCCGTCGCACCAACTAAAGCCGACCCACCTGCGAAGAGGGCAATCATCTGATTCGATGCATCACGGCGTCGAGACATCTCGTTGATGAAGATATCGCTAGAGGTCGGAGCCGAAGGAAGACCCAAAGAATGCACCCCTGCCCCACCGTTCGGGTCCGTGTAACCGAACTCCAGCGATCCGTTGTGTACCGTGAGCGACTTTGTATCGATGGTCCCGTTGACGAACGTGCCGCCCTTCTGGCTGCAATTTCCCGTTTCGACCGTCACCGTCCCATCGGTGTTGTAGTTGTTGGTGTAAACGCAATCCTGCCCGGATGGGTCCGTGAATGCCAGCGGATTGTTCCGAACATAGCTATAAAGATTCCAGCTTTGTGGGTCTCGTGTGTGCTGATCGACTAGCGGCTCGTCAGGACTCGTGAATCTTCCTTGGGCTGAACTAAAATACCTCGCAAGGAAAAAGTCCAGCCCGGTCTCGGCATCTCTTTCCTTGCCGGTAAACCGCATTCCCCTACCGCACCACCACAGTCACGGTATTCGCTGCCTGGCCGTCGACGCGGAGAACGATGGGGAGTTCGCCTCGGCCGCGGAGGGTGGCGGGGAGCGGGCCGATGTTGACCTGGTCGAGGCCGGCGAATTGGCCTTGGGCGACGGCGCCGAGGACGGGGACGGGGTCGCCGCCGATGGTGGCGGTGACGGCGGTTTGGAAGCCTCGGATGCCGGTTCCGAAGAGGAGGAGATAGACATCACCGGAGGCGAGGTCGACGGGGACGGGGGCCAGGGTGTTGGGGTTGAAGAGCAGCGCTTGGGTTTGGGCTCCGGCGGAATCGACTGTTAGAGCAAAGGCGCTGGCGACTCCGCTTCCTTGCAGATTTGCGGTGTAGAGGCCGGGGCTGGTGCGGGCGATGTCGGCGGTTCCGTTGATGGTGGCGCCGGTGCCGGAGTTGACGGTGATGCGCGCGGTTCCGAGTGCGGTGCCTGCGGGGATGAGGTAGTTGATCTGCGTGGGCGCGACGGCGAAGAGGGGCGCGGGGCGGGAGACGCCTGCGGAGTCTGTGATGGTCACGCTGGTGCCGAGGAGGGAAGTGGGCAGGGCCGCTTGCGTGTTGGCGAGGACACCGGTGGCGAGGCCTGCTCCGAAGCCGGAGGCGATCATGTCGGCGCTGAGAGGGCGGCCTGGGGCGAAGCTTGCGGAGGAAACGCTGGTGAAGCCCGCGCCTGCGGTGGTTTCAAACGAGCGGCGGATAAGGTCGCCCGCGGTGTTGTGGGTGTAGGCGATGGCTTTGCCGCTGCCGTAGTCGGCGCGCGCTAGGCGGCCGGCGGCGTCGTAGATGTAGCGGACCTCCTGGGCGGGAGCGAGGGCGGCGGCGGCGAGGGTGGCGAGCGTGAGAAGGATGAGTTTAGAAGTTCGCATGGTGATCTCCGTTACCTGGGAATGATGGGGAGGAAGGAGCTGAACGCTTCCCAGACGGCTTGTTCGGGATCCTCCGGCATGGGAGGTCCGTAGGGGGCCGATATCGAGGACGACTCGGCGGCGAGATCGAGGGCGAGCGGTGGGAGTCCGACGACGCGGCGGAGTTCGCGGGTGAGGGCAGCTTCGTTTGCGAGCCAACGGCGGTTACGGGCTGGTGACAAGTCTTCCGGCAACTGCGTACGTGGGCCTCGGAGGAAGGGATGCGGATAGACGGCCAAGGGGACGAGGGGTTGAAGAGAAGCCGCCTCGATGCTGTCCGAGCCCGGCAGCACGGCGGGATTGGCGCGTTGGTATTGGGCGGATTCGAAGAGGCGCGAGGCGACCTGTTCGCGGGGCATGACGGGTTGCGGCGCGATGACGGAGGGCGTGAGGCCGGTGGCGTCGGTGAATGCGAGCGGGTTGGCGCTGGCGTAGTTATAGGGATTGGCGCGCAGGGCGGTGGGCAGGATCAACCAATCGGGCGAGAGGAAGCGCGAGGTGGTGCCGTCGAAGAAACGGGCCCGCATGGAGTAGAGGCCGACGGAGGGGAACTCGATGACGCCTTCGGCGGCGCGGAAGGTGAATGGGTTCGTTGTGCCGCCGGAGCGGGTGACGCTTTCGCCGTAGGGTGTGATGGTGTAGGTTTCGGCGATGGCACCGAGTTGGTTGGTGACGGCGACGGCGTTGCCCGATTCATCGGTGTGGCCGTAGAGGCGCGCGCCTTGCGAATCGATGCTGTAGAGCCATTCGCCGGCGGGAGTGAAGACGTGGTAGACGAGGTCGGTGGCGCCGTTGCGTTCGATGGCGGGCGAGGGGAGCGTGGTGGCGTAGTTCCATACCCACTGGCGGCCGGCGCTGACGATGTTGCCGAAGGAGTCGTAATCGAAGCGGACGGTAGAGGGGCCGTTGACTGCTTCACGGAGACGGGAAGCTCCGTCCCAGCGGAAGGTGCGTTGGCCTCCGTCGGAGGTCATGCGACCGGCGGCGTCGAAGCGGCCGAGGCTGAGCTGCCGGGCGGCGTTGACGGCGAGGTCCTGGGTGGCTTCGGCGAAGGTGGGCGCGGCGGCGGGAGTGCGGGTGCTGGAGGTGAGGCGGCCGGCGGCGTCGCGCAGGAGAGAGAGCGTGATGTTGACGCCGGTGCCGCCGAGGTGAGCGATGCGGGTGAGGCGGCCCGCGGCGTCGTAGGTGTACTCGGTGTTGATGCCGTTGGGCCGGTTGATGCGGAGGAGGCGGCGGGCGGAGTCGTAGGCAAAATCGGTGTTTCCGTTCAACCAATCGGAAATGCGCGTGACGAGGCCGCGTTCGTTGTAGGTGTAGCGGACGACGCGGTCCTGCGTGTAGGCGACGCTGGTGATGCGGCCGGCGTCGTCGCGTCCGATGTTGATGGCGTTGGAGCTGGCAAGGCGGCCGGCGGGGTCGTAGGTGAAAACGAAGTTGGTGCCGCGAATGGGGAGGCCGCGTTCTTCGCGTTGAATTTCGAAGTCGGCGCCATCGCTGTACTGGATGCGGGTGAGGTCACCGGCGGCATCGTAGGCGAAGTTGCCCGTTACGCCGTCGCTTTGGCGGAGCGAGAAGAGGCGGCGGCGCGCGCCCCAGGTATAGATGGTGCGCTGGTTGAGAGGCGTGACACTGGCGGAGATGAGACCGGAGGAGTTGCGCTCCCATTTCCAGGCGGATTGAAGCGGATCGGTGAGCGAGGTGAGTTGGGAGTCGGAGTTGTAGCCGAGGGCGAGCGCGGCTCCGTCGGCGAGGGTTTCTTTTTCGAGCAAAGTTCCGCGACGCCAGGCGAATTGGACGCGCTCGTCGAGCGGATTTCGCGCGGCAGCGAGGCGGCCGGCGGCATCGTACTCAAATTGCCAGGCGGCGCCGGAGGGTTCGGTGATGCTGGTGACGCGGCCACGGGTGTCGCGGCCATAGGTCATCGTCTGGCCGTTGCCGTTGGCGACGGTGCGCACGCGGCCCGAGGCGTCGTAGACGATGGTGAGCAGCGGGCCCGCGCCATCGCTGATGCCGGTGAGGCGGCCTGCTTTGTCGTAGCGGTAGCGAGTGGCGACACCGGCGGGATCGGTGATGGAGTCGAGGCGGCCGACGGGGTCGTAGGTGTAGCGCCAGGCTTTGCCACCGGGCTCGGTGTGAACAAGCAGGCGGTTGTTGGCATCGTAGCTGTAGAGGCGGCGCTGGCCGGAGGTGTCGATCCAGGAGATGAGGCGGCCGTTGCGGTCGTATTCGAGGGTGTGGCGTTTGGCGCGCTCGTCGGTGACGCCGATGATGCGGTCGCGCACGTCGTAGCTGTAGTTGCGGAGGGTTCCGTCGGGCCAGATGATGCGGGTGCGGCGCTTGGTGGAGTCGTATTCGAAGCGGGTGAGGTCGCCGGACTCTTCGCGCATTTGGGAGCGGGTGCCGTCGGGGTTGAATGTGAATTCAACGGAGCCGCCGGTGGGACGGGTGACGGCGGAGACCCAGCCGTGGGAGTCGTAGGCGATGGCGGTGACGGCGCCGGTGCGATTGATCCAGGAGGTGAGATTGCCGTTGACGTCGTAGCGGTAGACTTCGCCTGAACCGTCGGCGAAGAGCGAGCTGGTGCGTTTGTAGACGGTGAAGCCGGCGATTTTGAATTCGCCGTAGGTGTAGTTGACCGCTTCGCCGGTGGGCGTGGTTTCGCGGAGGAGGTTGCCCGCCGTGTCGTAGGCAGAGGTGAAGACGGTGCCGCCTGTTTCCTGACGGGTGCGGGGAAGGTTGGAGGCGTTGTAATCGTACTGCGTGCGGGTGCCTTCGGCGTCGGTAAATTCGACGAGATTGTTCTGGCCCTCATGGCGTTGGATGGAGACGCCACCAGCGGCGTCGACGACGCGGGTCATGCCGGGCGAAGGGGCGTCGTAGGTGAGCAACATGGCGTTGCCGCGGCTGTCGCGCTGGCGAATGACGCGGGCAAAGTTGTCGTAGTCCTGCGCGTAGGGCGTGTTGCCTTCGGCCTCGGTTTTGAAGAGCAAGAGCGCGGAGCGGGGACCGGCGGTGGTGTAGGTGTAGGTGATGGAACCGCCACCGGGCAGTCCGACGGTGCGGAGGATTTCGCCGGTGTATTCGTAGGTGAAGGCGCGGCCATTGGTGTCTTCGACGCGGATGAGGCGGCCTGCGTCGTAGATAAAGCGGAGGGAGCGGCCGAGGCCATCGCTGATTTCTTCAGGCCCGTTGGGAGTTTGGGTGAGCGTGAGGGCGTTGCCGCGAAGGTCTTCAATCTTCACGACGAGGCCGGTGGGGGTGAAGGTGAGGATGCGCTGCTGGAGGGCGTCGTAGAAGCGGTAGGAGGTGGGTTCGGCGATCAACTGGTAGGCGAACTGTTCGGCGTTGACGAGGATCCACTCGTTGCCCTGTCGTTGGAATTCGATGCGGCGGCCGGGATAGACGCGGACGGTGGCGCGGGCGTCGCGGACGCTGATGCGGGAATCGTAGTTGTGCATCCAGTTGGGGCCGAGGGCGCCGGAGATGCCGGAGGATTTGAGGAGCGTGCCGTAGTGGCGTTCGAGGCGGAGGCCCATGGGGCCGCCGAGGTCGATGTCGAGCTCGAAGTCGTAGAGTTCACCTGAGGCGCTGTTGACGGGGTCGCCTGCGATGCCGTGGTTGGAAGCGCGTTCGCCCGCGGTGAGGAGGAAGCTTTCGCGGATGAGGGGGTCGGGCTCGACTGTGGAATAGGAGATGAGGACGGCGTCTTCTTTGCCGAGGTAGCCCTGGCCGCTTCCGGTGGCGTCGATCACGGGGCCGCCGACATAGCCGGCGAAGATGATGGTTTGGGTATCGAGGATGAGGCCGTCGGTGGGCGTGCCGGGGGCGATGCACTGCTGGACGGGATTTTGCAGGTCCGCGCCGTATTGAAAAGTGACGAGTCCGAAATTAGTTTGGCCGCCGCCACAGGTTCCGATGCCGTTGGGGATGGGCGTGACGCCCTGTGTGCCGCCGAAGCGGGTGACCATGCGCATCTGACTGCCGCCGAGGCTCATGCGGAGGACGGCGTCTTCACCATCGCTGCCGAGCAACTGCGAGTAGACGGGTGGGCGGACACCGGAGACGGGCGGGAGGGGGTTGCCGGTGGGGAGAGGCGGGTCGTTCACGGGCGAGACGGGTTCGGGGTAGACGCCTCGAAAAACGAGGGGGGCGGTGAGCAGGCGGTTACCCGTGCGGGGGCCCGCGGAGAAATTGAATTGGGTGAGCCAGATGTCGGTGGCACCGCCGCGATAGGGGCTGAGGCGGGGCGTGATGGTGGGGAAGTCGGTGGACGATGTGGTGCCGGCGACGAGGACGGTTTCGGAGCGATCGACGACGATTTCGGTGCCGGTGTCGGTGTTCTTGCCGCCCATCAAGGTGGCGTATTCGATGACGGAGCGGTCGGCGCTGAGGCGGACGAGATAGGCATCGACGCCGCCTGTGATGGAGGGAAACCAGGCGTCGGGCGTGGTGGGGAAGTTCGGCGAATCGGTTTGGCCGGTGAAGTACAGGTTGCCGCTGGAGCTGAGGGCGACGGAGTTGAGGGTGTCGTTGCCGGTGGCTCCCATGTATGAGAGATAGGCGGTGGCGGTGCCTTGCGGGTTGAGGATGGCGAACCAGCCCTCGGTGCCGCCCCGGGTTGCCTTCTGATAGGCGTCGGGCGTGGTGGCGAGATCGTTGGAGTTGGTGGTGCCGCCGACGAGGGCGGCTCCGTTGGCGTCGACGAGAATGGTGGAGACGGTGTCGTCGAGGGTGCCGCCGAGGAAAGTGGAATAGAGCAGGCGGTCGCCTTGGGCGCTGAGCTTGCAGAGGAAGATGTCCTGGCCGCCTTTGAGCTCGCGTTGGGGAGCGCCACCGGTGGTGGGGAAGTCGCGGGAGCGGGTGGTGCCGGTGACGTAGGGGTTGCCCTGCGAGTCGGTTTGGACGCGGAGCGCAGTGTCGGCGCCGTTGCCTCCGAGGTAGGTGGAGAAGATGCGCTGGGTGCCGGTGGAATTGAGCTTGACGACGAAGGCATCCATGCCACCGCCGCCGTAGGTTTGATCGTAGGCGCCATTGGAGGTGGGGAAGTTATTCGAAGAGGTGGAGCCGACGACGAAGATGTTGCCGGAGCTGTCGGCGGCGACGCCGTAGGCGCGTTCGTCTTCGGTGCCGCCGATGAAGGTGGAGAAGAGGACGGGATCGATTATGAGTTTTCTTTTCGGATCATATTGTCCTAAATCGAAACCGACGCGGTTGGCGGAGAGGAGACGGAAGGAAGCCTTAACGGGCTGGACGCCACGAGGGCCTTCCTGATAGACGAGGGGCTTTTTATGGTGGAGCAGGCCGCCTGGGGTGGAAAGGACGAGGTCGCCTTGCGGATCGAGCGTGAGTTTGCCCGCGCCTTCGACATCGAGGGCGATGGCGGAAGGATCGGCGCCGGGGGCGACTTCAAAGTCGTATTCGAGCGATTCGCCGTTGCCGAACAGGACGAGATCGACGCCGGGGCGGACTTGCGGAAGGCGGAGGCGTTCGAACTGTTGGACCGCGCCGACGGGATGCGAGCCGGTGAGGTAGTGGACGGCGCCGGGCGTGGGACGCTCGCCCGAGGCTTTGGGCCAGCCGGCGGGAGCGTTGGCGAGGTGGAAGACGATGTCGTGCGGGAGTTGGGGAGAGGGCGCGGAGGGCGATGGCGATGGGGCGCGCATGCGAACGCGAATGGCGGCAGGTTCCACGAGGACGGAATAGAAACGGCCGCGCGCGGCGAATTGAATCGGCGCGGGAAATTGGCCGCGATTTTCTTCGAATGCGAGTGGCAGCGCACTCCAGGCGCGGAGGGCCTGGCTGCGAGACGTGCTCTGTATCGCGGGCGCGGCGGCGGCCAAATGGGCAAGCGCTCCAGCGGTCAAAAGCAAAGAAATCCAACGTGCACGCCTCACGAAAGTACCTCCAGATTGCAGAGAGCGGGCGGGGCCGTTCCTGGGCGCCGTTCCGGCTCGGAAGCTAGAGCGTAACACAGCGCCCGTGAAGACTCGGCGACGATCTTGCGGACGAGCGGGCGAGTTCGGCGACGCGGCTATTGCACGGCGACGGTGAGTCCGGTTTGGCTGCGCGTGTTAGCGATGGTGACGATGACTTCCTGTGCGCCGGAGGCCGCGCCAGCGGGCACTTCGGCATTGATCTGGAAGAGGCCGCCGACGGCCCCGGGGGCGGCTCCGGCGTAGAGCACGCGGGCGTTCTGGCCGCCGATGGTGACTTGCGTCGGCAGCAGGATGCGGGGGACGACGGAAGTGGAGAGACGGCCCGTGACACCGGGCGGATCGATGGGTCCTTCGCCGGTGCCGAAGAGTTGCACGATGCCGCCTTTGGCGATGGGGCTGGAGGCGGAGTTGTAGCTGTTGTCGGCGTTGAGGATGGCGCCTTGGCCGCGCCCGCTGGCGTTAGCGGAAAAGAGGGCGGGTTTGCTTTGCAGGACGGGGACGGTGAGGGCGGCGGAGCGGCCTCCGGAGTATTCGACGACCATTTGCGTCGATTGTTTATTGGCGACTTCGTAGGGGACGATGACGCTGGTTTGGCCGGAGGAGGCGTAGATGACGGGGGCGGCGACGTTGTCGAAGAGGACGCGGGTGCCGTTGAGGAGGGTGCTGACGGTGCCCTGCGGGGTGAGTTCGAGCGTGGTGAGTTGTTGGGGTCCGATGCCGCCGCCGGTGAGCACGACGATTTCGCCTGGGGCTACGCCGCCACCGGCGTAGGAGGCCGCGCTGACGATGGCGGAGACGAAGGTGCCGGTGCCGGTGCCGGAGTATTTGACGATGAAGGCGTCGCCGATCGGAACGAGGCGCGTGGCGAAGCCGCCGTAGGATTTCTGCATGGCGCTCGACGACGTGGGGAAGTTGTTCGAAAGCGTCGATCCACTGACGTAAACCCCGCCACTTGGATCGAGAGCGAGACCGGCGATGAATTCGTCGCCACTTCCGCCGAGATATGTCGCATAGATGAGGGCTGAACCAGCGTTGTTCAACTGTGCCACCCAGGCGTCACCGAATGCTATGTATGCGGCGGGGTCACTGCCTCCGAAAGTGCGTTGTGCCGCGTCTTGCGTGGTGGGGAAGTTGGTGGAGAGGGTGGCGCCGCCGATCCATGCGTTGCCCGAGCCGTCCACAGCGATGGCCGAGCCCCAGTCCTGATCGGAGCCGCCAATGAAGGTCGCGTAGGTGAGGCCCGACCCGGTAGGATTCAATTTGGCCACAAACGCGTCGCCGCCGGCGAACCGGACGGCCGTGGTGGCGCCGCCATAGGTTGTACGGAAGGCTCCGGAGGTAGCGGGAAAGTTTGCGGAGAAAGTATCGCCGATGACGTAGGCGGCTCCCTGCGCGTCCACCGCGATGCCGAACCCGATCTCGTCCGACGATCCACCCAAGTACGTCACGTAGGAGAATGCAGTTCCGGCTGGATTCAGCTTTGCAACGAACGCATCGCCCAGCAGGAATAAGTTGGAAGCGGCTCCGCCATAGCGCATTTGGTAGGCGCCAGGCGTGACGGGAAAGTCATTGGCACTGCGCGTGTTTCCGGTGAGGTAAGCCGCGCCTTGCGAGTCGATGGCGACCGCCATGGCGATGTCGACGTTCTGGCCGCCAAGGAGCGTGCTGTAGGTAAGGGCCGTGGCTCCGGAGTTAAGCTTTGCGACAAAGGCGTCCACCTGGCCGCCGAGGTTCCGCTGCGGTGCGGAAGCCGATGTGGGGAAGTCGGAGCTGCTCGCCGTGTATCCAGCGACGTATGCATTGTTCTGGCGATCGACGGCGATGGAGCTGCAGCCATCCTCGTTGCCGCCGCCAAGGAGGGTCGAGTACACGAGCCCATTGCCTGCCGGATTGAGTTTCGTGACGAAACAGTCGAGTGGATCGGGAGATGTTCCGGGCGGGCTGAAGCGCGACTTAATAACGCCGGGCGTAACGGGAAAATCGGTACTGTTGGTGCCGCCAGCCAGGTAGGCGTTGCCGGCATCGTCGACGGCGATGCCAACAGCGCCATCGACGAAGTTTCCGCCGATATAGGCGGTGTAGGCGGCGGCATCACCAGAGGCGGAGACCTTGTTGACGAAGACAGTGCCGTAGCCGCGCTGGAAGGTGCCTGCCCGGAACGAGGTGGGGAAGTTGAATTCGAAGGTGATGCCGGTGGTGTAGGAGTTGCCCTGGGCATCGACGGCTATGCGGGAGGCGCCATCATTTTGGGACCGGCCGAGGTAGGTTGAGTAGGCGACGACGGGATCGATGACAAGGGGGCGATCGGGATCAAATTGACCGACCTCGAAGCTGAGAACGCCGCTACTCAACCGATAACGGCTCTCAACCGGGCGGCGCTGTTTGGCTACCTGTTGATAGACGAGCGGCTTTTTCCACAGCACGTCGACGCCATTCACTCTTACGTGAGCATCGCCATCGCCGCCGATGCGAACGCCGTCGGCGCCTTCAAACGCTATCTGAATCCGTCTGGGATCGGCACCTGGATGAACGATAAAATCGTGTTCGAGCTGGCGCTCGTTTCCGTAGTAGACAACGTCGATGCCGGGGTAGACATCGTTGTAACGCACCTTGGCCGAGGAGGGAACGTCGGTGATCCATTTCTCAGGATCGGAACCGAAGAAGTAGTTCGCCCGTCCTGGAAGAGGATCTTCGACGACCGCTTGGAGATTCGAGCGGGCTCCACCAAATGATGCCTTCAGGAACCGTGGCGGAGCGCGCTTACCGGCCGGGAGGGCAATGACGGCGCTTCCGTGGCTAAGCAGAATCCCCATGTTGCGGCCTCGCGCGACGAAATCGAATTGAGCTTCGGCCTGGCCGAGATTGGGTTCAAAGACCAGAGCGGGGGCGGGCGAGCTGAAATCGGTGTTGGGAGCGTTTTTAGGAGACAAGCCCTCGCCCAAGCCAAGGATCAAGCCCATGCATACGGCCCTGGTCGATGTCCCTTGTTCAGTGAGACACAAGATGTCGTCCTCGTGAGGATCATCCGATGGGTTGGCCAAAAGCAGGGCGACCCCCAGGAGGACCAGCGCCGCCGTGGCGCGCAGTTTCCAGATTGCCTGAATCCAATTCGGCATATTCGATCCTTACTATTGAACAGCGACGGTGAGTCCGGTTTGACTGCGCGTGTTGCCGATGGTGACGATGACTTCTTGTGGGCCGGAGGCCGCGCCAGCGGGCACTTCGGCGTTGATCTGGAAGAGGCCGCCGACGGCCCCGGGGGCGGCGCCGGCGTAGAGCACGCGGGCGTTCTGGCCGCCGATGGTGACTTGCGTGGGCAGAAGAATGCGCGGGACGACACTGGAAGACAAGCGGCCGGTGACGCCGGGAGGATCGATGGGTCCTTCGCCGGTGCCGAAGAGTTGCACGACGCCGCCTTTGGCGATGGGGATGGAGGCGGAGTTGTAGCTGTTGTCGGCGTTAAGAATAGCCCCTTGGCCGCGTCCGCTCGCGTTGGCGGAGAAGAGGGCGGGTTTGCTTTGGAGGACAGGAACGGTCAGCGCGGCGGAGCGGCCTCCGGAGTATTCGACGACCATTTGCGTCGACTGTTTATTGGCGACTTCGTAGGGGACGATGACGCTGGTTTGGCCTGAGGAGGCGTAGATGACGGGGGCGGCGACGTTGTCGAAGAGGACGCGGGTGCCGTTGAGGAGGGTGCTGACGGTGCCCTGCGGGGTGAGTTCGAGCGTGGTGAGTTGTTGGGGTCCGATGCCGCCGCCGGTGAGCACGACGATTTCGCCTGGGGCTACGCCGCCACCGGCGTAGGAGGCCGCGCTGACGATGGCGGCGACGGAGAGAATGCCGCCGCCACCGCCGGTGCCGCCGAATTTGGCGAGGAAGATATCGCCGGCGGGAAGGAAGTTGGTGTTGTCGCCGCCGTACTTGGTTTGCAGCGCGCCGGTGGTGGTGGGCATGTCGGTGGAGCGCGAGGTTCCGCTAATGACGACGCCTCCGCTGGGATCGATGGCGATGCCGAGCGCGGCCTCGTTGCCGGTCCCACCCTGGTAGGTGCTGAAGACAAGGGCTCCGCCGTTGGAGCTGAGCTGGGTGACGAAGATATCGCCGGTGAAGAACTGGTCGCCTGTGACTTGATGGCCGCCATAGGTGCGTTGTGTGGCGTCAGTGGTGACGGGGAAGTCGGCAGACATGGTGGCGCCGGTGACCCAGGCGTTGCCGCCCGGATCGACGGCAATGGCCATTCCCCAGTCGTCGCTCGCGCCTCCGAGGTAAGTGGAATAGACGCGCTGGGTGCCGGTGGGGTTGAGCTTGGTGACGAAGACGTCGCCGGCGGGCATATACGGGTGGCGCCCCGTTCCGGAGTAAGTAGTCTTATATGCGCCGGAGGTGGTGGGGTAGTTGGCGGAAAGGGTCGAGCCGACGACGTAGGCGTTGCCGGGACCATCGACGGCGATGCCAAATCCGATTTCGTCGCCTGAGCCGCCGAGGAACGTCGAGTACACGAACGCAGTGCCGGCGGGATTGAGCTTGGTGACGAAGGCGTCGCCGTAGCGGACGATGGAGGTTGTGGCGCGGCCACCGTAAGTAGTTTGCGCCGAGCCATCGGTGACGGGGAAATTATTGGCGCTGGTGGTTTGGCCGGTGACATAGGCGGCGCCTTGCGCGTCGATGGCGATGCCCAGGGCGGCGTCGGTATCCTGTCCGCCGAGTTGAGTGGAGTAGACGAGGGCGGTGCCGGTGGGATTGAGTTTCGCGATAAATGCATCCTGGCGTCCGACTCCGAATCGCTGAGGCGCACCGGCGGTGGTGGGGAAGTCCTGCGAGCTCTCGGTGTAGCCGGAGAGATAAGCATTGCCCTGCTGATCGACAGCGATCCCGGTGCAGCCATCCTGCGAAGTTCCGCCGAGATAGGTGGAATAACTTAACGCGCCGCCACCGCTGGCGAGCTTGGTGACGAAACAATCCTTGCGGTCGGGCTGGAGAAGGCCGACGGGATTGAAACGGGATTTCAATGCGCCCGCGGAAACGGGGAAGTCAGTGCTATTGGTGCCGCCCGTAACGTAGATATTCCCGGCTGTGTCGAGGGCGATTCCGCCGCCGACGTCGGCAAAGCCGCCGCCGATGTAGGTAGTGAAGGACGAGGCCGTGCCGGTGGCGTTGACCTTCATGATGACGACGTTGTGATAGCCGGTTTGCGAGGGGAAGGAACGGTAGGCGCCGGTGGAGACGGGGAAGTTGGGATCGAAGCTGGCGCCGACGGTATAGACATTGCCCTGGCTGTCAACGGCAACGCGGCCCGCGGCTTCGGATTTCGCTTTGCCGAAATAGGTAGCGAAGGAAACAACCGGATCGATGACGAGTGGGCGGTCCGGATCGAAGCGGCCAAGCTCGAAGGCGAGCGTGCCGTTATCGACTTTGTAGCGGCTCTCGACCTGGCGGCGGCGCTTTCCGAGTTGTTGATAGACGACCGGTTTGCGCCAGCGAAGGTCGCGGCCGTGGAACTGGAACACGGCATCGCCGTCGGCGTTGACCGTCACCTTCCCTGCTCCGCTGAGATTCAAGCGGATCCGGGAGGGATCAGCGCCGGGGTGGACGATGAAGTCGTGTTCCAGTTCGCCTTCGCGGCCGTAGTAGACGACGTCGATGCCCGGGTAGATGTCGCGGTAGCGGACGCGGGTGAAGGATGGCACGTCGGAGAGCCACTTGTCGGGATCCTGGCCGAAGAAATAGTTGGTGCGTCCGGGGAGAATCTGTTCCGGCTCGGCTTCGACGTGCTGGCGCGCGCCGACCCATTCGGCTTGCACACGGACGGCCCCTTCTTCGGCGGGCAGCATGAGAGAAGCCGAACCGCCGGAGAGCACGACCCCGCCGTTGCGAGCCTGGGCGATGTAGTCGTTGCCGGGCTCGACCTGACCGAGGTTCATTTCGAAGGCAAGGGGGAGCGAGGAGTTGAAGTCTACGCTGGCACTGTTGCCCGAGCTGAGAGCCCCGGCCAGCAGGCAAACGATATCTTCTTCGAGCGCACAGCAGTCGTCTTCATCCTTGTCCCCTTCCGGTTTGCTGGTGCCGCCGCCGGCCCACAGGATGGTGGCCATCATTGTGACCAGCGCGACCGAAGCGCGCATTCTCCAAATTGCCCGAAACCATGAACTCATGACTGCTCCTCCCTCTTACTTGCTCGCATCCAAACAACCAGCAGGGCGCCTGCGATCAACATTCCCCCGTAAGCCCACTGGTCGACGGTGACGCCGGCGAAGCGCGGCGGGTCGACATGGAGCGTATCCAGCCAAAGCCGGAACGCACCGTAGATTATGAAAAACGTTGCCAGAAAAAAGCCGCGCGGGCGCGGTGAGCGGCCCAACCATACAAATAGCGGGATCATGACCGTGGCGAAGAAAAGCACTTCGGTCAGACCGAGATCGTAGCGCGGCAGGTCGGGATAGGCGACGGCGAGAAAGCTGTTGGTGGCCAAGCCGGGGTGATCGTGCACGATCGCGCAACCCATGCGGCCGAAGATCCAGCCCATGGGGAAGACGGCAACGAGGGCATCGAGATAGTCGAGGGCTTTTCGTGGGGGAAAGCGGCGGGCGGCGAAGTAGAGGAGGGCTCCGATGAGGCCGCCGAGGAGCCCACCGAAAGAAGCAAGCCCACCGGCCGAGAACAGGATGGTTTGCCATGTAATTTGCGGCCACAGTTGCGGAACGTAGGCGAGTTTGAAGAGGCGGGCGCCGGCGACTCCGGCAACGACCATGAAAAAGGACATCGCCGCGGCGGTCGGGACATCGAGATTGAGGCGTTTGGCACGCCAGAGGAGGAGAAAATGCGCGGTGAGGACGCCAATGACGGCGAACAAAAACGCCCAGCGCAGCCACAGGCCACCCACATAGAGTGGGGGCGGGTCGAGATAGGGCAGCATCCGGTTCGCCTCTCAAGGTGCGTCAGTACTCCTGTCAGGAGTGAGCAATGGAGGCACTGTATCACGGCGAACCGGGTGCGATAAATGGGCTAAGGGTTAGAAGTCGAGCCGGAGAGCGAGTTGTCCCTGGCGCGGGGTGTTCTGTTGCGCGGAGATCCGTCCGAAGGCGGAGTTGCTGATGTTGGCCTGGGGCGCGGCGAAAACGACGCGGTTGAAGGCGTTGAACATTTCGGCGCGGAAGGTGATGGTTGCGCGGTCGTGGATGGCCACCTTTTTCATCAGGCCGAAGTTTTCGTTATAGGTGTTCGGATTGCGCAGGCTGGTGTAGGAGCGCGCGGAGGAGCCGAAGGTGAGGGCTTGCGGCACGCGGAAGGCGGCGGGGTTGATCCAGAGCTGGGTGGCGGGATCGAAGTTGCCGCGAACGCCTTCAAGAGTAGCTCCGCTGACGACGTCGGGGCGGAGGAGGCCGTTGAACAGGGGCAGCGTGTTGTTGGCCGAGAGCACGATGGGCACGCCGGTGGCGTATTGGTGGATGCCGGTAAAGACCCAGCCGCCGATGACTTTGCCCACGGCGCCGCCCTGGCGGAGCATTGCCTGGCCGGGACCGAAGGGAAGCTGATAGCTGTAGCTGAGGTTGAAGACGTGCGGGATGTCGGTGATGGCGATGGCCTTTTCGAGGCGGCGGTTGAAGTAAGTCTGTCCGTTGCCGCCACCGCCGGCGAGAACGTCGGCGTCGGAAATAGTTTTGGCGAAGGTGTAGGACATCAGCACATCGAGTCCTTTGGCGGCGCGCACTGTGAGCTGCGTTTGCAGGGAGTGATAGGTGGAGTTGCCGTTGGGATCGGCGCGATTGAAGAGGTTCAGGTATTGCGGATAGGGGCGGAGCGCCTGGGCGACGGAGCCTTTGAAACCGGGATACGGCGAGCGGATTCCCGCGGCGATGGCTTCGGGCGAATCGAAGGCGCGGGTGAGGAGTGCGCCTTGCGAGAGAAGGCTGGGCGGCAGTTCGTTGATGCGGACGAGGTTGGTACCGAGGCGCGTGCCTTTGGTGCCGAGGTAGGCGACTTCGACGTTCACACGGGAGACGATTTCACGTTCGATAGTGAAGGTCCAGTTCTGGAAGTAGGGGGCGCGGCCATCGTTGCGGCCGATCAAGCGGACGTCGGAGTTGTTGGCTGCCGATGGATCGATGAACGGGGGGCGGGCGAAGTTTTGCGGGAAGCCGGAGTCCCAGTTGAAGGCGGGTGTGACGCCGGCGTCGAGGGATTCGAAGACGGGCGTGGCGATGAAGCCGGCGCTGGAGTTGAGCGAGTCGCGGAGGCCGGCGTTGGCGTTCCCGAGGGCATAGTAGATGCCGTAGCCGGTGCGGACGACGGTTTTGGTGTTGATCTGATAGGCAAGGCCGAGGCGGGGACCGAAGGCTTTGTAGTCGGTGTCGGCGAAGGAGGAGCGTCCGCTGCGGCCAGCGCCGTCGCCGAGGAAGATGAGAGCGCCGGGACGTCCACCGGCGGCGGGGTTGGGCGTGTTGGGATCGAATGTAGACAGGTTGTTGAGCTTTTCGGCGCGCGGGTAGAAGACGTCCCAGCGGAGGCCGTAGTTGACGGTGAGCTTGCGGGTGAGTTTCCAGTCGTCTTGCGCGTAGGCGGCGAAGTATTGATAGCGATTGCGCGGGTAGTACGCAAAGACGCGCGTGGTGCCGCGATTGGCGGTGCCGAGCAGGAAACTGGCAACGGCGTTACCGGTGCGCGGGGTGCCGGGGAGGGCGGTTTCGAGTGCATTGAACATGAAGAGGCCGCCGGCCTGGAAGTTGTCGATGCCGTTGGTTTCCGACCAGCGGTAGTCGATTCCAAATTTGAAGCTGTGGTTGCCGCGGACCTTGCTGATGCTCTCGTTGAGTTGGAAGGTATTGTTGGCTTGTTTCACGCGGCCGTTGCAATTGGTGTCGCCGAGTGCGTCGTAACCGGCGGAGACGAATTGCACGCAGGGGAAGAAGTTGCCCGCGCCCTGTTCGATGCCGTTGAGGCCGATGGTGGTGGGCCAGCCCTGGTCGACCGAGTAACTTTCGATACCGGTGAGGAAGCGCGTGTAGCCGACATTGAGGTGGTTGAGGAGCGTTGGGGAGAGGACGAGGTCGTGCGTGATGCGTCCCCACAGGTTGCGGCTGGTGGTGGCGCGGCGCTGGGTGGTGGGACCGGGGACGCCTTCGGGTTCGCGTTGGAGGAAGCGCTCGACGTAGAAGTAGCCGCTGAGGCGGTTGAGGTCGCTGAAGAGGTGATCGATTTTGACGTTTTCCTGATTGGTGCCGGCAGAGCCACGACCGATGCTGACGAAGTTGGTGAAGAGGCCGTCGCTGGTGGGCGCGGGCAGCAGGGGAATGATGTTCTTCGAGACGTTGGAAAAGCGGGAGGTGGGAATTCGGGCGCCGGCGAAGGGCGTTCGCGTGAAGCCAGTGGCGGTGGAGGTGGTGGTGGCGGGATCGTAGATGGCCTGGCCGAGGCGGGTGAAGTCGCCCTGGCGGTAGTCATTGGGGAGGACGTTCAACAGGGCGTTGGCGGGCCCCTGGCGGTAGCGGAAGCCGGAGTAGACGAAGAAGAAAAATGTCTTGTTGCGGCCGTTGTAGAGGCCGGGTATCCAGACGGGGCCGCCGAGGGAAGCTCCGAATTCGTTCTGGCGATTGACGGGGCGAGTGCGCTGGAAGAAGCCGCGGGCGTCCAGTTTATCGTTGCGCAGGTAGTCGAAGGCGGAGCCGTGGAGATCGTTGGTGCCGGAGCGCGTGGTGAAGATTTGGACGCCGCCGCCGGTGCGGCCGTATTCGGCGTTGAAGTTGGCGCGGAGGAGCTTGAACTCACCGATGGTTTCGACCGAGGGGCGGGCGGAGCCGGGAATGACGCCGCCGGATTCGACGCCGGTGGAGGCGATGCCGTCGACGAGGACTTCCTTGGCGCGATTGGGGGAGCCGGCGATTTGCGTGTTGACTGAATCGCCAGTGACGCCGGGGGCGAGGAAGATGAACTGTTCGAGGTTGCGCATGGCGCCGCCGACGAAGAGGGGGAGGTCCATGAGCTTGTTGCGCTGAATGGTGGTGCCGAGGTCGGAGGTGGAGGTTTCGAGCAGGCCGCTGGTGCTGGTGACTTCGACGGTCTGGTCGACGGTGCCGACTTCGAGGGAGTCGTTGAGGGAAAGGGTTTGGGCGACGTTCAATTCGATGTTTTTACGAACGTAGCGGCGGAAGCCCGTGGCTTCGATGGAGACCTCATACATGCCGAGGGGAAGTTGGGCGAGGACGTAGTTGCCGGTTTCGTTGGTGGTGGTGCGGTAGGCGGCATTGGTGGCGGTGTTGGTGGCCGACACTTTGGCGTTAGCGACGACGGAACCGGAGGGGTCGAGGACGCGGCCGGTGATGGTGCCGAGGAAGGTTTGCGCAGACAGTGCGGCGCATAACAGAATGAGGGCAAGGATAACCGTACCAAAGCGATAGATCATGTTTTCAGGCTAGCGCCGGGGTAGGGATTGACGCAAATGAAACGGCGGCCGCAGGAGCCGGATTCCCGGCCGCCGCCGTATGAGGGTCGCTAGCGTTTGCGGCGAAATTTTGCGGCCAGGGCCAAGCCTGCGGCTACCAATCCGAAGGTGGCCGGTTCCGGCACTTCGGAACCTCCGCCGCCATTGGGATCGACGAAGCGGTTGTTGAAGACGAAGAGGCCGGGTGCATCGACGGAATAGCCGTCCGGGAGGTTGAAGACGGGGCCGGTGCGGGGGAGGCGGAGGGTGTTCAGGGCATTGATGCTGACCAGTTCCCCAGAGTTGTCGGCGCCGGCGCCGAGGGCGAAGGCCTCCAGTGAAATGGACAGCCCTCTCGGAGCGCCATACAGGACCTCAACGGGATCAGCGACCAGAAATGTGTCCCCATTCAGGTTAGGCACGTTCATGCCGCCGGCACCAAAGGACCGGCCATCGGAGGTTCGCCATGCGAGGCGGCGTCCGGTGGTGAAGGCGCCGATATAGAGGTCGATCGTGAGCGAGATGAAGGTACCCTGGGAATTCGGCAGAGGGTCGAGCCCAATGGAATGCAATTCCAGGTTCAGGCCCACGGGAACCGGTGTGCCGATCGGGGTCCCGAGGGAAGCAATGATGTTGAACTCGGTACAGAGGGTGGCTGTGCCACCGCCGGTCGTGCCGCTTCCCGCTCCGAAGTGCTGATTCAGACCATAGGCCCCAAGGGCGGTGGGGCCGGCGAAGGCTTTTCCTTCGGCGACCGAGCCGGCGCCATCACAGGTTCCGCCGGAGACAGCGTGTTCGACGTAGCCGCCGGACTGTGCTGAGGATCCGGTGAAGGATCCGCACCCGGTGGCGGTGGCCTGGAAAATAGTTTCGGCATTCGCCGGCAGGGCCAAGCAGAATGCAATTAACGGCAAGGCCGTAGCCCGTATCGAGAAGCTGATGGAAAGCACTGATCCTCCTAGAATGTGGCGGGAGCAAAGAACCTGGCCGCCACGCTAGTTTCCATGGCTTCACCAGAATTTGTTCCTGAAGAAGCCTTTTCCGTTCTGTATGCGGTACCCTCCCGTGGATTGAACAGTCTTGAATAGTTTTGAAATGGAACAAAACACAGGGCATTTTGGACCCGCGGGGCATACAATAGTTTGGCGATGCAGGGGGTTACCCGAAAAGCTGGAATGCCGGTGGCGGGGGAGAGCTCCGCAATCATTTTGTTTGGCGAGGGACGATGGGACGGCTCTGTGCGGCGGCTGTCGGTGCGGGGCCAAGTGGCGAAACTGCCTTGGCGGGTTGCGGAATGCCTGAGCGTGCTGCTGGAGGCGGGCGGCACGGTCGTAACCAAGGAGGAGTTGCAGCAACAGATTTGGGGGAGCGCGCTGGTGGAGGAATCGAACCTCGCGCAGTGCATCACGGCTCTGCGGAAGGCGCTTGACCCCGCGCCGGATGGTGGGAGCCATATTGAAACGGTGGCGAGAGTTGGTTACCGGTTGGCGGTGGCGGTGGTGGAGGAGGCGCCAGCCCAGTCGAAAGAGGTGGACCGGCGGCGGAAGCGGGGCGCTGCATGGCTGCTGGTTGCCGTGCCCCTGCTGGCGGCGGCCGGCAGCTTTGCGGGTTTCGAGTTCTACAAACGTGCGGAGCGGCGCCAGCGGGCCGACGCACTTGTGGAACGCGGGCTGGGTCTGTTGAGGAGAGGGAACCTCGCGCAGGGGAGCCAGGCGGCCCAAATGTTCCAGCAAGCGCTTGACGTGATTCCGGAGTATGCGCCGGCAACCGCGGCATTGGCTGAGTCCGCGGCACGTTTTGGAGATGTCAATGCGCAACCGGCGCTTGTCCTTGCGCGGCGAGCGGTGGAGCAGGACCCTAACTGCGGGGAATGCCAGGCGGTGCTGGGTTTCGTACTCGGGATGCGCTTTTGGAAGTGGGAGGAGGCGGGCCGGCATCTGGCTCGATCGATGGAGCTGGAACCCATCAGCCTGCAGCGCCGGTACTTCTATACGGAGTGGCTGATCGTGCAGGGCCGGCTGGAGGAGGCTGCGCGGCAAGCGGAAGCAACGATTCGTCTCGACCCGCGCGAGCCGCGCGCGTACACCTATCTGGCATCGGTCCGGTATTTGCAGGGGCGCTATCGGGAGGCCATTCATGAAGCTGCACGAGCGGAGGCGCTCGACAAGCTACACTCAACGGCTTCTTATTGGACATATCGCAGTCATTTGCAGATGGGTGACGACGCGAATGCGATTCTTGCCCATTCCAAGGAGCTGGGCACTTACTTGGATGGAGGCGCGCCGAGGATTCAGGAGTTGAGCGAACGGTTTATCGCGCTTCTGAAGAAGTCGGGGAAACGGGCTGTTGCACAGGCGTGGATTGACGAGGTGGGCGATGGCGTGCCGCGCGATGTCCACAGGTATAACCGGGCGATCTGGTTCATGTGGATGGGTGAGCAGGACTCGGCATTGAATGAACTCGAGGCTGCGGTCCGGTCGCGCCCATACCACCTCATTTATGTCGCTGTTGATCCTGCATTCGCTCCGCTGCGAGCGAACGCGCGGTTTCAGCAAGTGGTTCACGGTTTGGGTCTGCGGAACTAATGGCTGTGCCGCGGTACTACCGGCGGTAGTGGATGAGCCGCGGGGTTCGACAGAAGTGGGGAGTTGGTCATGGTGATCGGCGCGAGGATGGCGAGGCAGTGCGGGGCCGGGGGGGGTTGGACCCTCGGGGGTGTGGAACGGGTAAGTTCTGGCGCCCGTGTGTAAAGAAGAGCGGGAGTTTTTGCTCAGCGGCGGCGGAGGGCGGCGAGGCCGGCCAGGCCGAGGCCCATGACGGCGTAGGTTTCGGGTTCAGGAACTTTGCCAGCCGGGGCAGGTGAGCCGCCCATGGCGAAGAGGCTGGTGCCTTGGACGCTGGCGCTTGCGATGGCGGCGAGGGCCGCGGCGTTTACATCAATCACAATGTTCGTGTTCATGTCCGTGGGAAAGACGAGTTGGGAGCCGCAGGCGATGCCGGAGCCGAGGTCGGCGAAGGTGGCGGGGAGGCCGGTGCCGCCAAGAAGGCTGTTGATGCCGGTGGTGACGTCCCAGAGGTCATAGTTGACGCCGGAGGCCGGGCCGCCATATGCACCTGCGGGGTTGAAGACGCTGAGGGTAGAAGAAAGGATATTGCACTGAATCATGCCCTGTCCCATACGGAAACGGAAGAAGTTGTGCCAATTAAGGCCGTCATGGAGTGTGGATCCGCCCTCGCACGGGATGGACGTGTCATTGACACAATAATTGTCGTTGGTTGGGACGCGGGATCCATCGGCGCAATCCACCCTGGTCGAAGGAGTTGTTGGCGTAAATGAACGCACCAGGATGGGTGTTGGCCGTAAGTACGGCTGGGGTCGAGCTGCTCGTATTGATGTAGATTTTCTCTAGACGAGAATTCAGATTCCGCTTCGCCGAGAATCGTAATCATGAACCGGAAATGCAGTTTTTAACCCAGCGAACGTTACGCCATTGGCGGAATTTGTACTAGTATCGAGTGCCGATTCGAGATAGGAATGAGTTCTATGAGCGGGTCGCGGGTGGATAGGGCACACTTACTAGCTAAGGGAATGGATGCAATGCAACGGGTAGCGATTGTAGACTCTCACACGGGTGGGGAACCCACGCGGGTTGTTCTCGTTGGTGGGCCGGATCTTGGCTCGGGCACAATTTCAGACAGACTGATCCGATTTCGCGCGGAGCATGACCGGTTCCGGTCGGCGGTGGTGAATGAGCCGCGGGGGAACGATGTGATCGTGGGCGCACTGTTGTGCACGCCGGTGAATCCGGCAGCGGCGGCGGGGGTGATTTTCTTCAACAATGTCGGGTTTCTGGGGATGTGCGGGCACGGGACGATCGGGTTGGTGGCGACGCTTGCGCATATGGGGCGGATTGGAGCGGGAGAGCATTTGATCGAGACTCCGGTGGGGGACATTACGGCGACGTTGCATGCGAGCGGCGAGGTTTCGATTCGCAACGTGGCGAGCTACCGGACGCGGACCGAGGTTTCGGTGCATGTGGACGGATTTGGGCCGGTGATCGGCGATGTGGCGTATGGGGGCAACTGGTTCTTCCTGGTGTCGGGGCATAGCGAGGAGATCGCGCTGGGGAACGTGGAGCACCTGACGCAGTTTGCGTGGCGCATCCGGCGGGCGCTGGAGCAGCACGGGGTGACGGGGACGGATCGGGCCGAGATCGACCACATCGAGCTCGTCGGGCTGGCGTCGGAGGATTCGGCAGATGCGAGGAATTTCGTGTTGTGCCCGGGGAAGGCGTATGACCGGTCGCCGTGCGGAACGGGGACGAGCGCGAAGCTGGCGTGCCTGGCGGCGGATGGGCGTTTGGGAGAGGGCGAGTTGTGGCGGCAGGAGTCGGTGACGGGGAGTGTGTTTGAGGGATCGTATGTGCGGGCAGGGGTGGTGAATGGGTTCGACGCGGTGATTCCGACGATCAAAGGCTCGGCGTTTGTGAATGCCGAGGCAACGTTGATCCTCGACCCCGGCGATCCTTTCTGCTACGGTATACGCTCATGAGCGCGAGCGACGCCGATGTCATCATCATCGGTGCGGGCATTGTAGGAGCGGCGTTGGCCGACCGTCTGAGCGCGGAGCGTATGCACGTGACGGTGCTGGAAGCATCGCATGTGGGTGGCGGAGCGACGGCGGCGGGGATGGGGCATGTGGTGGTGATGGACGATTCCGAGGCGCAGTTTGCGTTGACGTCACTATCGCGGCGGCTGTGGTCGGAGTACGCGGCGAAGCTGCCGGCCAGTGGCGAGTATGAGGCGCGGGGGACGTTGTGGGTGGCAAGCGATGACGACGAACTCGATGCGGTGCGGACGAAGCTGAACTACTACCGTGAGCGTGGGATGGCGGCGGCGGCGTTGACGGCGGCGGAGCTGGCACAGAAGGAGCCCAATCTTCGGCGAGGGCTGACGGGTGCGTTGTTTGTGAAGGACGATAGCATTTTGTACGCGCCCAGTGTGGCGCGGTTTCTGCTGGAGCGGGCGCAATCGCGCGGGGCGATTTTTATGCAGTCGGCGGCAGTGGCGCATGCGACGGGGACGACCGTTGAACTGGCCAGCGGCACGGTGCTTCGGGCGAGGAATGTGATTCACGCTGCCGGCACGAAGACAAAGCATTTGCCGGTGGAAATTCCCGTCGTGCCGCGCAAGGGGCACCTGGCGATCACGGACCGGTATCCGGATTTTCTACGGCACCAGGTGGTGGAGCTGGGGTATTTGAAGTCGGCGCATGGGCATGACGAAGAGTCGGTGGCGTTCAATGTGCAGCCGCGGGCGACGGGGCAGATTTTGATTGGTTCGTCGCGGCAGTATGGAGTGGCCGATCCGGCTGTGGAGCCGCGGATTCTGGCGCGGATGCTGCAGCGAGCGGTCGAGTACATGCCGGGGCTGAGCACGCTGTCGGTGATTCGGACGTGGACTGGATTTCGGAGTGCGACGCCGGATGGGCTGCCGTTGATAGGACCAGTGCATTCGCATCCGGGGCTGTGGCTGGCGACGGGGCATGAGGGGTTGGGGATCACGACGTCGTTGGGAACGGCGCAGATTCTGGCGGATCAAATATTGGAGCGGGAGCCGGAGATACCGGTGGAGCCATATTTGCCGAAGCGGTTTGCACAACTACACGCACATGCCTGACTCGATCGAGATCGTGATCAATAAAGCGCCGCAGAACGTGGCGGCTGGAACGACGGTGGCCGTGGCGATGATGGCTGCGGGGGCGGCTACGCGGCGCTCCGTGAAGGGGGAACCGCGCGCCCCGGTGTGCGGCATGGGAATTTGCATGGAGTGCAGGGTGACGATCGACGGAAGGCAGCATGTGCGCTCGTGCCAGGTGGTGTGCCAAGAGGGAATGGAGATAGAGACCGATGGCTGAACACGCACCGGTGTTGATTGTGGGAGCGGGTCCGGCGGGCGTGGCGGCGGCGTGCGCGGCATGCGAATCGGGCGCGGCGGTGACGCTGATCGACGACAACCCTGCGGTGGGCGGACAGATCTGGCGAGGCTCGATGCCGCCGGAGTGGTTGGCGAGAATTGGGCGGGCGTTGCCGAAGGTGATGCCGAATGCGCGGGCGATCGGGTTCACCGGGCCGCAGACGTTGTTGGCGGAGCATGAGGGGCGGGCGCGCGAGATTGGGTTCGACAGGCTGATCATCGCGACGGGTGCGCGGGAGCGGCTACTTCCCTTCCCTGGCTGGACGCTGCCGGGCGTGATGGGCGTGGGAGGTTTGCAGGCGCTGGTGAAGTCGGGATTGCCCATTGCGGGAAAGCGAGTGGTGATTACGGGGAGCGGGCCGTTGCTGGCGGCGGTGGCGGCGTCGATGGTGAAGGCGGGGGCGCAGGTGCTGATGATCGCCGAGCAGGCGAAGAAGGCGAATGTTTTGTCGTTCGCGGCGTCGGCGGCGAGGTCGGTAGGAAAGATGCGGCAGGCGTTCGATATCGGCAAGACGATTCGGCGAGTGCCTTACCGGATGAGTTCGTGGCCGATTTCGGCGGTGCAGGAGGGCGAGGCTCTTTCGGTAACGATGAGCGTGGATGGCGCGGAGCAGAGGCTTGCGTGCGATTACCTGGCGTGTGGCTTTGGCCTGGTGCCGAACACGGAGCTGGCGCAACTGGCGGCGTGCACATTAATCGATGGCTGCGTAGACACCGACGATCACCAGATGACGTCGGTGACGACGATCTATTGCGCGGGCGAACCGACGGGAATTGGCGGCGTGGATGGCGCGCTGGCCGAGGGACTGATTGCGGGCTATCACGCGGCGGGAAAAAACGCGATGGCACGGAAGCAGCAGGGGGCGCGGGATCGTTGGCGGGGATTTCAGCGGGCGATGGAGAGTGCGTTCGAGTTGCGTGAGGAATTGAAAGGATTGCCGACAGCGGAGACGATCGTGTGCCGTTGTGAGGACATCACGTTTGGGCAGACGGCGGGGCATTTATCGTGGCGTGACGCAAAGCTGCAATCGCGTTGTGGGATGGGGGCGTGCCAGGGGCGGGTGTGCGGTCCGGCGATGGAGTTTCTGGTGGGCTTGCCGATGGAGTCGGTGCGATTGCCGCTGTACCCGGTGACGGTGGGGACGCTGGCTGGGTTGCACACGGGGAAGTGATGGTGCGCGTCTTGGCAGCGGGGCTGCTGGCGTTGTCGATTCCGTTGGCGTTGTGGGCGGGGGTGCCGGAGGAGCGCGCGGTGGCGCACTTGTCGCGCGAGGTTCCGGCGTGGTTTGCGGAGAATCGCTGTTATTCGTGCCACAACAACGGGGATGCGGCGAGGGCGCTGCTGTTGGCGCGGGCGCATGGGTATGGTGTAGCCGATGGGGCGTTGGCGGGCACGCTGGAGTGGTTGCGGCATCCGGAGCGATGGGATTCGAACCGCGGGGATGTGCGGTTCTCCGATAAGGATCTGGCGCGGTTGCAGTTCAGTGTGGCGTTGGTGGCGGCGGGCGGGAAGGTTCCGGTGGAAGCGCTGGTTCGGATGCAGGCGAGCGATGGTGCGTGGCATGTGGCGGGGGAAGAGGGCGTGAGTTCGCCGGTGACGTGGGGAACGGCGCTGGCGACGGCGTTGGTGCGCGGGGTGATCGTGGAGGCGAATCCGGCGGCAGCCAAGAGGGCGGAGGAGTATTTGCGCGGGCTGGCGTTGGGATCGACGGTCGATGCGGCGGCGGTGCTGCTGGCGATACCGGGAGACAAGGCGGCGCGGGAGTATTTGCTCGGCGCGGTTACGTCGGACGGGGCTTGGGGGGCGAAGCCGCATGTTCCGGCGGAGGCGTTCGATACAGCGATGGCGATGCTGGCTTTGCAGGGGGTGGAGGAGCCGCCACACGAGGTGCTGCGGCGCGGGCGAGCGTGGTTAGTGGCGCATCAATTGGAGGGTGGCGGTTGGCCGGAGACGACGCGGCCTTCGGGCGGGACGAGCTATGCGCAGCATGTGTCGACGACGGCTTGGGCTTTGATGGCGTTGCTCGGCGCGCAATAGGCGCTAGGACTCCGACCAGAAGACTTTGCCGTGGGTGTCGAGGAGGGCGAATTTGCCTGCGATGCGGACTGCAGCGAGGCCGTTCTCGAAGGTTGCCGCGGATTCGAGTTGGGGTGTGCGCAGCAGAGAACCATCGGGGCGGATGTAGGCGTAGGGGCCTTCGTCGAGCTTGACCCAGGCGCGGCCTTCGGAGAAGTCGCCGCCCCAGGCGAACTGAGGCTTGATTACCCACTGGCCGCGATCGTTGAGATAGCCGAGGCTGCGGCACATGCCACTGGGATAGACACGGCCATCGTTGTAGCGTTCGAGTTTGCAGAGGTTGGCCATGATGAGACCTTCGGAGAAGTTGCCGACGTGTGTAGTGCCTTCGGGCGCGGTGAAGCGTTCGTTGCCGGCGGTGTCGAAGAAGATCCAGACGTAGGGATCGGCGGTGTGGCCGGCGGCGAGTCCTTTGTGGAAGTCGTAGGCGAGTTCGAAGCGGGGCTGGATGAGGTAGTCGCCGGCGAGGTTGATGTAGCCGTAGCGATTTCCCACGCGGACAACGGCGAAGCCTTCGTAGAAGGGCGAGGCTCCTGAGTAAGTGGGCGGGATTTCCCATTCGCCGTCACCACGCAGATAGCCGCAGCGGCCGGACTCGCATACGGGGGCTAGACCGCCGCGAGCGCTTTTGACGTAGTCGTACTTGATCGGGATGGCGATGTTGCCGGAGCGGTCGACGAAGCCCCATTTGCCGCCGTCGGTGTAGTAGAAGTCATCGTGGGCGGCGTACTTGGTGCGGGCTCCGAGATTGACGGCGGCGAGGCCTTCTGAGAAATCGAATGCCTCATCGAAGCGGGCCGGGAAGGCGTAAGCGCCTGATGGATCGATGAATCCCCACTTGCCACCGACGATGTCGGTTTCGCTGCGTCCGGTCTGGCCGCCGACGTTGACGCAAGCGAGGCCGTTGCGGAAGGGGCGGGCCATGGTGAATGAGGGGCGGATGACGACCTTGCCGGTGCGGTCGATGTAGCCCCAGGAACCGTGTTCGCAGATGGGGATGAGGTCGGGTAAGGGGCCCATGTAAGGATTAGGGTCGCACGTCGATGGGGATGCGGCGGAGTTCGCGTTTGACTTCGCGGTCGACTTTTTCGAAGAGGTCGACATCGAAGGGGCGGCCGATGCGATTGCCGGCGAGGTCTTCGAGGGCGGTGTCGTAGATGAGCGAGTAGTTGCCTGCGGACCAGGGAGCATCGGGAGTAAAGCTGCAGAGGCGTTCCTCGTTCTCGATGGAGAGTGCGCCAGGGACGGGCGCGTCGGCCGTGGTGCGGATGGAGAGGAGTTGTTCGAGGAGTGCGCGGTCCATCGATTCGGGGAACTCGAGGGTAAGGGGGAAGCGCGTGCCTGCGGCAGGCGTCGACAGCTTCCACGACGAGGCTTCCGGCGGGTGTCGGTCGGCGGGGCCAACCGTGAACTTTTTGGAGACGGGGGCGGCGAGGGGCAGGCCATTCGCATCGGGCCAGGCGGCGTCGATGGCGAGTTCGTAGGCGCGCCCGGCTTGCAGCGGCGGGCCGACTTCTTTGTTCGGGAGTAAGTCGCGTTTGATACGGCCGGGATCGAAGAGGATGGTGAGGCGGGTGCCGGAGCGGTCCCACAGTTCCTGCGCGATTTCGAGAATGGCGAGTTCGACCGGCGCTCCATTGGCATCGAGGAGGCGCACTCGGCGGTAGGCCTCACCACGGCTCATGGGCGCGGAGAAGTGCAGATACATCTTCAGCATGTTCTCCGGCAGTTGGTTCGCGGTGGGATAGATGGCAAGAAGACGGGTGGGCTCGCGCTCGGTGCGGGGAATGGTAAACGAGCGGGCGAGCAGCGGCTTGAGACCAAGGACGGCACGGTAGGTGAGTCCTTCGGTGAGTGGGTATTTGGGGGTCCACTGCATGAAGCTGCCGGAGGTGGAACTGGCGCCGAGCATGGGCGTGGAGGAGTCGCCGACGTAGACGGAAAAACCGACGCCTGGTGGGTAGTCGCGCACCACAAAGCGCCCGTTTTCCAGAGCAATTTCGGCCGCGTGCGCAGCGAGGGCGAGGAGCCCGGCAGCGGCCAGTTTCAGGACGAGAGACACGCTGTTAAGGGAGTGCGATCGTCTTCAGGTCCATTGCGCCATTGACGCCGTCCATGAGCACGACGGCGTGGCCACCATCGAAGGAGTCCAACTGTTGGACGCCCTTGAGTTCGGCGATGGTCTCGTAGGGCAGGCCGGCTTTGTCCTCTACGGGGGCGGTGATGGATTGCATGGCTTCTAGCTTTTCGGTGCCCATCTTCATGACGCCGCGGCTGGAGTTGTTCATGAGGATGTACTCTTTGCCGCTCTTGCTATAGACGATCATGTCGAGGGGGCGATTGCGGTTGCCGAGCTCGGCGATGGTGGTGCCCATGACCTTTGCGCCGGGCTTGAGGTCCGACACGGGAACCTTGACCAGCGGCGTGCAGGTGTAAGCGGCGAGGATGTACTGGTTCTTCTTCGATTCGTAGGGGACGAAGGTGCGGACGGGGGAGTTGGTTTCAAAGCGGCCGTGGGAGCCGTGATAGATTTCGACGCTCGTCCCGGCGCTGACGCTGGTGAAGGGGAACGGGATGGCGCGGAGGCTGGAGCTGAATTCCTGGTTAGAGAGTCCGGCGATGAAGACCTTGCCGTCCATGAAGCCGATGTCGGTAATGGCTTCCATGCGGAAGCTCTGGCCGCGGCGATCCTTCTGGCTGGGATCGGGGACGTCGGGGATGGCGGCCTTGGAGAACTTGATGTTTTCGAGGGCCAGCTCTTCAAGTTCACCTTTGGCATTGGTGCGCAGGATGACGGCGGCGGCATCGGGACCAAGGCCGCGCGACACGCTGAAGTAGACGTGCTTGGAGAGCGGGTTGACGGCCATGTCGTTGATGAGGATCTGGTCGGGTGCGGTGCCGAGCATGGCGGCGATCTTCTGATTGGCAGCGGCGATTTCGATGGGCTTGGCCGCGGAAGCTTTGCGGTCGCTGGTATCAAGCGCCCACACGGCGCCGCCGGTGGAGTCACCGACGAAGAGGATGCCGTCGGGGCCGAAGGCGAGGACGCCTGCGGATTGCAGACCAGCTTTTCCAGCCTTCAAGGAAGCGGTCATTTCAGCGGCGGGCAGAGCGAGGGCCAGCGCCGAGAGTGCCAACAATCCAACAAACTTTCGTACGAGCATGTACACGACTCCTGTTTCGAGGTCCCAGTGTGCGCAGTGGCGGGTGGCCGCGGCGAGTGCTCTTATTCTCTTTGGCGAGCGGGGTGGTGTCAACGGGCTGGAGGTGATAAGGTCCGGGGCCGATATGAGCTGGGGCCGCGGGCCTACTGTAAACATGTTGTAAAGCACCTTTACCCAAACTTTACTTTGGTGGTGAAACGAGAGTGCGGTAGGTCGCGCCCTCCGTGCCAACATAGCTGAGACACTCCTCGACCGCTAATTACAGA
>JBDTVQ010000023.1:0-33371 GCA_040007195.1 Acidobacteriota bacterium | reverse complement strand
CGCACGCGCCATAGGTCAGGCGTTTCGGCGAACCTCCACCGGCGGGCACGGAGTAGAGATGATTCCACCCATCCCGTTCCCACGGGAAGACGAGCAGATCGCCGTCGGCCCACCAGACCTGCCGATCGGAGGTCGTCGCGTGATACACACTGCCGCGTCCAGCTTCGGCTGTGAAGACCGCTTTTGAAGCGCCCGCCGTTGACGAGCCCGCCGCTACCGCCGCCACGCGGATGCTCCACGGGGGCGCGTCGCGCTTAGACCCAAACAGCGTGAATGCCTTGGTGTAGGGCGTGCGGCGAAATGCGACGCGCGTGGAATCGGGCGACCAGACCGGATCGTCGTCCTCTTCCAGAGACGGATCCAGCCAGCGGATCTCCTTCCCCGCAAAATCGTAAACACCGATGAAGCTATGCGTGACGCGCCGGCTGAGGAAAGCGATTTTCGACCCATCGGGCGACCAGGCGAGAGTTCCAGCCGCACCGCGCGCTTTGAAAAGTTGCGCGGGTTTAGGTTCGCCGGAGAGGCCAGCGATCCACACCTGGCCCTTTGACGTGTAGGCGACCATGCCGCCTTTGGGCGACACAACAGGATGGGCGCCTTCGGCGATTCGGCGCGGTTCGCCACCCGTAATCGCCACGGCATAAATCGCCTGCTCCGCTCCCGCCGTGTCGCTGGTCGGATTCGGAATCTCGCCCTTCGCGTTGGCGGCTCCGCCCCGCACATAAACAATGCTGTCGCCTTCCGGCGTGAACACCAGTTCCGAGAGATCCTGGCCGTCGTCCTTTGTATAGCGGGTGAGCGCCTTGGCCTGATAATCGGGCGCGGCCGCCAGGAAGACATTGCGGACTCCGGCGCTGTCCTGCACCCAGGCGAGATGCCCGCCCTTGGGACTTGCGGCGGCCGAAGAGGGAAACGGCCCGCTCATCAACTGCTCGATGGTGGGCTTGCCGTCTTGCGCGGCGAGCGCGGCAACCAGCAGAAGCGCGGCGCCCGAAAGCGACCTCATACAACGGCCTCCGCGACTCGGGCGGACACGGGATTGATCAACACTTTGTTGGATTCGGCAGCCGGCCACGTCGTGAGAAGTACAAAACATGCGCCGGAGACCGGGTCAGCCCAGCAGAGCGTACCCGTGGAACCGCTGTGGCCGAAGGTTTCCGGCGAGCACTTGGCGGCGAAGCTACCTGGTTTTACGGAAAAACCGATGCCCCACGGCGCGTTCAATTTGGAATTTTGATTGAGGGTCATTATTTCTGCGGTGGCCACACGAACGGCACGGCCGTTGGGGATGAGGAACGAACGCAGGAAACGGCCCACATTCTCCGAGGTGGAGTGCGCGCCGCCCCAGGGCGCGCCGAGGTTCCGCCAGTATGGGCTGTTCCAGTTCCAGTCGTCGTTGCCCACAACCTGGCATTGCGCCGTATCGGCGATCGCCCGCCCGCCCAAGCCGAGCGAAGTTTCGTTCATCAGCAACGGCTTGAATACCCGCGTGCGGAGAAACTCCGGGAAGGGGGTTTTCGTTATGCGCTGCGCGATCTCGGCGGCCAGCAGGATTCCCATGCTCTGATACTTCATTTGCGTCCCGGGCGTGAAGAGCAGTGGCGTGCTGCAAGTGCGGGCGACGAATTCGGAAAGCGGCGCGTGCTGCTTCCGCAACTCGTCGTTCTCCGGCAGCATGTCGGGCAGGCCGGAGGTGTGCGTCAGCAGCATGTGCAGGGTGATACGGTCGCGCTCGCCACCGGTGAACTCGGGAATGAACTTGCTGACGCGGTCGGTTAGGGCGATCTCGCGAAAATCCACAAGGTTCATCAGCGCAGTGGCAGTAAACGGTTTCGTTATGGAAGCCAACAGGAATGGGGTGCTCGCCGTTGCGGCGCCGTAGCCCTGGTTGAAGACGGAATTACCTTCCCTCACAAACAGCGACGCTGCGCGCAACTTGCCCGCGGCAACTGCATCGTTGAGCAGTTTCTGCGCCGCATCCATTTTGGTTTTGAGCAGCGCCAGGGCCAGACTCGACAACAACTCGCGGCGGGTCATGAAGTTCGATGCTACCGGGAAGGCTGAAGTGAGTCAAATCCCCGCGCTGAACCCGCGCCTGGTCCAAGAAAATATCGCAGACTTTTTTGGCGGTCTCGCGCGCCGTTCTCCGCTCTCTGAGCCGGAGACAGCACGCAATGAAATCAGCCCTTTGCTCGCTCTTGTTGGCGGTGGCGAAATTACAGGCGGAGGAGCCCCCCGCAACGGTCGCGGTCTGTTTGGACTACCAGGGTGTGGAGGTAAAAGCAGGATCCAAAGCCCGCTATGTCGCCTGGCAGATTTTCAAGGACATTGGAGTAAAAATCGTTTGGTCGATCTGCGAATTTAAGAAGCGGCCAGAAGACGTGCGAATCCGGTTTGTGGCTCAGGCTCCAGATGATCTTCCGCCGGGAATTCTGGCTTTCGCCCTACCCTACGAGGGCAAAACCGTGGAGATTTATTACGATCGCGTTCACAATGGCACGCCAAGCTTTCTGGGCGACGTGCTCGGACACGTCATGGCTCATGAGATTGCGCATTTGTTACAAGGCGTCGCACGCCATTCTGAAAGTGGCGTTCTCAAGCCAAATTGGAGCGCGGAAGAAAAGGAGCAGATGTCGCGGCGCCCCCTGCAATTCACTTCTCACGACGCGGAACTGATTCGCACCGGCATCGCCTCGCGAGCGAGCAAGCGAGCGGCCGCCCGCGCGCCCTCAAATGCTTTGCGATAGGGCGGTCAGTCCGCCCGGCCCAAATACCTGTTGCGGCGCACCGCCCCTAGGCTCGACACTGTAGGTTCAGGAGGTGTGCGCAGTTGAGTGTGAAAGTTGCCGAAAACTCCACGTGGGAACCGACCGAAAGGTGGACCGTCACCGACGCCACTGAGCTGTATGATGTGGCCCGATGGGGCCAGGGTTATTTCTCCGTAGGTGCGAACGGGAACGTGTGGGTTCACCCCACCAAAGAGGCCACCCGGTCAATCGACCTCAAGCAACTGGTCGACACGCTCGTGCTGCGCGGTATTCCGCTTCCCCTTCTGGTACGCTTCGGCGAACTGTTGCAACACCGCCTGAGCGAATTGCACGGCGCCTTCACCAACGCCATTCGTGACCACAACTACCAGGGCAAGTACTCGCTGGTGTACCCGATCAAGGTGAACCAGCAACGGCAGGTGATTGAGGAGATCGTTCGCTACGGGAAGCAGTACGAATACGGGCTGGAAGCGGGGTCGAAGCCAGAGCTGCTGGCCGTTCTGGCCATCGCCGACAACAACACGCCGATCATCTGCAACGGCTTCAAGGACGACGAGTACATCGAAATGGTGATGCTCGCGCGCAAGATCGGCCGTAACATTACGCCGGTCGTGGAGAAGTACACCGAGCTCGACCTGATTTTGAAGCACAGCGCGCGCGTCGGCGTGCGGCCGGTAATCGGGTTGCGCATCAAGCTGGCCAGCCGCGGCTCGGGACGCTGGAAGTCCAGCGGCGGCTATCGCTCGAAGTTCGGGCTCACCGTTACCGAGGCCATTCGCGCTTTGGATCAACTGAAGGCGCTTGGCATGGAAGACACGCTGCAGCTGCTGCACTTCCACCTGGGCAGCCAGATTACGAACATCCGCCAGGTGAAAGCCGCCGTTACCGAAGGCGCGCGCATTTATGCCGACCTTAAAAAGAACGGCGCGGGCCTGAAAATTCTCGACGTCGGCGGCGGGCTCGGCATCGACTACGACGGCTCGCAGACCGACTTTGAATCGAGCGTCAACTACACGCTCCAGGAATATGCCAACGACGTCGTCTATCACATTCAACAGGTGTGCGACGAGTCCGAGGTGGAGCATCCGAACATCGTGAGTGAGAGCGGGCGCGCCGTAGCCGCCTATCACAGCGTCCTTGTGTTCAACGTGCTCGGCGTGAGCGGATTCGGCGAACAGGTGGAGCCGCCGGCTGAGACGCCAACCGACGTCGAGCAACCGATTCGTGATCTCATCGAAACGCACAAGGGGCTTTCCAAGAAAAATGTTCTCGAAGCGTTCCACGACGCGCAGCAGGCGCTCGATTCGGCACTGAACCTGTTCAGCCTGGGCTACCTGCCGCTTGCTCAGCGCAGCATGGCCGAGAATCTCTATTGGTCGATTTGCCGCCGCATTCAACGGCTGGCAGGGGAGATGGACGAGAAACCGGAAGAGCTGGAAAATCTCGACGCACAGTTGTCTGATACCTATTTCTGCAACTTTTCGTTGTTCCAGTCGATGCCCGATTCCTGGGCCGTGAAGCAACTATTCCCCATCATGCCGATTCACCGTCTGGAGCAATCGCCGTCGCGGCACGCCGTGCTCGGCGACATCTCTTGCGACTCCGACGGTAAGGTCGACATCTTCATCGACCGCCGCGATGTGAAGAAGACGCTGCCGCTGCATACCTTCACCGGCGATCATTATTACCTCGGCACGTTTCTCGTGGGCGCCTACCAGGAGATTTTGGGAGACATGCACAACCTGTTCGGCGACACCAACGCTGTGCACGTCAGCCTGAATGAGGCGGGCGAAGTGGAACTGGATACCGTGGTCCGCGGAGACACCGTGGCCGAAGTGCTCGACTACGTGCAGTTCAACGCGCGCACCCTGCTCGATATGTTCCGCCGCGACGTCGAACGCGCCGTTCGCGAAGGACGCATCGGCTACGAGGAGTCCGGCAGGCTCCTCAAATTCTATGAGGACGGACTGTACGGCTACACCTACCTCGAAGAGGCGCACGAGCGCTAGGAGAATTCCCGGCGCATTCACTCCCATCGGAGTTGGGCGTATAATCCCGGCGGGTCGGCAATTGCTGGCCTGAATCAATACCGGGAGGTACACGACCTCGATGTCGACCACCCTAGCTTCACCCACTCTCCCGAGTGGTAACACGCCGCAGCAACGCGTCGTGAACGACTTTTCCATTCAGGTTGCCACCGCAAATGGGAGCGGCAGCCAAACTTCCAATACAGTCCTGATGCGGGCCCTCTTCCAGATGGGAATACCCGTGAGCGGGAAAAACATGTTCCCCTCGAACATTCAGGGACTGCCCACATGGTTTACCATCCGCGCTTCCAGGCACGGTTGGGTCGCGCGCAAGAAGGAGATCGACTTCCTTGTGGCGATGAATCCGGAGACAGCGAAGGAAGATTGCCTGGACCTGGAGCCGGGCTGCGTCATTGTGTACGACGAGCCGCTGAAGCTCAATGAGCTGCGCGCGGATCTTCACATGTATGCCGTGCCCTTCGACAAGCTGGTAGGCCCGGTCTGCCCCGACGCCAAGCTGCGCAAGCTCGTTAAGAACATGATCTACGACGGCGTGGTTGCCTACCTGTTGGAAATCGACATGGAGGAGATTCACAAGGCGCTCTTCAAGCAGTTCGGGCCGAAGAAAGTGAAGGCGGCGGAGTTGAATTGGGGCGCGGCAACGGCCGGCTTCGATTGGGCCGCGGCAAACCTGGAGAAAGATCATCCCTTCCGCGTGGAACGGATGAATGCCACGGCCGGAAAGATCATCATCGACGGCAACGCCGCGGCCGCCCTCGGCTGCGTATTCGCCGGCTGCACGTTCGCTGCGTGGTATCCGATTACGCCATCGTCGTCGCTCGTCGAATCGATGATCGGATATTTCAAACGCCTGCGCACCGATTCCGAGGGCAAAGCGACCTACGCCGTGGTGCAGGCCGAAGATGAGCTCGCCTCTATCGGAATGGTGATCGGCGCGTCATGGGCCGGAGCGCGCGCGATGACCTCCACCGCCGGACCGGGCGTCTCACTCATGTCGGAATTCGTCGGCCTCGGCTATTACACCGAAGTGCCGGCCGTCATCTTCGACGTGCAGCGCGTGGGCCCCTCTACTGGACTTCCCACACGCACGATGCAGGGCGACATTCTGAGCAACGCCGTCCTCTCGCATGGCGACACCCGTCACCCCATTCTGTTCCCCGCCTCGCCGGAGGAGTGCTTTTCAATGGCGGGCGATGCCTTTGATCTTGCCGAACAATTTCAGACCCCGGTGTTCGTGAACTCCGATCTCGATCTCGGCATGAATAACTGGATGTCGGATCCCATGCCCTATCCCGGCGAGCCCATCCGCCGGGGCAAGGTGCTGTCGGCTGAGGATCTCGAACGTCTTGGCGGCTTCGAACGCTATCGCGATGTAGACGGCGATGGCGTCGGCTACCGCACGCTTCCCGGTACCAACCATCCCACGGCCAGCTACTTCACGCGCGGGTCGGGCCATAACGAAAAGGCGCAGTACAGCGAGCGCCCTGAAGACTACATGAACAACATGGATCGGCTGGCGCGGAAGTTCGCCTCTATCCGCGCGGCAGTCCCCAAGCCGGAGATTACCTATGTCCCGGGTGCGAAATTCGGCATTGTCTTCTGCGGTACGTCGCGCGAGGCCTGCCGCGAGAGCGAGGATCAGTTCCTCCGCGAACACAATTTGCCCGTCAGTCTCTGCCGTCTGCGAGCCTACCCGTTCACGCCCGAACTGGAGCAATTCATCGACCGTCACGAGCGCGTCTATATCGTCGACCAGAACCGCGACGGCCAACTGCACCAGCTGATGAAGCTCGACCTCGACGTGCCTCGCCTCGCCAAACTGCGCGGCGTTCGTTACTACTGCGGGCTGCCCATCGACGCCCGCTCCATCACGGATGAAATTCTGCGCCAGGAGGCATTATGAGCACGACAGCCGTTCCTCCGAAGAAGACGAACCGTATCGGCTTGGAGGTGCTTTCCTACAAAGGCGGCAAGACGACGCTCTGCGCCGGCTGCGGCCATAACTCGGTCAGCGAGCGCATTGTCGAGGTCTTCTTCGAAATGGGCGTCCAGCCGTGGTCGGTCGCAAAATTTTCCGGCATCGGTTGTTCATCGAAGTCTCCCGCATACTTCTTGAATCTCGCCCATGGGTTCAACTCCGTCCATGGCCGCGCGCCGTCAATAGCCACGGGTGCGATGCTCGCCAACCGCAACCTGCTGGGCATCGTCGTCACCGGCGATGGCGACACTGCTTCCATCGGCATCGGCCAGTTCATGCATCTGCTGCGGCGCAATCTGCCGCTGATCTACATCATTGAAGACAACGGTGTGTATGGCCTGACCAAAGGCCAGTTCTCCGCCACGTCAGACTTCCATGCGAAATCCAAAAGTGGTGGCGTGAACGAAATGCATAAGCTGGACTGTTGCCTGCTCGGAATCGAGCTCGGCGCGACGCTGGTTGCCCGCTCGTTCAGCGGCGACAAGAGGCAGTTACAGTCGATCCTCAAGACCGCCATCGCCCACAAAGGCCTGAGCATCATCGATGTGATCAGCCCCTGTACAACCTTCAACGATCATCTGGGATCGACCATGTCCTACGCCTATGTGAAGGACCATGACATCCCCCTTCACGAGCTGAACTTCATACCGTACTTCGATGAGATTCATGTAGAGATCGAAGACGGTGATACGCAAGAGGTGACGCTACACGATGGCAGTGTCCTGCGCGTGAAGAAGCTCGGCCGCGACTACGATCCAACGGATAAGATGACCGCCATCCGCACGCTGCACGAGGCCGAAGCGGTGCAGGAAGTCGTCACCGGCATCCTCTACATCGATACCCACGCCAAGGATTACTTCGAAACACTCAACATGGTGGACACGCCACTTGCGGCGCTGCCGCAGAACGTGACACGTCCATCGAAGGCGGCGCTCGATGAGATCATGGAGGAGCTGAGGTAAGGCCTTCATCTTCTCCATTGCCGAACAACTGAAAATTGTCCTGGTCTCGCCGCGGAACCCGCTCAACATCGGGGCCGCTGCCCGTGCCATGTCGAACTTCGGTTTTTTGGATCTGCGATTGGTGAACGCCTACGATCTCGCCTTTCGCGAGGCGCGCTCAGCCGTGGGCGCCTCGGCACTCATGGCCTCGGCCCGCGAGTGCGCAACCGTAGCGGAAGCCGTAGCCGACTGTTCGCTCGTTGTGGGAACCGCTTCGCTGGGCCATCGCGACCCGCAGGTATCGCTGCGCCGCCTGGAGCGAGGAGCGCGTTTCATCAAGCAACACGCCGCTGCGAGCAAATCGGGTATCGCGCTCTTGTTTGGCAGCGAGAAGTTCGGCCTCTCCAACGAGGATCTCAGCCACTGCCACTGGCTCATGCGCATTCCCACGCGCGACGAGCACGAGTCGATGAATCTGGGCCAAGCCGTCGCCGTGTGCCTCTATGAGCTCGCACGCGACGGCCGCGCTCCTGACCGCAAGCAAGAGCCGATCCACACAGCCGATGGCGCATCCGTGGATCGCATTACGGACACGTTCAACGATATTCTCAATCGCAGCGGCTACACGAATCCGAAGACCGCCGTCTCCACCGAACTCAAGGTGCGGCGCATGGTGCGGCGGCTGGGCCTCTCGGAAAAGGACGCGGAGATGTGGCTCGGCATGCTGCGGCAAATTAGTTGGAAGGTGAATCGAGGAGAATGACGACACAGGCCGGGCTGCAAAGATCGGAACGATTAATTCCCCTCTACGCATCGATACCCATCATGCTGCTGGCAATCGCTTACGCCACGATCATGGCGAAGCTCGGGTGGCATCACGGCGAGCCGGACTGGCGCGGAATTTTGGCGGGTTTCCCGTTTGTCGGACTTTGGTTCTACGGTTCACTCGTCCTCTTGGTGGAGACAGCTCATGTCGATGTCGATACAAACGGTGTCAGTATCTACTACCGGCCGTTACCCTCCGGCATGAAAGCGCGAAGGATCGCGCGCGAAGAGATTGCCGAGATCACTCTGGACTGCATTCACCTGCAAAAGGAAGGGACCTTCTGGCGCATTGGCCTAGGCTTGGCCGACGGCAGGAAGTTCCTTCTGCCTGAACGACATAACAAGGAAGAGGAAGGCCGCGAGCGAGTGGCGGCGATGAAGGCGATCCTGTCCGGTGGTGTGCGGAATGAGCTTCCAACGGGAACGATCTACACCAAGGCCGATAAGAAGGATTGGCCGACTGTCATGGGCATAATCGTCTGGGGACTTGCTTTCCTCGGTGCAATCATATGGGGGCTAGTGATCGAGATTTCTCGAGGTCATCGATAAAATATATAAAGTGAGGGGAACTATGAGGCGTCGAGATTCGTCTTTGTTGGAGTACCGGCGACGGGCAGACCCAACAACCCACACCCCACAATGTCCCCGCCGGTAGGCGGGCTGCCTCCGAAAGGTGGCAGCCCCACCTAAATTCCTCCGCTGGCAACTGGCCGCTACTCAGGCCGGATGCCGCGAATACCCAAGTGAATCCGGTACAGACCCGTGCGGGCGGTGACGTAGAGCATCTGCGCGTCCTCGTCGCCCCAGTGGAGGTTGGCGGGAATCTCCGGAAAATGAATCGTGCCCAGATGCTTGCCCTCGGGATTGAAAATCCACACTCCATTTGGGCCCGTGCAATAGAGCGTTCCTTCCTGATCCAGCTTCATTCCGTCCGGCAATCCGCCCGGCGTCTGCGCAGTGACATCGTTGAAAACGGCGCCATTGGTCAGAGTACCGTCGCCGGCCACATCGAAGCGCATCCAGATCTTTCGCTCGGGATCCGAATTGGAAAGGTACATCACTGTCTCGTCGGGTGAGAACGCCAGGCCGTTGGGGCGCTTTACAGCGGGGTCCTTAAAGAGAAGCTGCAACTCTCCCTGGCGGATGCGGTACACGCCGTTGAAGTCGAGCTCCTTCTTCGGGTCATCGTCCATGCCGGGGAAACCGTAGGGCGGATCGGTAAAGTAGAGGTCGCCGCTGGAATGGTGTACGCAATCGTTCGGTGAGTTCAGCCGCTTGCCCTGATACTGTGCGGCGAGAACGGTATGGGATCCGTCGTGCTCGCGGCGCGTCACCCGTCCGGAGGAGTGCTCGCAGATGATCAGGCGGTGATCCGCGTCGAGCGTCATCCCGTTGGAGCCGAGAAAGGCGCCCGGCGGCAGATCGGTTCCGGAATAGCCGCTCGGCTTTCGGAACAACTCAACGTCTCCCGACTTTGAGCCATTGCCGTCGACGGGCCTCCAGCGGAAGGTCGAATTGGCGGGAATGTCGCTGAAGATCAGGTCGCTTTCGCGCGGGCGCCAGATGGGGCCTTCGGTAAAGAGGAAGCCGCGGCCGAGGCGCTCGATTTTCGCGGACGACGTGACGATCCGGTCTAGCGCCGCGTCGGCGCGCGTCAACTCGACCGGGAGAGATTCGGTTTGGAAGAGCATCGCTCCAGATTGTATCGTGGCGCTCGCGCTTTGTTACGCTAGGCCGCGATGAGCTGGTATCCAGGAGCTGAACGGGAGCAGCGCGTGAGTGCGGGTTCGCTCCGCGAATTTGTGAACGGCCTGTTTGAGCGCTGCGGAATGACGGGACCGGACGCGGCCCTGGTCGCCGATTCGCTGGTTGCCGCCGACGAACGCGGCGTGCACTCGCATGGCGTGCTGCGCGTGCCTGAGTATATGGTGAAATTGCGCACCGGCGGCGTCGATCCTCGCGGCGTTCCGTCAATCGTGAGCGAACGCGCAGCGGCACTTGTAGTGGATGGCGGCAATTCGATGGGCCAGGTGGCCGCCATGTTCGCCATGCGCCAGGCCATCGAGCGCGCCTCTCAACATGGTGTTGCGTTCGCGGCCGTGCGCGGATCCAATCACTGCGGTGCGATGTTCTACTATGCGATGGAAGCGCTGGGCCACGGCATGATCGGCATCTGCGCCACCAACGCGCTTCCCACCATGGCCCCGTGGGGCGGCCGGGACAAGATCGTGGGCATCAATCCCCTCGCCGTTGCCATTCCCACGCGGCGCGAACCGCCCGTCGTTCTCGATGCGGCCTTCAGCTTCAGTTCCCATGGGCGTATCCGCGTGTTCCACCAGAAGGGCGAGCCCATTCCAGAAAATTGGGCCTTCGACTCCGACGGCAACGCCACTACCGACGCCGCCCAGGCTCTGGCAGGACTCCTCCAACCTATCGGCGAGTTCAAGGGCGTAGGCTTGGCCGTGGTGTTCGGTATGCTCTCGACGTTACTCTCGGATGCGAGCTATGGCACGGAGCTCGGCAACATGGTTGACGGTGCGAGGCCCGGCGCCGACGGGCACCTCTTCCTGGCGCTGGATATCTCGGCGTTCACCGATCTCGAACGCTTCCGCGACCGCGCCGATGCCGTGGTGCGCCAGATGCAAGACAGCCGGCGGGGAGAAGGCGTTGAGCGCTTGTTCGCGCCCGGAGGAATGGAGGCGATGATTCACGCCCATTCCAGGGCCGAAGGCATTCCGCTAAACTCCGTGACGATCGACGCCCTGCGCTTTGCCGCCGGTGAAGTGGGCGCCGACGCCGGATTTCTGAACCGCTGAAGTCGCAATTACGTCAGTATGTAGGAGTGGGAAAGGAGGATGTATGTTCCACATCATCGGCTACATCATCTTTGGGGCAATTGTGGGCACGCTGGCGAAGTTTCTCATGCCCGGCAGGGATTCTCACGGGTGTATCGTCACCGTCGCGCTGGGAATTGCAGGCGCGGTAGTGGGCGGTTTTCTCGGCCGCTTCACCGGACTGTACTCGGAAGGCCAGCCGGCCGGGTACATCATGGCGACGATAGGCGCGATCCTGCTTTTGTGGATCGGACGCAAGATGTCCAAATCGAGTTGACCCGGACGATTCCATGAAATCCGTAGAAGCACTGTCGGCCATTCTCGGCATCGCCATGGTGTCGGGAGTGAACCTGTATGCGGCCATCCTGACGCTCGGCCTTGGCTTGCGCTTTGGCTGGATCTCCGGGCTTCCGCCCGAACTTGCCGTGGTGAGCCACCCGGCCGTGCTCGTGGCGGCGGGCGTCTTTTATTTGGCTGAGTTCGTTGCGGACAAAATCCCCTTCTTCACTCCGATTTGGGATGGGGTTCACACGGTAATCCGGCCCATCGGAGCCGCGATGCTCGCCTTCGGCGCGGCGTCGGAGATGAGCCCGCTGGCGCAGATCGCCGCGGTACTGTTTGCCGGATCCATCGCGCTCGGTACGCACTCCACGAAGATGGGCGTGCGGTTGCTCGCCCACGCCGCGCCCGAACCGGGAACCCATTCCCTACTGAGCGTCGGCGAGGACATCGGCGTCGTGGCGCTGCTGTTGCTCGCCTACCAGCACCCTTATATCGCCCTGCCTATCCTGGTCGCGCTGCTCGTGGCCATGATCTTGGTCCTGCCGCTTCTGCTGCGGATCCTGCGTTTCATCGTGGCCTGCTGTCTGGGCCGCCTGATGTCATTTGGGGCCGACGCCGATCCATCGGATGTCCCTGCCTGGGTTCAGGAGCAAGCCGGGAGAGCGACTCCGGTCCGCCTGTTCGCGCGCAAGGGCCGCCTTCCCCGTCTCTCCATGGGCTACCTGGTGGGGGAACACTTCCTCCATAAGAGCTGGTTTCGCGTCCGGAGGCGCCCCGTTGGCGACCTTTCCGAGGCCACCATCACCCGGGGATTGTTCGCTGAGGTGATTCTCCTAGCCGACGGAACTAGCTTTTATCTGACAAAGGAGTGGCGAAAGTGCTGGGCGGAACGGGGCGGAGCGGGAATTCCCGCAGGAGCAGCACGGATCGAACCGGTTCCACTACAAGATTCCGCAAAAATGTCTTGACCCCTTAGGGCAGTTCTGAGACAATTCTGCTTCGGTTCCGGAAGGGCCGAAGTAGTCGCATGGTCCTGATTTATAAGGTGAAACAGAGCTACGGGTTACTCCCGTAGCTTTTTGCGTTTTTCTACCCCGGAAAAGCCATCTTAGGGGCCAGTCGCGAGGATGATCCATTCGTGCAGGAGAAGAAGTAGTGAGAGAAAAGGGTATCGTGAAGTGGTTCAATAATGCCAAGGGCTATGGATTTATCCAGAGAGCCAGCGGAGAGGACGTGTTCGTCCACTTCAGCGCCATCGCGATGTCGGGATATCGGACACTCGATAACGGCATTGAGGTGGAGTTTGAAGTAAAGCAGGGTCCGAAAGGCCTGCAGGCGGAGAACGTACAAAAAGTTTAGCTTTCCCAGTCGAGACAGGAAATGAAAAGGGGTGAAGGACCAGACGCCTTCACCCCTTTCGCTTGTAACCGCGACTCTTAGTTCGTAATGTCGTGCGTCGTGGATTCCTCACGAATCGGCAGATACACCTTGTACCATTCCTTTTGCGCGGCACTGTCCGTGTAGCTCTTCAGATCCTTTTCGGACTTGAACTCCATCACAAAGGCATTGGCATAATCTTTGCCCTGGACCTTGAGCGTCTTGATCCAGACGTTGCTGATGCCGGGGTAAGTGGAGGCGACCTTCTCCACGCCGGCAAGCGCGGCAGTGATCTGTTCGGGTGTCGTCCCCGGCTTCCACTTTACGGTCACCACATGGATGACCGACGTTGGTTTTCCAAACTTGTTGGCGGCAACCAGGCCGCCCGCGCCCAATAGCGTAAGAGCCAGGGCCGCTGCCATTACGGCTTTCGCTGTCAGCTTATTCTTCATCCGATTTCGTTCTCCTTCAATTCGGTTTCCGATGGTGTAGGCGACGGTGATCCCCCGAAGCCATGAGCGCGCACGCGCAGCCCGGACCACTCCTCGCAGAGCACGATAGAGTTCGCCGGATTGCGCGGTGCGTATTTCAAAGTGATGTTGCCAATCAACAGCGACGGCTCAACCGGCATGCGGTCAAGTAACGCCGAAACGTCTTGCGATGCGTTGTAGTCCACGCCATTGATCGAATACAGATAGTAGAGCGTGCTGCTGTGCACGTCGGTGAGCATGGCGTCTGTCATGCGGCCAATCCGGTTAATCATGGCGCGCCTGCGTTTTTCTTTTTCTGGCGGCGTCAGGCGGAGCTTGAAGACAATCCGCACGGCAACCGCGATCAGCGCACAAGCTACCACCGCGAGCAGCGCCAACCGCTCGACTGGGGTCATCATGCGTTGCTATCTGATCTCCGTGAATCGCCGCGAATTAGTGGCCGGCCGGGGTGAGCTCGAAGGCCTTGGCGTAGTCCTTCAGGAACTGCTCCAGGCCGCGGTCGGTCAGCGGGTGGTTGAACATCTGATCCAGGACCTTGAATGGCAACGTGCCGATGTGGGCACCGAACATTGCCGCCTGCGCCACGTGCAGCGGTGAGCGAAGTGACGCGGCCAGCACCTGCGTCTTGAATCCATAGTTTTTGTAGATGAGGCAGATCTGGCGGATGAGATCCATGCCGTCGGCGCCGATGTCGTCGAAGCGACCCACGAAGGGGCTAATGAAGTGTGCGCCCGCCTTGGCCGCAAGCAACGCCTGCGTAGCGGTGAAGCAGAGGGTAACGTTGAAACGGATGCCTTCCTTTGACAGCTTGGCGCAGGTCTGAATGCCATCGCGCGTGAGCGGTACTTTCACGACAATATGCTTGTGGATCTTAGCCAGCTTGTAGGCTTCCTGCACCATGTCTTCGTGCCTGGTGGAGACTACTTCGGCACTAATCTCGCCGTCGACGATTTCGCAGATCTCCGCGATTCGTTGCTCCAGCGGAATGCCTTCCTTGGCAATCAGGGAGGGATTGGTGGTAACGCCGTCGAGGATGCCCCAGGCGGCGGCTTTGCGCAGTTCGTCCAAATTTGCGGAATCGAGAAATATTTTCATACCAAGTACTCCAGAATCGTCTCGCGGAAGGGTGGAACGTCTTCAGTATATCAAGGCACCGCGATCGTCGAGGCCTCCGATGGCGGGCTTTCATTCCCTCCCGAATCGAGCGCGGTTACCCGGTAGCGGTAGGAAATTGCCGGCCTCACCTCGCGATCGTTGAAGCTCGGCGCGGTCAATCGTCCACCTACGCGAATAAACGGGCCGTCGCCTTCGGCGCGGTACATCTGATAACCGGCCAGGTCGGCGTCTTCGACCGGATTCCAGCTGAGCTGAATAGAAGCGGGTGCCGCAATCGCCGAAAGTCCGGTGGGTGTGGCGGGCGGAAACGTATCTTTGGGTGTGATCACCACGGGAGCGGACATCGGGCTGCCCGCGCTTTGAACGCGGTAGGTGTAGGACTGGTTGAACTGCGCGTCCTTGTCGAGGAATGTCGAATCGTTGGCCGGTCCGAGCATGACCGGTGCCGGGCTGCCTTCGCTGGTTCGCTCAATCGTGTAGGTGGTGCCAGCCGGACCGTCCCACTCCAGCTTCACGCCGGCCGCAGTGGCCGTCGCGCGAACCATGGGAGCGGCCGCCGGCGCCGCGACGGCGAGCGTGACGGCGTTAGACCATTCACTCCAGCGCCCGCGAATTCCCTGGCTGCGGACCTTGAACGTGACGCTCTTCCCGCTCCAATCCGCCACAGGCACTGTCAATTCCACCGGCCCCGGGCCCGCTGGCGGAAGGGGAATGCGGCCTGCCGCGCCCTCGGGACCACCCTGTAGTTCGACATCTTGAAAGCGCCGGATACCGGCATTGTCAGTAGTAAGCGGCGGCAGCGTGAAGCGGATCTCAATACGGTCGACCTTCTGCTCGGCCCGCAAATCGGCGACGGCGGCGGGAATGTGCAGCGACGGCGGCATCGGATCGCCGACGTATCCGCAGGAGGCGAGAATTAGAGCGAGAGTTAGGAGGAGAGGTCTAGCGTGCACGCTGACTCTCCAAGAACTCAGCGATTCTCTCGCGTAGTGTCACCAGTTCCTCGCAGATTGCTTCAAGTCCACGATAGTTCTGAAGGGCTTGCTGCATGAGAGTTAGGCGGCCCTTGCCTGGCCCACCAGCCAAGCGCAAGCGATCGGCCATGACTTCGAAGCACTCTTCTTTCAAGCGATGGTGGTTCCTCAGCTCTGGCCAACCGATGCCCAGTTCGGTTTGAATCTGGGCGCGCACCGACGCGAGCGGGTAAATCTCCAATTCAGGTTGCGCGGCGACACAGATGAGCCGTTGGTTCGCCCGGTCAGCGATTCGTTCTAGATATTGAAATGCACCTTCAGTTGGTTGGAGGTCTGAGTCCTGGAAGTATAGGAAGAGGTCCGTGTGTGGATGCCGGTCGAGAATTTCGGGAAGTAGGCCACGCACGGTGTCCTTGCCGTGAACGGCAGGAGTTCGACAGACATTCACCTGTGCGCGGGCTGTTCCGATCTCCCGGAAGATCCGCTCGACAAGCGGTTTGACAACGTATCCGTTGTACGTCGCGTCTTCGGGAATGACGAGTACGCGCGTGCTCATCAGACCGTTTCGAACCAACCCTCAGTCGCAAGTTCGAGGAGCGAATGTTTCTTGACCACATCCAGAAAATGAGGAATCTCAGAGAGTGGCGTGAACTCGCTACCGCCTGTTTCCGGATCGCGCCGGCTGAAGTAGGTGTGCGCGTAGTCGTCTTCCCGCAGCCACGCGAGCAAAGCGGGAGAGTGGGTGGTGAGAAAGACCTGTGTGCCGGTTCGTTCGGACTGGGACTTGATGAGCTCCAAGACTAAGCGCAGACGGGAAGGGTGGATGCCGTTTTCGATCTCCTCGATCAGCAATACACCAGGGGGGACTGGCTGGAAGAAGGCCGCGACAAGCGCAATAAAGCGGAGTGTCCCGTCCGAAAGCGAGCTTGCGCTGAACTTATGCCCGAATTGGCGCATTCTAAGGTAGACTTCGTTCTCCTCCGCCTGCTTCGGAGTCAGATCTTCGATTGGCTCTTCCAACAGTTCTCGAAGCCACGCGAGTACACTCTCCTTGTGATCCGTCTCCTCGAAGATGGCCTTCACTACTGAGGCGAGGTTTTCTCCTTGTGGACCGAGCCGCTTCGCCCTTACTGACCTGGACCGCTCACGTAGTATGAACGGCACCAAATCCAGCATTTGGATGGAGTCCAGACTTGACCTAACCGATTCACCAAGCTCCTGAATTCCTTGGGGTAGCTGATTCACAAAGAAGGGGCGATCGGGAGGCAGAACTGGCTCCGCAAAAGGTCCAATGTCATTGGGCCAAATCAGATGAATTCTCTGGTGACCACTCTCATCCAGTTTGTAGCTAATTCCGGGTTTTCCTGACTCGTGCTCGGCAGACTGAGCCAAAAACCAATTCTTGTCAGGCGAGACAGTAGCTCTGTAGCTGTATTCAGCAGCGTCGGAGATGCAAGTGATAGATACGCGAAAACGATCATTCCCGCTGCCAGCGCGACCGCGGAACACGGCGTGGCTACTCCCACCTCGAATGCCGGGCCAAAGCCCAAACGCCGGTTGTGTCGATGGTTGATTAAAGACTTGGTCCACCGTCATCCCGAGACCAAACCCCTTGAGCACCCGCAGCACATCCAAAAGATTCGACTTCCCACTCCCGTTCGGCCCAAAGAAGATATTCACGCGTCCTGGGCGTATCTCCACATCCCGCAGGCTCTTGAAGTTCTCGATCTTCAACCGGGTGATCACGCTGGTCGCTCCGTGGGCATTAGGGTAGCATCGGCGCTAGAGAATATATTTGCTCAGGTCCTGGTCTTTAACGATCTCAGACAACTGCGCACGCACATAAGCCGTGTCGATCTTCACCTTGCGCTTCTTCATGTCGGGCGCTTCGAAGCTGATGGTCTCGAGCACCTTCTCCATGATCGTGTGCAGGCGGCGTGCGCCGATATTTTCGGTCGTCTCGTTCACCTGCGCGGCCATGCGGGCGATTTCAACCAGCGAGTCGTCGGTGAAATGCATGTCGAGGCCTTCGGTTTCGAGCAGCGCCGTATACTGCTTCACCAGCGCGCCCTTGGGCTCTTTCAAGATGCGAATGAAATCCTCCTCACTGAGCGACTTCAATTCGACGCGAATGGGGAAGCGCCCCTGTAGTTCCGGAATCAGATCGCTTGGCTTGGAGACGTGGAACGCGCCTGCCGCGATGAACAAGATGTGGTCCGTGCGGACGAAGCCATAGCGGGTGTTCACCGTCGTCCCTTCGACGATCGGCAGAATATCGCGCTGCACGCCCTCGCGGCTGACGTCGGGTCCCTGGCCGCCTTCTCGCCCGGCAATTTTATCGACCTCGTCGAGAAAAATGATGCCGTTGCGTTCGACACGCTCAATCGCAATGCGCGTCACCTGGTCCATGTCGACGAGCTTCTGCTCCTCTTCCTGGATCAGGTAGTCCATCGCCTCGCCCACGCGCATTTTGCGTTTACGCGAGCGCTGTCCGAAGAAGTTGGGCAACATCTCTTTGAGATTGATGTCCATTTCTTCCACGCCCATGTTGGTGGCGACCTCGAACGTCGGGCCGCGCTCCTTCACGTCGACTTCCACCACGCGATCATCCAGCTTGCCCGCGCGCAACCGCTCGCGCAGCTTCTCGCGCGTCTTGTCCACAGGCTCGGCGCCTTCGGGCTGCGGCGGCATGAGCAGGTCGAGCAGCCGCTCTTCGGCATTGCGTTCGGCACGGTCGGCCACTTCGTCGAGCTTTTCTTCACGCACCATGTCGATGGCGATCTCGACAAGATCGCGGATCATCGACTCCACGTCGCGCCCGACGTACCCAACCTCAGTGAACTTGCTCGCTTCCACCTTCAAAAACGGCGAATTTGCCAGCCGGGCCAACCTGCGTGCCAACTCCGTCTTGCCGACACCCGTGGGCCCGATCATGAGGATGTTCTTCGGCATCACCTCTTCGGCCATTTCGGGTTCGAGTTTCTGGCGGCGGATACGATTGCGCAGCGCCACGGCTACGGCGCGCTTGGCGTCGGCCTGTCCAATGACGTATTTATCGAGCTCGTTGACGATCTCGCGTGGGGTCAGTTCATCCAGCAGCGGTGCGTTATCACCGCCCTGGCTTGGCAGATAGATGACCATGCGTTACCTCTTCCCGCCCGGGGCTCAGCCCAGCTCCTCGTATCGCACGATTTGATTGGTGTAGATGCACAGGTCGCCGGCGATCTTCATCGCTTTCTCGGCAATGGCGCGAGCTTCCAGATCGGTATTCTCCATGAGCGCGCGCGACGCCGACTTCGCGTAGCCGCCGCCGGAACCGATGGCTGCCACCGATTCGTCCGGCTCGATGACATCGCCGTCACCGCTTACGATGAAGGTGTTTTGCACATCGGCCACCAGAAGCAGCGCTTCCAAATGCCGCAGCACCTTGTCCGTCCGCCAGTCTTTCGCCAGTTCGACGACACTGCGTGGCAGATTCCCGTTGTGCTGCTCCAGCTTCATTTCGAAGCGGGCAAACAGGGAAAAAGCGTCGGCTGTGGAACCGGCGAAACCGGCGACGATCTTATCTTTATATAGGCGGCGAAGCTTGTTGACCGAGGCTTTCAGGACTTCCGAGCCCATCGTGGCCTGTCCGTCGCCCGCCATCACCACCTTCCCGTTGCGGCGAACGCAGAGGATGGTAGTACCGTGGATGCGCGTTTTCATGCTATTGCACCCAGTGTAGCGCGCCCTCTACACTGAACTCCGCCTAGTTCGATTTGACGTCGATCATAATCAGCTCGATCGGATGATCCACCAGGCTCTGCTCGGCGTGGACGTCGGGCATGCCCCAGCGCGGCTCGCCGGCCGTGAACGCGGCCTCTACCTTCGACCCATCTGCCTTCGTCAGTTGAATCTTCGCGTCGGTAAGCGCCACGGTTACACGCTTGGTCGCATGTTCGTGCTGGGGAATCGCACCCTTGGCCGGAATGCGCACGCGGACCACGCGAACCTGGTCGTTTTCGTACTCGACCTTGTATATCTTCGGGGCGATCTTCAGCGGATCCTTCGCGGGCCAGGTGACGGGCGATCCGGCCTTTTTGAGCTCCACTTCCACAATCTTGAAGGACTCGGCGCCCGGATTTTCGCTGGTGTGCATGCCGCCCGCCGGGTCCCAGCGCACGGTTCCAGCCTTGAACTTCACGTCCCGCACCGGCTTGCCTTCGTAGGCCAGCCGCAAAGTGCCGGGGTCGAGATGGATCATCACCCGGTTGACGTCGTGCTTGTGGAGCCGGCTCTTCTGGCCGGGCTTGTCCTGGGCAATTATGACCTTAACCCATTCATTTTCAATTGGAACGGGCAGAGCCTGGGCGAACGCGGCGGCGGTAAGCAGAAATGTCAAAAAGTAGCGCACGGCGGGATGATATCAGAATTGAGGTCACAAAGTAAGGAGCTATACTCAAAGTAAGGAGCCGCTCGGATGACCACCACCATCTCCAGCAAAGGTCAGATCACGATCCCCAAGGAGATCCGCGACCAGCTCAACCTCACCGAAGGGACGAAATTTGCCATCCGAGTGGTGAATGGACGCATCGAGCTCATCCCAAAAAATGTTAGCGTGTGGAGTCTGATGGGTTCGCTCAAGAGCCGTCTCGACCGGCCGGTTACGATCGAAGAAATGGATGAGGGCATAGCGGAGTTTTTGCGGGAGGATCATGAGCGCATCCGAAAAGGGCTTAAGGGCAGTTGATACGAACGTCCTCGTGCGGCTGTTTACCTCCGACGATGCGAGGCAATTCGAGGCGGTGAAAGAACTAGTCCGGGACACTGAGCAAGCGGGTGAAGCTCTATACGTGTCTCACATTGTGCTTGCCGAGATGGTTTGGGTCCTCGCAAGAAACTACAAGTTCGGTAGGGCGCTCGTCGTCGATCGAATCGAACAGCTCATGGCCGCACCGAACGTGGTGATCGAACGTGACATGCTTGTGGCACATGCGCTTGACCAATACCGTCGTGGACCCGCCGACTTCGCCGACTATCTCATCGGTGCAATCGCACTAGATGCCGGCTGTCGCGACACCGTCACCTTCGACGGCAAACTGGAAGCGATGCCCGGATTCACCGTCCTCGAGTAGCTACGCCGCTTTCCGCACGTGTTCGCGCCACACTTTGCCGAACATGTGGAACGCCGTCGCGGTACTGGGGCGGAAAACGAAACCGAGCAGACCGAACGCCGCCCAAGCCAGGTACAGGTAGGTCACGTATTCGTGAATGTGGCCCGCGATAAAACCCAGCGTTCCCGGACCGGGCTCGATCGGCGAGAACACAAACTGCACCAGCCACAACACGAAGAGCACCGTCGCTTCCCACCACACCATCTTCATGTTCACCAGGAAGATCATGCCCACCAGCGACTGGCCGATGGTCATGAGAATCTCCAACTCCTGCTGGCTGTCGAACGGGATCGAGGAGAGCGTGCCCCGGCTGATGGAGTAGACAATCGGCAGCATTGCGGTCAGCAGGGTCCACTGGTTGATGTTGCTCGACACCATGTTCATCAGCGCCATCGGGGCCTTCTTGATGGTGCGGGCCCAGTAGAAGGCACTCACCTTTTCGGGGAACTCGCTGACGAAGGGCGCCACCCACTGCACGAAAACGAAGCTCGGCACGCCCAACATGGCCGATAGGGCAAGCAGGCTGCCAAGGAATGGCTCCGCCGCGTAGTAGATCAGGCCGCCTCCCGCCGCGAACAGTCCGACAATGGCGATGTTGCGAACGGCGGGCGAGGATTTCACCACCGCGCGGGGAATGCGGTCGAGCTCGTCGAAATCGCCATGTTCCTGCGGCGGCATGTGAGAGAGGATCCACAAATAGGCGACGTAAATCAGAATCAGAATGGCCGCGTCCCACACGTTTAGCGACGCCTTCCACCAGATGAAAAACGCATAGATGAGCGGCACAAGCAGCCCCATCACCTCAACGCTATGCTCCTCTTCCAGGTCGATTTGTCCGATCGGCTTCTTGTATTTAAGACGGTGGAAGAGCGCCGCCGTGAAATAGATCATGGGCCAGCCGAGGCCGGTGAGCAGCCGCAACGCGCCGGTCAGATTGGCCAGCAGCAAGGGCACCTGCTGCTTCCAGGCAAGCACGGCTTCCACGGCGAATTCGGGCAGCGTTTGCAGCCAGGCGAGAATGGCGAGCGCGAAGCCTTGCGCCACATAATATTGAGCCGATTCGGCGGCCCAGGCAATCATCATCGCCGCGAACAGGATGGCGGGCGCTGCCCACAAAGCCGTGGAAGGCGGAACCTCCGCGATCTCCAATGTGGCCAGGAGAAAGAACGCGAACGTAGGCGCGTAAAGGGCTGTGGCGCGCTGGTTAGCGGAACGAGACATTCGGGCTTTCCTTGGTGATGGAGGAATGAAGCTGGAACTCCGGCTTGGGTTTCGGGAAGTCGCTGCGGTAGTGGCCGCCGCGGCTTTCCTGGCGGGCCAGAGCGCAGCGGGCGATGATTTGGGCGACAGTCTGCAAATTGCGCAACTCGTAGGCTGCGCGCGACGGCGACTGCGTCAGGTTCATCGCCAGGCGGTCGAGCTTCCGGATGGCGTTCTGCAGCTCGCTGCCCGTACGGACGATTCCGCAGTTGTGCCAGGTGAGCTCACGCAGGTCGGCTTCGCTGATCTGCGGGACGGAGAGCGCATCATGCGGATGCGCATCCAGAAACGGCGCGCTGGAATGGTCGAGCATCGCCCGTCCGGCTCGCGCGCCGAAGACAATTCCTTCCAGCAATGAGTTGCTGGCGAGACGGTTGGCTCCGTGGACTCCGGTGCAGGCTGCTTCCCCGGCGGCATACAGCCGGGAGCGCGTCGTCAGGCCGGACAGGTCCGTGCGCACACCGCCCATCGCGTAGTGAACGGCGGGTAAAACGGGCGCGGGCTGACGCTCCAGGTTGATACCGTAACGCAGGCACGTCTCATAGATGCGCGGAAAACGTTTGGGAACGAAGCCGGGCTCGCGGTGGCTTAAATCGAGATAGACGTGGGGCTCACCAGTTCGCCGCAGCTCGGCGACAATTCCCCGGCTTACTACGTCTCGCGGCGCCAACTCGGCCATCGGGTGATACGCCGCCATGAAGCGCTCGCCGGCTGCGTTCAGGAGCACGGCGCCTTCCCCGCGCAGTGCCTCGCTTAACAGGAAAGACGGCGCGCCCTCAACGTGCAGAGCCGTTGGATGAAATTGAACAAACTCGAGGTCGCTGATTTCCGCGCCAATGCGGTAGGCCATGGCAACACCATCGCCGGTGGCGACGTCGGGATTGGTGGTCACGCGATAGACGCGGCCCAATCCGCCGGTGGCGAGCAGCACCGCGCGCGCCCGTATCTTGATGTGCCGGCCGGTTTTCTCTTCAAACGCCACCGCGCCGCACACGGATTCGCCGTCGGTTAAGAGATCGGTAATCGCCGAGAAACTGTGGATCTGAACGTTGGGCAGCGAAGCGGCCTTTTGGTAAAGAGTGCGCGAGATTTCACGGCCCGTGGAATCGCCGTGCGCATGCAGCACGCGGCTACGCGAATGCGCGCCCTCGCGTGCAAACAAAAGCTTGGAACCCTCACGGTCAAACTCGGCGCCCCAGGCGATGAGCTCTTCGATAACGCGCGGGCCCTCTTCGACCAGCGTTCGCACGGCCAGCGGGTCGCACAACCCGTCGCCGGCCTTCAGGGTGTCCTGTTCGTGAAGGGAGACCTCGTCGTCGTCACTCAACGCAGCGGCGATGCCGCCCTGCGCATACTCAGACGACGATTCGTGCAGGCTGTCTTTAGCCAATACGAGCACGCCTCCGGCCGGGGCGAGTTCGATGGCAGCACGTAATCCGGCCACGCCCGCGCCCACAACCAGGAAGTCTGTTTGGAGTGAATCTTCAGTCGGCGGCGTGATGTCCTAATGGTACAACGAGAGTATGCCGACCTTCGTTGTCGAAACGCCGCGGGAACGTTATCCCGTGGACGTTTCGAGGGGAGCCCTCGCCGCTCTCTCCCACCATATTCCCGCCAAGGCAGGGAAGCTGTTCGTGGTCACTACACGCGATGTGTGGGACCTGCACGGCGGCCGAATGAAGTCCGCCCTGGGCAGCAAGTCCTTCGACGTCCTGTACTTCCCCGGCGGCGAAGAGCGCAAGCGGATGGCCTCGGTGGAAGAACTTGCCGAGCAGATGGTGAAAGCCGGCGCCGACCGCACCAGCATCGTAATCGCCTTCGGTGGCGGTATCGTGGGCGATCTGGGTGGATTCCTCGCCGCTATTTTCATGCGGGGCATTCCCCTGATTCAAGTGCCGACGACGCTGCTCGCCCAGGTGGATGCGGGCGTCGGTGGGAAGACCGGCGCCAACCTCGTGGGCGGCAAGAACCTGATCGGTTCATTTCATCAGCCGCTGGCCGTGCTGATCGACCCCGACGTGCTCACCACGCTGCCCCCGCGCGAGTACCGCGCCGGTCTCTATGAGGTGTTGAAGTGCGGCATCATCCGAAGTCCGCAACTGTTTGAGCGTATGTCGGGCGACGCCGCTCAGGTTCTCGCGATGGACCCGGCCGTCGTGGAAGAGATTATCGCCGAGAGCGTGCGCATCAAGGCCGAAGTCGTCTCGGCCGACGAGAAGGAAGGCGGCCTCCGCCGCATCCTGAATTACGGTCATACGATCGGCCACGCGCTGGAGGCCGAGACGCAGTACAAGCGCCTGTTGCATGGCGAGGCGGTGGCGTTCGGGATGCGGGCCGTGGGACATCTTGGCAGCCTCGCGGGAACATGCAGCGCGGCGGATGCACAGACGATGAACAATGCCATCGACGCATACGGGAAGATTCCGCCGCTCGATGGCGTGACGGTCGACGCGCTTGTGTCGCGCCTCGGTAGCGATAAGAAGACGATCCAGGGCCGCGTGCATTTCGTCTTGGCCGAGAGCATCGGCAGCGTGATCGTGCGTTCGGATATCGACGAATCGCTGGTGCGGGAAGCTACGCGCTGCGCGCTGGAGGAGTTGGCCCCGGCGTGAGCGAAGCGATCCACACTCCGTCGGAAGGCTCGCGGCCGCACGGCGTCGAAGGCGAACAACAAGTTGGGCGCTGGGTACGGCACATGTTCGATGGTGTCGCGCCGCGTTATGACCTGTTGAACCACGTGCTCTCGGGCAACATGGACCGGCTGTGGCGTGCGCGCACGGTGCGGCGCTTGTCGAAAGAGATCACCGCACCGGGCGCCGTGGTGGTCGACCTCTGTTGCGGCAGCGGCGACCTGATGCTCTCGCTTGCGAAGCGGCGCGGGGCCACAGTATTTGGCTCCGACTTCTGCCACCCGATGTTGATTGAGGCCTCACGCAAAGCAGCCGCGCGTTCGGCCGTGACACCTCTCTTTGAAGCTGATGCGATGAACCTTCCGCTGGCGTCCTCATCGGCCGACGTGCTCACGGTCGCTTTTGGTTTCCGCAACCTGGCGAATTATGAGAAGGGCCTGCGCGAGATGCACCGTGTGCTGAAGCCCGGCGGTGTCGCGGCTATCCTCGAATTTTCCACGCCGCCGAATCGCGCATTTCGCGGCTTCTACGACTTCTACTCGCTCCGTGTGCTGCCGCGCATTGGCGCGATGCTGTCGGGCGAAGGCGCGGCCGACGCCTATCGCTACCTGCCTGAAAGCGTGCGCCGGTTCCCCGACGCGAACAGCCTTGCACAGCTGATGGGGCGAAGTGGATTTCAGCGAGTTCGCTTCCATCGCATGACGTTCGGCATTGTCGCGCTGCACATCGGCGTCAAATAAATCAACCTCGCCCTGCTCGAGCGCAATCTTCTTAGGTGAGCAGGAACGCCGCGATAGCAGGCTTCCTCGCGACGACCCCAAGGAGAGTACAAGTGAATAAATTGATTCGCACGCTTGGCGTGAGCTGCGCCCTGGCGCTGACTACGTTCTCGGCAAACGCCGCCGGCCACATGGACATCGTGGATACAGCCGTGTCGGCCGGACAGTTCAATACGCTCGCGGCCGCCCTGAAGGCCGCCGGATTGGTGGATACGCTGAAGGGCCCCGGTCCGTTCACCGTTTTCGCTCCTACTGATGCCGCTTTTGCCAAGCTTCCGGCAGGCACGGTGGAGAACCTTCTGAAGCCTGAAAACAAGGAAAAGCTGGTGGCGATTCTCACCTATCACGTAGTGGCCGGCAAGGTCACGGCGGCGGATGTTGTGAAGTTAAAGAGCGCCACAACCGTGCAGGGCCAGAGCGCCAAGATCAGCGTAACGGGCGGTGAAGTGATGGTGGATGGCGCGAAGGTGGTAAAGACCGACATTATGGCCACTAACGGTGTCATTCACGTGATCGACTCCGTACTGATGCCGAAATAGGTTGATTGCTCGAGAAGACTGCGCCGGCTCAGAACGAAATTGAGTCCGGCGCGTTGCCTTGGGCGTCTGTAATGAGGAAATTGCATGCCTGGTCCTGTGCAGCCACCCGAGCGGGAACAACTAGATCGTTGGCTCACCAGCCGGGGTGAGACGCTGCTCGCCTTGAGCGAACGGACCCCCGTACTGCTTGTCTTTTTGCGCCATGCCGGATGCACGTTCTGCCGCGAGGCAATGGCCGACCTGGCGCGCCAGCGCAAGCGCATCGAAGAGGCGGGCGTGCACATTGTGCTCGTGCACATGAGTTCACGCGAGCGGTTCCGAAAGTTCGCCGAGCGCTATCACGTTGAGGATCTCGATCACATCACCAATCCCCATCGGGAGCTCTACAGCGCCTTCGGTTTGAAGCGAGGGAGTCTGCGCCAGCTCTTCGGTTGGGAGGTCTGGAAGCGCGGTATTCAGGCGGGCGTGCTCGACGGGCACGGTATCGGCGCGGTGGAAGGCGATAGCTCTCAACTTCCCGGTGCGTTCCTGATCTCCAAGGGCGCTGTTATCCGCTCGCACCGGCACTACCTGGCGAGCGACCGACCCAACTATTTTGTGTTTTGCGCTTTGCCGTTCCTGGGAGAGCATGACGAAACCGGTGATGTTCAATCCGCTTGATCCAACACTGCTGTTCCTGCTGCATACGAGCCTGACCTGCTTCATGACGGGGCTGATTTGGTTTGTGCAGTTGGTGCACTATCCGCTGTTTGCCACAGTCGGGCGGGAGACCTTCGTCGCGTATGAGCGAGAGCACATGCGCCGCGTGTCCTGGATCGTCGGACCGGCGATGCTGGCCGAAGCGGTGTCGGCAGCCGCGCTGGTTTGGCTCGCGGGCGCGGACCAGCCGCTGCTCGTCCTCAACTTTGGATTAATCGCCGTTACCTGGCTCAGCACAGCCCTGTGGCAGGTGCCGCGGCACGAATGCTTGCGCAACGGGTTTGACGCTCATGCGGCGGATCGGCTGGTTCAAACCAACTGGGTCCGCACGCTTTGCTGGACCGCGCGGTGCATCCTGTTGCTCTATAGTTTCCCGGCAGTTGTGGCGATGATCGCTTTCGCACCATCCGGCAGCTCGCCCCGATAGCTGTGGACCTCGGCCGCATCGAAATAGGCGCTGTCGCCTGCTTCCATTTCGTAATCCTCGCCGTTGTGCCGGACGGTGAGCGTCCCTTCCACCACGTAGATCATCTCCTGGCCCTCATGGGTGTGGGGTAACGAGAACTCCTCTTCGCGCGGTGGGAAGAGCGCCCAGTAGCCTTGCAAGCCCTTGTTGTTTGTGGTGAACGCCAGAGATTCGAAAAAATAGCCCGGCGAGCGAAGTTCGGGCTTTTCGGGAAATCGGATTCTCTCCTGCGCGCGTACTCGATGGAAGGACCGCTGCTCGGCGGTGTCGGCAAAGAAGAAATCGAGACCGACATCGAACACCATGGCAATGCGGGCCAGGGTGGGCAGTGTGGGAATGAGCTTTCCGTTTTCGAGCTGGGACAGCATGGAGGCCGACAAGCCAGTATGACGCCCCAACTCGACAAGGCCGAGTTTCTTCTTCAGGCGCAGTTGGCGGAGCTTCCGCCCGAGGTCGTATCCGGAGAGGACACGCTGGATGGTTTCTTCGCTGTTTTCACTGGGATTTGAACTGGCTTCACCAGCACTCAACATTTGGTCCTTTTATTTCTCTCTACTAAAATTGATTTTAGCATAAAGCAAATTTTTTGGTGGTGCGTTGGTATCGTAAGACTGAGAGGATCTCCCGATGCAAACCATGCCGGCTGATATTCGACAGATGGAAGAGGCTGAGCTAATCAGCTTGGCCTGTTCCCGCGACGAGGGCGCTTTCCAGGAATTGGTGCGGCGGCACTATGACCGCGCCTACAAGCAGGCGCTGTCCATTCTCCGCAACGAAGAGGACGCCCACGATGAGGTTCAGAACGCATTTCTGAAGATCTGGAAGAACCTCAGCCAGTTTCAGGGCAATTCAAAGCTGAGCACGTGGATCGGGCGGATTGTCGTGAATCAGTGCCTGATGCGGCTGCGGCAGATGCGCCGGGCGCGTCTGGTATACATCGAAGAGACGGCCGAAGGGGAAGACCAGGTCAAGATGGATTTGGAAGATCCGGCCCTGACGCCGGAGGCGGCGACTGGGGAAGCCGAGGTGAAGCGGCTGGTTCATCGCGAGATTCGCCGGATTCCCGGTTTGCTTCGTAAGGTCTTTATTCGCCACTACCTCGACGGCGTGCCACTGCAGCAGGTGGCCTCGGAAATGAACCTGACGCTGGGTGCCACCAAGTCGCGATTGCTACGGGCGCGGGCGGAAATGCGCGACCGGTTGAGCAAGCATTGCGGAGCGCTGGGCGCGGCGACGCTGTTGGGGTGATTTTCCGTTTCCGCGTGGGATACTGAAGGGCGTAAATGCTCTTCCTGTTCCATCCGTCACCAATTGGCGAGCTGTTGCTGGCAGGCGATGGTGCGGCGTTGAGCCTGATCGGGTTTCCCGCGGGCAAGGGACATCGAGCCCCGCGTGAGGACTGGGTTGAAGACCCGGCTGCGTTTAGCGACGCGCGGCGGCAGTTGGACGACTACTTCGAAGGCAAGCTACGTCAATTCGACATTCCGCTGGCCCCGCGCGGTACGGAGTTTCAGCTTGCCGTGTGGGAGGCGCTGACGTGCATTCCGTTCGGGGAGACGATTGCATACCGCGACTTGGCGATCCGGATTGGGAACCCGACCGCGGTTCGGGCAGTGGGTGCGGCGAATGGGGCGAATCCTATTCCCATTGTGGTTCCTTGCCATCGTGTGATTGGGGCTGATGGCAGTTTGACGGGTTTCGGCGGCGGTCTCGACACGAAGCGCTGGCTGCTGCGTCATGAAGGGGCGGTCGGCCATACGGAGCGGGCCGAGCAGGGCGCGCTGCCGTTTGCGGATGCCGCGCAGTAGGCGCTAGCGGGTTTTTTCGAGACGCCTGCGGCGGCGGGCCGCTTCGAGGGCATCACCGGCGGGGGCGCGGCGACGTTCGGCATTGCGGACCTGCGCTTCATCCATCCCGAAATAGTGGGCGACTTCGTGCCACACCGTATCGCCGACGATGCGTTCGAGTTCAGTCTCGTCGCGGGCCATGCGCTCGTGCGGGCCCTGATAGATGGTGATCGTGTCGGGCATGGCGAACGGCTCGCTCACGCTGCGCATAGGCAAAGGGCGGCCGTGATAGAGGCCGAGCAGCCCGGGGCGCGGCGGTTCGGACTCGACGACGATTGCCAGGTTCGCCATCCGCTCGCGGAACTGTTTGGGAATGGCGGCTACGGCGCTCTCGACGAGTTGATCAAAGTCGCGGCTTCGCATCCACTTCCATTATCCTGAAGAGACGCCCGCTTCCGTTGCGGTAGCGGTGCGTCCGAAACTCTCATGGAACAAAACAGCAACGCGGAGAAACTGCGCACGGTCGCGCAGAATCTCGGCATCGGCCGCATTGGCCGCCACATTTTTCTCTGCGCCGATCAATCGAAACCCAAATGCTGCGACCAGCAGGCGGGCCTTGCGGCGTGGGACTACCTGAAGAAGCGGCTGAGCGAGCTGCACCTGCTGGAGGCCGACCCGTGCGTGTTCCGCACGAAAGCGAACTGCCTGCGCGTGTGCGAGCAGGGGCCCATCGCCGTCGTTTACCCGGAAGGAACCTGGTATCACTCGGCGACGCCCGAGGTGCTGGAGCGGATCATTCAGGAACACCTGATTGCCGGGCGCGTGGTGGAAGAGTACGCGTTTGCGCGGAACCCGCTGCCGGAGCCGGGACAATGAGCGCGAAGCGAGTGGTGGTGGCCATCGACGGTCCGGCCGGCGCGGGCAAGAGCACGATTGCGCGCCGCATTGCGGCCCGGATGGGATTCCTCTATATCGATACGGGTGCGATGTATCGCGCCGTGGCGCTTTGGGCGGAGCGGAACGGCACGAGCCTGGACGATCACCTCAACCTGGAGCAACTGGCGAAGGCGGCGGAGATCGAACTGCGGTCGAATCCTCTCGGCGTGGTGCTGAACGGCGAGGACATCACGGATTTGATTCGCAATGCGGAGATTTCGCAGGCGGCCTCGAAGGCGTCGGCGATTCCCGGCGTGCGGCGCGCGCTGGTGGAGAAGCAGCGGGCGATGGGCGAGCAGACGTCGATCGTGATGGAAGGCCGCGACATCGGCACGGTGGTGTTTCCCGATGCCGAAGTGAAGATTTTCCTGGATGCGGCGGCCGAGGTGCGGGCGCAGAGGCGTCTGGATGAAATGCATGCCAAGGGGCAAACGGATTTGACGCTGGAGGCGGTGCTGAAGGACATCAATGAGCGCGATACGCGCGACCGCAGCCGCAGTGAAGCGCCGCTGATGCAGTCGCCCGACGCCGAGTATGTGGATTCGACGAAGAACTCGATCGAGGAGGTGGAGGAGCGGATTCTCGCCCTCGTGCGCTCGCGGTTCTCCAACGGAAAGGAATTGCAGAAGTGAGCGAGGCTGGCCAGCAGGGCTTGGTGGTGATGAAGTTTGGCGGCACGAGCATGGGCTCGGCCGAGCGGATTCAGGTGGCGGCGGGGTTGGGCGCGGCGGAACGGAAAGCGCGGCCGGTGATCGTCGTGGTTTCGGCGATGTCGAAGGTCACAGACCTGCTGCTCGACACGCTGCGACATGCCGAGGGCGGGGATCGCGAGGGCATGGAAGCGAATATCGCTGCGCTCTCGGCTCGTCACTATGAAACGTGCGAGAAGCTGCTGCCCGAGGCGTCGCAGCCGCCCGTGCGCACGGGCATCGATGAGCTGGTGGCCGAGTTCAAGCGCATTGCGAATGGCGTGCTGATGTTGGGCGAGCGCCCGGCGCGCAGCGTGGACGAGGCGGTGGCGATTGGAGAGCGGCTGTCGGCGATGCTGACGGCGAGCTATCTGCAATCGCAGAATATTCCGTCGGTCGCGGTGAATGCGCGCGAGCTGATCGTGACCGACGCCGTGTTTGGCAACGCCACGCCGCTGATGGGACCGACGCGCGAGAAGGCCGGCGCGGTGTTGCTGCCGCAACTGGCGAAGGGACTGCTGCCGATTGTGACGGGCTTCAACGGCGCGACGGCGGATGGCCGCGCGACAACGCTGGGCCGCGGTGGTTCGGATTTTTCGGCGTCCATACTCGCCGCCTCGCTTGATGCGGCGGAGCTTTGGATCTGGAGCGATGTGGACGGCATTTTGTCGGCCGATCCGAGGCTGGTGGCGGATGCGCGCGTGCTGGACGAGGTCACCTACGCAGAGGCGGCTGAGCTGGCGTACAACGGAGCAAAGGTTCTGCATCCGCGTACGCTGGCACCTCTGGTTTCGCGGCAGATTCCCGTTTGGAGCAAGAACAGTTTTGCGCCGGAAAAGCGGGGGACAAAGATCGTGCCCGCGATTGCGAACCCGACGGGCCCGCGCGCGGTGACGTCGATGGGCAACGTGGCGCTGGTGAGTCTGGAGCCTTCGAGCCCGGAGCTGACGGGCACGAAGCTGATGGGCCGGGCGTTTGTTGCGCTCGCGGCCAGCGGCGCCGAGGTGCTCGCGCTGAGCAGTTCGAGCTATCGCCAGAGCTTCTGCTTCCTCATTCGCAAGGACGAGTTGGGTGTGGCGTTGCAGGCGTTGGAATCGGCGCTGTCGCTGGAGCTGGCGCATGGTTACGTGAAGCCGATCGAGGTGGACACCGAGGTGGGGCTGCTGGCGATTGTCGGCGAAGGCATGCGCGGTGTGACGGGCATGGCGGGGCGGATCTTCACGGCGGTGTCGCGCGAAGGCGTGAACGTGATTGCGATTGCGCAGGGGTCGAGCGAGTTGACCATTGCCATCGTCGTGCGGCGCGAGGGGTTGGAGAAGGCCGTGCGCGCGGTGCACGAAGAGTGCGGGATGGGGGCGTAGCGTAACGCGCGCCGGGCCGTAGGGTGCACAGCTATAATTGCACCCATGTCCCGCGATGCGGTTGGCGTGCTTACCCGCCTTGCGGCGTCCGCCGTCGGTGCGAGCGTTGGCGGGCCGTTTGGCACTTGGTGCTGCGGCGTGGCGGGGCAGTTCCTAACCAAGGAAGCAGCCACACATCTCTCCGGCCTGATTACGGGGGGTACAAACACTTTCCAGTCGGTCGCCTCGAACTACTGCTATGACAAGCTGAAGGATCTTCTCATCGTTCCTTCGCCGGCGCCGTTGCAAGGGGCGGTGGAGACAGCGCTCGCGCGCGCGTTAGCGAAGGCCGACCCAGACGGACATCCCGACTGGCTCAGCAATTGGCAGCGGCGGCTGCGTCACGGTCCTTTCCTGTTCAGCGACTGTCGCGCGGTCTATCGTGAGTTCCTTGGCCATGCAGCAGAGTCCGGGGCGGACTCGCACGACGCCGCACTCCAGCAGCTTCACATTCAGATCATGGAGCGTCTCGACTTCGAAGCGCGAGCGATGGATGGGGGCGTACCGGAAGAACGGCCGATGCCCGAGACGCTTCGCGCGTTTGTTCGGAATGACCTGCCTGTGCTGATGGATGCGGAGTTGACGCTCGTGTTTGCCGAGGAGGGACACAAGGCGGCGTGGGTTGCCACTGAGCGCAGCTTTCAGGCGCACGTCACCTCCGAGTTGGCGCAAATGAGGGCGATGCTGGCGCAGGTGCTGGCCAATCAAGCTGCTCCACCGGCAGTGCTCGAACGCCTGGAACGCGAGCTGGCTGGAACGAAGCTCGAACTCGATCAGGTGCGCAAGAAGGCCGAGGAGTATCTGAAGCAGTATGCGGACCTTGTGGAAAGCTTGCGCCGCCACCCGGGCGACCCATCCTCCGCGGAGGCTAGGGCGCTTATTGAGAGAGGTCAATTCGAGCGCGCCGGCGAGCTATTGGATGGAATCATCGCAGACGAAGCCGGCGAGTTAAAACGGCTCGCTCGCCGCCGGTACGAACGTGGGAAGTTGCATGAATTGCAGTTCCAGCCCGTGCCGGCTCTCGAGCAGTACCGGCACGCCCACAACCTTGCTCCCGATGACCGCGAGATCGCGTTCGCCTGCGCGCTTCTCCTGCAAAAGCAGTTGCGGTTCGGGGAGGCGATCGCGCTGTACCTGAGCATTTTGGCGGCAGATCGTTCGCTCGCCCTTGCCAACCCCGACGCCTTCAGGCCCGACGTCGCCATGACGCTCAACAACCTCGCCGTGCTCTACAGCGACACGCAGCGCATGCGCGAGGCCGAGCAGGCCTTCAGCGAGGCTCTTCAGATCCGCCGCGCTCTGGCAGAGGTCAACCCCGACGCCTACAGGCCATCCGTCGCCACCACGCTCAACAACCTCGCCTTGCTCTACAGCGACACGCAGCGCATGCGCGAGGCCG